>CAIXBH010000064.1 GCA_903917615.1 uncultured Chloroflexota bacterium | reverse complement strand
GGCGGCGTCGGCCCGATGACTATCGCGATGCTCGTTGTCAGCACCCTCCGCGCCGCGCGTGGGCAGGAACTGACCTAGACGAGCGCGAGCGCCTGGCCGCCGAGCGCCGCCACGACGACGACGAGCCACGGCGGCAGTTTCCACGCGGTCAGCAGACCAAAGCACACCACGGCCAGGGCGAAGTCCGCGGGCGCGTGGATCGCGCTCGTCCAGACGGGTGTGTACAGGGCCGCCAGCAGGATGCCGACCACTGCCGCGCTGGCGCCTCGCAGCCCCGCCTGCACGCTCCCGTGGGTGCGGAGGCGGTCCCAGAACGGCAGCATGCCCCACACCATCAGGAACGTCGGAACGTAGATCGCTCCGAGCGCGATGAGGCCGCCGGCCCACCCGTTCGGCCTCGGGCCCTCGACCGCACCGAGGTACGCGGCGAAGGTGAACAGCGGACCGGGCACCGCCTGTGCCGCACCGTAGCCGGCGATGAACCGCTCGTCAGTCACCCATCCGGGCGGTACGACGGACTCGCGCAGCAATGGCAGCACGAGGTGGCCGCCGCCAAGCACCAGCGAGCCCGCGCGGTAGTTCGCGTCGATCAGCGCGAGCGCCTGCGTGCCGAACGTGTGGGCTGCCACCGGCAGTACCGCGAGCAGCACGAGGAAGAGGGCGAGGGCGAACGCGCCCGCGCGACGGCCGTGCAGTCTCGACACCCGGTCGTCGACGCTGACCTCGGCGGTCGGCGCGTCCTCACCAGCGAGGAACGCGGCGCCCCCGACCGCTCCGGCGGCGATGACCAGCACCTGTGTCAGCGGCGAGGGAGCCAGCAGCATCACAGCCGCGGCGAGGATCGCGATGCTCGCCCTCGTGCGGCCGGTCGCGAGAGTGAGCGACATGCCCCAGACGGCGTTCGCGACCACGGCCACGGCGGCGACGACGAGCCCGTGGAGCCAGCCGGCGTTGCGCACATCGAACGCAGTCACGCCGTAGGCGAAGGCGATCATGGCGATCGCCGAGGGGGCGGTGAAGCCGATGAACGAGAGCAGCCCGCCCGGCCAGCCGGCGCGCAGCGTGCCAATCGCGATGCCGACCTGACTGCTCGTGGGGCCCGGGAGCGACTGGCAAAGCGCGACCAGGTCGCCGTACGCGGCATCGTCCAGCCAGCGGCGGCGGCGCACGTACTCCTCGCGGTAGTAGCCGAGGTGCGCGACGGGCCCGCCGAACGATGTGAGGCCGAGGCGCAGAGCAGCCCAGAAGACCTCGATCGCCGATCCGGGAGCGCGAGAGGCGGCATTGGCCACAGAAGTCCCTCGATCGTCGCGGGGTCCGGTTGCCCGCAGTATCGGATCAATTGAAGGCGTGCGGTGGCTATGCTCCACGCCATCGCCGTCTCCACCCTGGCCGGCGAGCCCAGTTGGAAGGTGTTCCGCGTGCCCGACGAACGAGTGAGTGTTCGCTACATGGTCGACGACGTGCAGGCGTCGCTCGACTTCTACACGAAGATGCTGGGCTTTGAGCCGCTGACGGTTGCCGTGCCTGCGTTCGCCGATGTGCAGCGCGGGAACCTCCGGTTGCTGCTGAGCGGGCCGCTGAGTTCTGCGGGCCGGCCGATGGCGGATGGGGCGCAGCCGGGGCCTGGCGGCTGGAATCGCATCCACCTGATCGTCGAGGACGTGGCTGCCGAGGTGGCGCGTCTCCGCGCCGCGGGCGCGCAGTTCCGCAACGAGGTCGTGAGCGGGCCCGGCGGCTCGCAGGTGCTGCTGCTCGACCCCTCCGGGAACATCATCGAGTTGTTCCAGCCGGCGGGGGTGTAGTCGCCCGCGCGCGTCGCGGCCAGTCGGCTCCGGCGCGCCGCTCAGGCCCGTTCGTGCGAAGATGTGCGCATGGATGAACTGAAGCAGCGGGTCGCCGAGCTCCTTGCCCGGGTCCAGGACGTGCAGGTGCGTCTTTGACCTCCCTCAACGAGAGCAAGAACTAGCGGCGCTGCGCGATCAGGCGCAGTCTCCCGACCTCTGGAATGACCGGGCACACGCCCAGAGCGTGATGCGCGCTGTTTCGCGCCTCGAATCTCTGTTGGCGACCTGGCACACCCTCGAGACCGCATCGCGTGATCTCGAGGCGTTGCTCGAGCTCGCGGGCGAGGCGTCCGAGGACGACCAGACCGAACTCACCGCGGACATCGAGAGCGAGCTCGCCACCCTCGAGCGCGAGTACAACGCGCTGGAGATCACGCTGACGCTGGGCGGCCCGTACGACGCGCGCAACGCCGTGCTGTCGATCCACGCCGGCGCTGGCGGCACCGAGGCGCAGGACTGGGCGGAGATGCTGCTGCGCATGTACCTCCGCTGGGCGGAGGCCCACAAGTTCGCGAGCGAGATTCTCTCGCTCAGCTCCGGCGAAGAGGCCGGCGTGAAATCCGTCGAGGTGCGCATCGCCGGCGAGAACACCTATGGCCTGCTGCGCTCCGAGCGCGGCGTGCATCGCCTCGTCCGCATCTCGCCGTTCGACTCCTCGCACTCGCGCCACACCTCGTTCGCTCTGGTCGAGGTGCTCCCGGAGGCCGAGGAGGGCGACATCTCGATCGAGATCAAGCCGGAGGACATCCGCCTGGACACCTACCATGCGAGTGGGCACGGCGGTCAGAACGTCCAGAAGAACGACACGGCCGTCCGCATCACCCACATCCCGACGGGCATCGTGGTGACGTGCCAGAACGAGCGCTCCCAGAACCAGAACCGCGAGAGCGCGATGCGCGTACTGGAGTCGAGGCTCCTCGAGATGGAGATCGAGCGCCGCGAGGTCGAACGCGCGAAGATCAAGGGCGTGCACGTCGAGGCCGGCTGGGGCAACCAGATCCGCTCCTACGTGCTGCAGCCGTACAAGATGGTCAAGGACCTGCGGACGAACACTGAGACGAGCGACCCATCGGGCGTGCTCGACGGCGACATCGACGAGTTCATCACGGCCTACCTGCGCAGCCAGGTCGGCCTCAACGACGGGGAGGCGGCCGGATGATCCACGCAATCGCGCGGCTTCGACGGGTGGCGGCAGCGCTCCCGGTGCTCGGCGTCCTGCTCATCGCCTCGCTCCTCCCCACACCGCCCGTCGTGCACGCGACACCGACCGCCGCCGCCGCGACGGTCGAGGCGCCTGACCCCGCCTCGATGACGTTCAAGGTCAGCGTGCAGTCCGACGCGGATCTCGCGGAAGCGACGCTCAACTACACGCTGCTGAACGCCTCCGGGGCGAACGTCGGCGGCTCGATCAAGGCTGACGTGGCGGGTGGCAAGAGCGCGAACCTCTCCGCGACCCTGCAGACCAACAGCGCTCAGCGCTACATCCCGGTCGGGACGAAGCTCACCTACTCGTGGACTGTCACGGATAAGAACGGCGGCAAGCTCACCACGCCGTCACAGGACTACGTCTTCCTCGATGGGCGCTTTCAGTGGACATCGAAGACTTCGGGGTTGGTGACCGTGTACTGGTACGGCGGCAACGACCGCAACGCGAATGACGCGCTGCAGGGTGCGGCCGACTCGATCGACAAGAACCAGAAGCTCCTCAACGTCACCATGCCGTACCCGATCCGCATCGTGGTCTATCGGAACTCGGCGGAGGGCAAGCCCGCTCAGCAGCCACGTGGTGCGACGTTCGAGGCGAACGTCATCACGGGTGGGTCGCGCGTGGGCGTCGACCTCATTCACTTCTACGACCCGCTGAACGGCGGCCTCGTGGACGTGGTGCGGCACGAGACCGGGCACATCGTTACGCGGGTCGCGGGCTTCGGCTCGCTTACCAGCATCCCGTCGTGGTTGGACGAGGGCACCGCGGTGTACTCGCAGCTCACCGTGGACGATGGCTACCAGAGTGCGCTCCGCGCTGGCATCCGTGGCGATCAGTTGCTGCGCCTGCGGAACCTCCAGTCTGCCGTGAACCAGCCGGACCTCGTGAATCTGTTCTACGGGGAGAACTGGGCCGTCGTGAAGTTCATGGTGGACACGTACGGCCAGCAGAAGTTCGCCGCCGTCTTCTCGAGCGTGAAGGGCGGTCTGCCGATCGACGTCGCGCTGAAGCAGTCGATCGGCGTCGATCAGGACGGGCTGTACAACGCCTGGCGAAAGAGCATCGGGCTGAAGGAGATCGACTTCCCGCCCATCGCTGAGGCCACGACGGCAGCCGCCGTCGCCACGCAGCCCCCGCTCCGCATCCCGAGTTCCCTGTCCGGTGCAGACTCGACGAACGGTGGCACGGGTGGGGCCGCGGGCGACGCGTCGAAGGCGGGGACGCCCGTGCTCGGCATCGCGGTCGGCGTGGTCAGCCTGCTGGTCGCGGGGGGCATCGGGTTCCTCGGCCTGCGCCTCTCGAAGAAGCGCTAGCCGCCTGTCGAGGCCCGCGTGGGGCGGGCCAGCGGGGGGTTATCGGCCCGGGACGTACAGGCCGCTCGTCGGCGCGGACACTGCCGGCGTATCGCCGGCCTGCTCCGCCATATGACGGCGCGCCTCTTCTTCGGTCACGAACGGGTTCGAGAAGACGCGGTCGCGGATGACGGGTTCATCGTTGCCCTCGGCCACCCTCTGGATCTGTGCGACGAGCGCCGGCTCTTCCCACGCCCCCATGAGCCGCTTGCCGTTCATGGTGAGGATCGGGACTTCCGTCACGCCGCGGCGTGCGGCGTAGCGCGGGAACTCGGCCACCTCGAACACGCGCAGCTTCACCTGGCGCGTCTGCGCCGCGATCGCGCTCAGCAGCCGGAGCATGTGCCCCGAGTACGGGTCGTACATCGCGCCGAGGAGGTCGATCTCGACCGGCGTCGTGAGTGCGTCGATGACGGCGCGGGATTCCTCCGTCAGCGGCGACTGGCCGCGCGAGAGGTAGGACATCGCGTCGAGGAACGCGGGGAACAGCACGCCCGACTGCATCCCGGAGAACTGGATCGACCGCCCGGCGCTCCGGATGATCGTCGTCGGTGAGAGCTCGATGCCCGCCTCGGCAGCGCGGGCGGCGTGCTTGTCGAAGTCGTAGGGCGTCACGGTCAGCCCGGGGTGCAGGCGCACGAGCTGCCGCATCGTCGCGAGGACTTCCTCCGCGTGGGGGCCGCCGTCGCGGTCGGTCAGGACCAGGCCGGACTCGTGCCGCGTCCAGACGTCGAGGGCCACCGGCCGGATCAACTGCTCGCCGAGGTAGTTCGCCACCTCGACCTCGACCTCACGGGGCAGGGGGCCGTTCGGAGCAGCGGGCATCAGCGCATCCCCTTCAACTCGTCCTCGTGCAGGAGCGCTCGCGCCGCGATCCACAGGCGCTGGAAGGCGGTCGCCAGCGAGAGGATCGCCAGGACCCAGAGGCCACCCCGCACCCAGCCCGTGATGAGCATCACGCCGGTCAGCACGACGCGCTCGGAGCGCGTGAACAGCCCGTCCTTCAGCTCGAGACCGAGCCCCTCGGCACGGGCGCGCACGTAGGAGACGAGCAGCGAGCCGACCACCGCGGCGAAGGCGAGCGCCGCGGCTTCGCCGTTGCGGATCCCGATCATGTACCAGGCGAGTCCGAAGAGCACAGCCGCCTCGGACATGCGGTCGAGGACGGAGTCGTACAGCGCGCCGAACCGCGATGCGGTGCCGGTGGCCCGGGCCACGGCGCCGTCGAACATGTCCAGGCCGCTCGCGATGAGGAGCAGCGCGCCGCCGTAGAAGAAGAAGCCCTGCGCAACCAGCACACCCGCCGCGACGTTCCCGAGGAACCCCGTGGTCGTGAGCATCGTCGGCGTGACCCGCAGGGCCACGAGGACGCGGACCACCGCCGTGATGACCGGGACCGGCGCGCGGCCCTGCAGCAGGGTCATCGGCTGCCTCATCTGCTGGACGCCAGTGCGCGCTCGTCGGCGGCGTGGCGGCGCGAGGCCTCCACGGCGTGCTGCTGGTTGATCAGTCGTTCGTAGTACGACTGCACGCTCGCCGCCACGTGGGGCCACGAGTACCGGTCGACCTGCGCGCGCCCCGCGGCTGCGAGCGCGGCGCGGCGCTCCGGGTCCCGCACGAGCGCCGTCAGAGCATCGGCGAGCGCGGTCGTGTCTTTCGGCCGCACGAGCACGCCATCGACGCCATGCGTGATCACCGAGGCGTAGCCGTCGATGTTGCTCGCGACCACGGGCATGCCCGCGGCCATGGCTTCGAGCAGGACGTACCCCTGCGATTCGTTCCCGAGCGCGGGCGAGCAGAAGATCTGGCTGCTGTGGTGGTATCGCGGCAGGTCGTCGTACGTGCGCTGCCCGACGAAGACGATGCCGCGCTGACCGCTGCGCTCCACGGATGCCTCGTACCGCCGCCGCGCGCGCGAGTCCGGGCCGACGACGATGAGACGCGTCTCAGGGTTGCGTGCGTTCACCAGCCCGAATGCGCGGATGAGGTACGACAGACCTTTGCGCTTCTCCGCGCGCCCCACGTACAGGATGTTGATCGTCCCATCGAGCTCCGGCACGGGCGCCAGGTTCGGGTTCGCCCAGTGGTCGACGTCGATCCCGTTCGGGATGATGTTGTAGTAGCCGTGGAAGTACTGCTCGACGTACTGCTCCGCCGGCGGAGAGACGGCGATCTTGCCATCGATCTCGCGGAACCAGCGCTTGAGCAGCCGGCGGCCGTACGCGTAGAGGCGGTTGCCGCCGTCTTTGCGCGCGTGGAAGGTGCCCACGTTCACGACGTTCGGGTTCGCCTGACGCGAATGGCGCAGCACCTGGATCGGCAGCACCGGCATCAGCGGTTCGTGCAGGTGTACGACGTCGAACTGCTCACGCTGCAGGACAGCCTTCACGCGACGCCCCGTCGCGGGATTCAGCGAGATGCGCACCACGGAGCCTGCGGCGGCCACCGGCAAGGGGCGGCCCATCGGGATGACGTTGGGGTCGGCGACCTCGCCCGCCGCGGGCGCGAGGATCTTCACGGTGTGCCCGCGGTCGCGCAGCTCGTTTGCGAGGTGCTCGACGTGATTGTTCACGCCGCCGGGCGTGTGCCAGTCGTACGGCGTGACGAGTGCGACTTTCATCGCGAGCCCGCCCGCATCACCCGGTCGCGCAGACGCAGGATCTGCGGCCCCAGGACCTTGCGCGGCGTCACCGCCATGCCGCGCACCTGTTGCAGCGCGAGGCGCCGCGGTCCGATCGCGCGGAGCGGCGTGCCGCCGTTCATGATCGCCTCGGTGCTGCGCTCGAGGATGGCGCGCCGCAGCTCCGTCGCGGTCTGCCCCGGGAAGAGCGTGTACGCCGTCCCGATCGCCTCGATGAAGTGCGCATCGCTGCCGCCGGTCTCGGCGAGGTGGTAGTCGCGGTGGTTGAGCATCCGTGCGCGGCGTCCCGTGTCCCAGCCCTTGCTCGTGGGATTCGCGAGCTCGATGCCGTCCGGGTGGGTCGTGGGATCCGCGATCGCGAGGACGCGCTCCAGCGAGCGGCGTCCGATCGAGCGGGTCAGCAGGGAGAACGGGTGGGGGACAACGGCGATCCCGCCGGCCGCGTGGACCGCTGCCACGGTCGCCTCCAGCGACTTGAACGAGGCGATCGGCCGGTCGATCCACAGGGCGAGCAGGTGCCCCTGCAGGGTGGTGACCTCGATCCCGGGGACGAAGTCGAAGTGGTAGGGCGCCTGGGCGTGGATCTCGCGGGCGCGCAGTGCGCCGCGCACATCGTCGTGGTCCGTGACGGCGACCACGTCGAGGTCACCGCGCAGTTCGATGCGCTCGAAGATCGTGCGCGCGTCCTCCATGCCGTCGCCGTGGTCGGTATGGATCTGGAGGTCGGCGCGCCCGTAGCGGCGGGGGGCAGCGTCCATCAGGGGCGGTCGAGGCTCGTCGATCATCGTGGCCCATTGTAGGGGCTCAAGCGTGTGCTGCTCGTTATCGCCGGCTGACCCGTGGCTCCGTAACGCCCGTCAGCCCAGACCAGATCGGCTGGATCGCGAACCACTGTCCGGGTGCCGCGGCGATGGCGCCTTCGAGCCAGGCCAGCTCGGCGCGCATGGCAGCCGTCAGGTCGGCCTGTCGGTCGCCCGTGGGCGGCGCCAGCGGAATGGGCTCCACGTACGCGCGGTAGCGGTCCGGACGGGCCCCCCGGAGGACGCGCGCGCCCAGGAGCGTCGCCCCCGTCCGCAGGGCGAGGTCCACCGCGCCGGTCGGCATGCGGGTCGGCTCGCCGAAGAAGGTGTATGGCGTTCCCGTCCCGAGCACGTCGCGGTCGACGAGGATCGCGAGGGCGCCATTGGCCGCCAGGTGGGCGCGCGCGGCCCGCAGGCCCGCGAGGTCCGCACCGAAGAAGCCCACCCCGTGGGTCCGGCGGATCCCATCGACGAACCGGTGCACGGACGGCGGCCGGAGCGGCTCCGTGATCGCGGCGAGGTTCAGGCCCCGCGCCGCCATCGCCTGCCCGATCATCTCCGGCGCCCCGAGGTGCGCCGAAACGATGATCACGCCGCGGCCCCGCTCCATCGCCGCGGTGATCAAGTCGAACCCATCGAGCACTTCGAGCGCGCTGAGCGTCTCCTCCGCCGTCAGGTGCGAATAGCGCGCGAAATCGACGTAGTAGTACATGTTGGCGCGCACGCAGGCGCGCGCCGCGTCCTCGATCTCGTGCGGGCTGGCCTCCGGGCCCATGGCGTGCCGCATATGGTCGCGCGTGACGCGCTGCACGCCGGGGGACAGATGCCACGCGAGCGTGCCCGCCGCGTACGCGAGCGGGAACAGCAGGCGCGCCGGGATACGTCCCACCACTCGCACGAGGAACCACAGCACGGCGAGGTGGATCATCCGTGGGCGCTCGCGCCCGCCGGCGCGGGCGCGTCGATGTCGCCCGGCCAGAGGTTCCGGAAGATGTACCACTGCTCGGGGTGCAGCCGGATGAACGCCTCGAACTGACGGAACAGCGCC
>CAIXBH010000063.1 GCA_903917615.1 uncultured Chloroflexota bacterium | reverse complement strand
CGCTCCGGAGGCGCCGGTCGCGCCGCGCGGGCCGGCCGCACCCGGGGTGGCCGTGGTGCGCGGCGCCGGCTGGGGCGCGGGCGTCACGGGCACGCCGTGCAGCAGGTCGATCGCGGTGAAGGCAGCGGGGTCGCGCAGGGCCGTGATGTCGTCCTGCGTCAGCGTGATCGGGTAGTCCGGCGTCACCCCGTTGGCCTCGATCTGGTTGCGGGCGGGGGTCAGCCACCGCGCGATGGAGACGTACACCGCGCCGCCGTTGGAGAGCTCGCGGATGTGGTTCACCGTGCCCTTGCCGAAGGAACGGGAGCCGACGACCTTCGCGCGGCCGTTCTCCTTCAGCGCGGAGGCGAGCACCTCGGAGCCGGAGGCGGAGAACTCGTCCTGCATGATGACGACGGGCAGGCTCGTGATGGTGCCCGCGGTGGCCGAGATCGTGTCCTCGTGCCCATCGCGGTCGACGGAGGTCACGATCGTGCCCTTGTCGAGGAACATGTCCGCGATCTCGGCCGTCTCCTTCAGCAGGCCGCCGGGGTTGCCGCGCAGGTCCAGCAGGATGCCCTTCGCCTTCGCCGTCTCCGCCGCCTTCACAGCCTTGCGGAACTCATCCGGTGTCGTCCGCGTGAAGGAACGGATACGGATGTAGGCGAGGTCGGTCACGGCGTTGCCGGCCACATCCTTCAGCGCGCCACCGGGCGGGTCGGTGCTGACAGACTCCACGGCGATGGAGTCGCGCTTGATGCTGAGATCGGCCTGGGTGCCATCGGCGTGCTTGATCTGGATCCGGACGGTCGTGCCTCGCGGCCCGCGGATGCGCAGGACGCCTTGCTCGACGGTCCAGCCCTTCGCGTCCTCGTCGTTGACCTTGAGGATGGTGTCGCCGGGCTTCAGGCCGGCCTTGTCGGCGGGCGAGTTCGGGATCGGGCGGACGATGACGAGGAAGTCGCCCTGCTTCGCGACCGTGGCGCCGATGCCCTCGAAGGCGCCCTCGAAGTCGCCCTTGGAGAGCGCGTACTCCTGCGGCGAGAGGTACTGGGAGTGGCTGTCGCCCAAGGCACTGAACATGCCCTTGATGGCGCCGTCGCGCATGGCGTCCGGCGTGACCTTATTCGCCTCGACGAAGTCGGTGCCGAGGATGGTCGCGATCTCGGGGATGACGGCGAAGTCCGTCGCGACCGGCCGCGGGACCGGCGGGGCCGCGAGCGCGGCCTTGATGCCGCCGGGCTCCATCAGCGTGCGGCCGAGGAAACCGACGGCGACAAGCAGCACGCCGACGAGGATCGCGAGCACACCGATCAGGGTGTTGCGCAGGACGCTGGACTTCACGAACGCCCACTTCCTCGCGGCGCTGCGGCCGAACTGATCACCGGGCCGCGCGGGCGCGTGGAGGCGACGAATCCCAGTCTAACATCGGCCTCCTGAGCACCTTGCAGCGCTCGACCGCTCCCCCGGCCGGGGCATGGATGTTCCACTCCTGATAACTACATAACCGAGATAGTGCGAAGTAACGAAGGGCGATTCCGAATCGCTCCCCCGGAGGCCTGACAGCCCCAAACCATGGATAGAGGCCCGGCCCGTTTGTGGCGCCGTCCGTGGTGACGGCAGCGAACGAGGCGTGACCATCGCTCGCCGCCGTGAGCGGACCGCGCGATGTGCGCACCGAGCTCGCGCGTCGTCGCCGCTTCGCCCACCTCGCGCGCGCTGCGCCCATCACATGCGCCGGACCGCGCGCGCCTCCAGATCCCGCGCCCGCGATTCGCCTCGCCGCCCGGCCAGCCCTGGCCGCACGCCCCGTGGCAGCCCCGTCCTCGACGCTCGCGAGCCTCAGGAGCACGCCGACCGAGGTGCCGCCTCGGACGATGCGCCGCGCGCCCGCCTCGATGCGCAGTCGAGCCCTCACCGGGCCCTCGCGCCACGCTTGCGCGGCCTACCCCCTGGCGGTATATTTCATATACCCCAACGGGGTACTGGATGAGGAGGATGAGATGCCCGTGCGAACCACCTACCGAGGCGAACTGCGCTGCTTCTCGTGCGGGCGCTACCTGGGCGACTTCGAGTCGCACCCCCTCGAGCATGGCAAGGACGATGTCCACCTCGTGGACCCGCCCACCGGCGCGCTGCCGCAACATGCGGTGGTGACGGACAAGGGGCTGCGCTGCTCGGTCTGCAACGGCCGCGCCGTCGCCGAGTTCGTGGACAAGGTCGCCGCGTAGGAGATCACGCCCGCCGCCCCTATTCGACGCATCGCCGAATGGGACTCGTCACGGTTATGTCGTTAGATGGCCGCCCCTGGGCGGCCATCTTCGCATTCGGCGCCAGTCGCGCAACGCTACTTCTTCCCGCGAAGTGCCTCGAGCACCGCCACGCCATGCTCGGCTGCGCGCGCGCGCTTCCAGACCTTGGTGAGGTGCCCGTCGGGACCGATGACGAACGTCGAGCGGATCATGCCGATGCTCTTCCGGCCGTAGAGGGTTTTCTCCCCCCACGCGCCGTACGCCGTCGACACCTTCGAGTCGGCGTCCACGAGCAGCGGGAACGGAAGGTCGTACTTCGCGCGAAACTTCTGGTGCTGCTCGGCGCTGTTCGTCGACACGCCGAGGACAACGGCGCCCTCTTCGGCGATCTCGTCGATGTGGTCGCGGAACGAGCACGCCTCGGCGGTGCAGCCCGGCGTGTCGTCGTTCGGGTAGAAGTACAGGACGACGGTCTTGCCCTTGTAGTCGGACAGCCGGTGCGTGGCGCCATCCTGGTCGCGGAGCGTGAACGCGGGAGCGCGGTCGCCCGCCTCGAGGGTTACTGCCATGAGAAGCCTCTCCTGCCCTGCCTCGACCCTACTCGGGGAATGCGACGAGCGACGTCGTCGACTGGATGCCGTCGAGCGTGCGGATGCGGTCCGCGAGGATGCCTGGCACCTCGGTCAAGCTGGGCGCATCGAGCACCGCGACGATGTCGTACGGGCCCATCACCTCGTGCACCTCGGTGATGTACTGAATGGCGCGGATCGCCACGGCGACGCGGTGGGTCTCCCCCGGGTTGGTGACGATCAGGACGTAGGCTTTGACCACGGCGGGCTCCCGCTCGGCTGCGGCACGATGCCGTTGGCGGCACTGCCTCTCGCGGCATTGTACGTTCCGTCACAATCGGTTGACCCGCTTGCGCCATATCCTTCCCCACGCGCGCAGAGTGCGATAACATCGGCGCGTCGGATGCCGTTGAGCCTGCTCGTTTGCGGCCCGATAATCTCGACTGGAATGATCAACAACCGCGCGGCCTGCCGCGCGGCTTTGTGAGGGAAGCAGAAATCCTACGGAGCGGCAGGCTCCGCCGTTTCTGTACGCCCATCATGGGACGGGACAGGGACCGGATGAGTAACAATCTCGTGGTCCGCTTCGCTGGCGAAGGCGGACAGGGCGTCGTTGGCGGCGCGGAGTTGATGGCCGCAGCGGCCGCACAGGGCGGCTACCACGTCCTGACCTTCTCCACGTTCCCGTCGCAGATCAAGGGCGGCCCCGCGTGGGGCCAGGCACGCATCTCGAGCGAGCCGACGCTGACGCCGGGCGACTACCTCGACGTGCTCGTCGCGCAGAACCGCTACGCGTACGACTTCAACATCGCGGAGCTCCGCGAGGGCGGCATCGTCGTATTCAACTCCGAGGAGTTCGAGCTCGAGGACACCTCTCGCGCGCTCGGTCTGCCGGCCGACAAGATGGCGCGCGAGGCGGGCAACCCGCTCGCGTCGACGATCATCCTCATCGGCGCCGTCGCGCAGATGGCAGGCGTCGACCTGAGCGCCCTCGAGGCGTTCATCACCAAGCGCTGGACGCGCGGTCGCGCCGGCGACGAGCAGATCGTCAGCGGCAACATCGCAGCACTGCGCATGGGCGCGGAGGAAGCGATCAAGAGCGGACTCAAGCTCGAGCAGCTCGAGGCGCCGAAGCCTGACACGACGACGCGCATCCTCATCCGCGGCTACGAGGCGGCCTGCCTCGGCGCGATCGCGGCGGGGCTCGACTCCTTCATCGGCTACCCGATCTCTCCCGCGACCACGATGCTCGTGTACATGGAGCAGAACCTCGTCGGACCGGACAAGTTCGTCGGCCAGGCGTCCTCCGAGATCGAGTCAATCGCGTCGCTCGTCGGCGCGGGCTTCTCCGGCAAGAAGGTCATGACCTCGACCGCCGGCCCGGGCCTGAGCCTGATGGGCGAGGGCCTCGGCCTCGCGTGGATGGCCGAGATTCCGCTGGTCGTCGCTGACGTCCAGCGCGGCGGCCCGGCCACCGGCCTGCCGACGAAGACCGAGCAGTCGGACCTCATCTGCGCGATCAACCCCGGCCACGGCGACATGAGCGTCCCGGTCATCGCCCCCGGTGATCCCGAGGAGGCCTTCTTCGCCGCGGCGAAGGCCGTCAACTGGGCCGAGCGGTACCAGGGGCCGGTCATCCTCCTCACGGAGGCATCGATCGCCGAGCGCGCGCAGGACATCCCGATGCCCGACGTCTCGCTCATCTCGCAGGAGTCGCGCATCGTCTCCGACGGCTCCGTCGGCAACCTGCGCTACAAGGGCGACAGCGTCTCGCCGTTCCCGGTGCCGGGTGGCCCCGGCGCATACGTCGCCAACGGCTCCGAGCACGATGAGCAGGGCGACACCACGCACCTGCCCGAGGTGCACGTGGCGATGACCGAGCGCCGCTTCGCGAAGCTCAAGACGCTGAACGACAGCACCTACGAATCCGAGGGCCCGGGCGAGATCATCCTGCTCCCGTGGGGTGGCTCGAAGGGCGCCGCACGCGCGGCATGGCTCGAGCTGCAGGCAGAGGGCGTCAACATCGGCTGGCGTTACACGATGTTCGTGAACCCGCTGCCGGAGGCGCTGCTCGCGGAGCTCCGCGCGGCGAAGCTCGTGCTCGTTCCCGAGCTCAACTACCTCGGTCAGTTCTCTGGCATCCTGCGCACGCTCGACGTGAACGCGCGCTCGATCACGCAGTACACAGGTCTGCCCTTCAAGGTGGCCGACCTGAAGTCGGAAGTCCGCACGCGTATGGCATCGGCAAGTGAGGTCCGCGCATGAGCAAGCGAAACCCGGTCTACGACTTCAAGTGGTGCCCCGGCTGCGGCGACTTCGGTGTGAAGGTCGCCATTGAGCAGGCCCTCGCGAAGCGCGCCATCGAGCGCCAGGAGTCGGTCGAGAAGTCCGCGATCATCGCGGGCATCGGCTGCTCCGGGAACCTCGTGCACCTGCAGGAGGGCCCGCAGCCCTTCGGCATCCACGGCATCCACGGCCGCACGCTGCCGATCGCGTACGGGTTCAAGTCGAACCGCCCGGACATGAACGTCCTGGTGGTCTCCGGCGACGGCGACTTCCTCAGCATCGGCGCCGAGCACATCGGCCCGCAGGCGCGCCGCAACCTGGACATCACCGTGGTGGTGATGGACAACGGCATCTACGGCCTCACCAAGGGCCAGGCCTCGCCGACGACCGAGTTCGAGGTCGTCACGGCGACCACGCGCTACGGCAAGCTCGACGACCGCATGCACCCGCTCGAGGTCTACATGGGCCTCGGCGTGCCGTACATCGCCTCCGAGATGTCGTCGCGCGTGAAGCAGCTGGGCGAGGCGATCAAGGACGCGATGGACTACCCCGGGTTCTCCATCGTGCACGTGCAGTCGCCATGCACCACGTACAACGACACGTACGCGCTCCTGAAGGGCGATGAGAAGAAGGGCATCGAGCCCCTCGCGTTCCCGATCCCGGAAGAGCACGACGTGACCGACCTGGACGCGGCGCGCAAGCTGGTGACCGGCAAGCGCATCCCGATCGGCCTGATCTACAAGCGCGCCGGCGAGAGCGTCCCGGGGCACGAGCGTCTGCGCCTCGCCAAGGAGCGCACGAAGGCGACGCAGGCTCCGGTGGAGCGCCTGCTCGCCGCGATGACCATCTAGCCGCAACGGTCTCGACCGAACACCAGCGAGGCGGCCCCCGGGCCGCCTCGTTGCTTCTCTCCCGCAGTACGAGGAGCGCCGCATGCCCGAGGAACGACACGTCACCGTGCAGGGCGTGCGGCTGCGATTCGCGGCGGCACACATGGCGACGCTCGGCGATGAGCTCGAGCCGCTGCACGGGCACAACTACCTCGTGCGCTGCCGCGTCGACGGGGCGCTGACCGCGGACCGCTGGGTGATCGACTTCTCGCTGCTCAAGGGCTATGTCCGCGCCGCATGCGACGAGATCGACCACCACTTCCTGCTGCAGACCCGTTCCCCGCTCCTGGAGGTCACCGAGGCCGAGGGCGCGTGGACCGTGCGCTTCGGTGACCGGGTCTACCGATTCCCGTCCAGCGACGTCGCTGCCCTCCCGATCGAGAACACCACCGCGGAACTCCTCGCGGAGTGGATCGCGGGGCGGGTGGAGCAGGCGCTGGTGGCGGGCGGGCATGGCAACATCAGCCGCGTCGCCGTCGACGTGCAGGAGATGCCCGGACAGTCCGGGGGGTACGCCCGGACGCGCGACTGACCGGCGCCGGGAGGCCGCGCGGAGGTTCCGCGTTTGACAGGCCTCGTGGCTTTCGTAGGATCGACGGTGACGGTGCGAGGGGGAGGTCTGCGATGCAGATCAACTGGGAAGACGCGGTCAACAAGATCTTCGGCGACGTCCTGTCGTGCCCGCGCTGCGGTCACGACGAGGAGGAGCTGATCATCGGCTATTCGCGGAAGCCGACCCTGAACAAGTTCGCCCCGCGCCACCGCAACTGCCCGCGCGGCGACGAGTGCGACGCCCGCAAGCTCATCACCCTGTGCGAGGAATGCGCGAAGCTCGAGGGCCTCGCCGGCTCCCCCGTGAGCGCCGCCGAGGCGATCGAGACGTACATGCTCGACTGCCGTCGCGACCTCGAGGAGTCGTTGGACTACATCGCCGAGTACTGGCGCGATGACTACGAGCTCAGCGCCGAGGATCTTGACGCCCCCCTCGAGGAGATCGACCCGGAGGTCTTCCGCGAGGAGACCCAGTGGCGTCTCCGCCTCGAGGAGGAATACCTCCGCTACCACCGCGAGTTCCGGGAGCGGAAGCGCCGCATCCCGAGCGCAGGCTGGCGCACCGAGTACGTCGAGGAGATCCGGGCGCTCGGGTACGACACGCTGCTCGGCGACTAGCGAACGGCGATGAGCGCCTCCATGCGCTCTCGGGTGCTCGCCGCCGCCCTCTTTCTCGGTGTCTTTGGTGTTGGCACCGTGCTTGGTTATGTCTACAGACACGACCCGCAACCTGAGCAGGTCTCGGTCCGTGTCGCCGCGCCCGTCGCGCCGGCCGGGCCCCGAGTGCTCAGCGGCACCGTGACCGCCGTGGAGAGCGGCAAACTCACGCTCGCCACTGAGAGCGGCACCGTGACGCTCTCCCTGCCCGGCGGCGTGCCCGTCGAGCAGCTGGCGCGGACGCCCGCGGGACTCGCCGCGGGCACGCCGGTTAACGTCGGCGTGGAGGCGACCCAGTACGGGCTGACGCTGACGGGCATCGTCGCCGTCGAGGGGGCGGCGCGATGATGCTCTCCTCGCGTGTGCGCACCCTGCTGGCCCTCGCGGCCGCCCTCGTGGCGTTCGTGGGCGGCGCCGCCACCGGGATCGGCATCGCGGATCGCACGAACGTGCCCCACCAGCGGGATGTGGTGATCGCGGACCCCACTGGCGCCTCCGGGGGCATCCAGGCGCTGCGATCCACCGGTGGCTTCACCGGCTTCGACGCGCCTGCGGCGCTCGCCGGCAGCGTGGCGCGCACGGGCACGATGAGCGCGACCCAGAACGGCGCATTCGAGGTGACCAGCGCCGGCTCGACGCTCGCTGCACGCACGACGAGCGGCGCCCGGCTCTTCCGCATCGAGCGCGCATCATCGGCACCTGCGCGTGGCGACGCCGTCCTCGTGCGCCTCGATGCCGGCGGCGTCGCGACCGGCGTGCTGAGGCTGCCAGGCGACCTGCACGAAGGCGAGAACCGCGCGCCGACGCCGACACCTCGGCCGAGCGCCAGCGCGACGCCCACGGCGGCCGCTCCGACTCCCCGCTAGCGCGTCGCGCGCAGCTCGGTGGATGCCGCGCGACGCATCGCTGCAGACCATGTCAGCGCGAGCGTAATCAGGACGGCAACGGTCAGCGCCCCGACGCCCAGCGCGAGCATGCGCCAGTCCGTCTGCACGATGAACGGCGGCAGCACGCGCTGCCCCTGTGCCGTGACGTCGAGGAAGCGCAGCATGAGCCGCGCGACCTGCTGACCCACGAGCACGCCGATCGTCGCGCCGAGGACGAGGACGACGCCCCACTCCAGCAGCAATCCGCGCAGGATCTGCCGGCCCGACGATCCCACCGCGCGCAGCACCGCGAACTCGAGCGCCCGCGCGCGCGCGCCCCGCACGAGCGTCACGGCGAACCCGAGCGCGGACAGCGCGAGGACGGCAATGAACGCGACGGTGAGAATCCCGCTGCCCGATATCTGCAGCGTGGGATCCGCGCCGCCTTCCTCGAGCAGCGCGGCGCGATGCAACGGCGTCCCGGTGATCCGCAGGGGCGAG
This sequence comes from uncultured Chloroflexota bacterium, assembly GCA_903917615.1. Lineage (GTDB taxonomy): Bacteria > Chloroflexota > Dehalococcoidia > UBA2979 > UBA2979 > SHYQ01. The sequence continues at coordinate 4,438 of CAIXBH010000063.1, read as the reverse complement.
CCGTCGGTCGCCAGCGCGCGCAGCGTCGCCTGCTGCGCGGCCAGCGGCATGCCATCGCGGAAACGCAGCCACAACTCGGTCGGGACTCGCAGGTCCTTCGCGTCCACGACACCGGCGATCGACTGCAACTGCGCGTCGCTGACGATCGCAAACGGCGCGGAAGCGTCCATCGTGGGGAACAGATCCACCTGCGCGCGCACGACCACGGGGACGTTCAGGCCATTGAGCGTCGCGTTCGCAACGCCGCCCTCCCTGGTGTCGAACGCGGCGATGGCGGCGGCGTTCATCAGCGCGGACACGGGCACCGCGGGGTCGGCAAGCGCGAGCAACCGCTCAGCGGTCGACGTCGCCCCCTGCGCCTTCCATTCGGCGTAGTGCGTGCCGGAGAACGCGTCCTTGCTCTCGACGAGCTTGAACGTCTCGTCGCGGCTCGGCGCGCCATAGATCGTCCAGAGGAAGCTGGTCTCGAAGTCGTCCAGCATCGTTGTCCCGGTCGGTGTGACGGCCTCGAACTTGTCGAACTTGAGCGAGCCGTCGCCACGCAGGCTCTGGCCCACGCGGTCGCTCACCCGGAAGCCGACGAACGTGAGCGGACGGGGCGCGGCCGCCGGGACCGGCATGCTTGCGGCGACCCAGATGTCACCCGGCTTCTCGGGCAACTGGAGGATGGCATCCCAGTACTCGCCGCGCGCGTCGCGCAGTCGACCGATCGGCAGCGCGCGGTCGAGGTTGGTGCTGCGCAGGTCGATGCGCAGGGCACGGGTGTCGTCCGGGATCGGGATCCCGCCGCCCGGCGGGACGTCGCTCTCCAGCAACCGCAGCAGGTCCGCCATCGGCCGCGTCGCGAAGTCAGGACGCGACCACAGCATCGCAGAGGCGCGCTCGGGATCGATCGAGAGCAGGCTCACCGAGGCCCCACCCGGGCCACGCAGCGTCCCGCGGTACGCGAGCGCCGCGTCGGCGATGCCGTCGATCCGGCGGACCGCCTCGACACCGCGCTGTTCGGTGGGACGATCGCTCCGGTTGAGTACGGCACGCGCGTCCGCGCCGGTCTCATAGCGCACGCGCTCATCGAGTGACCGACCGACGGTCGGGCCGTACGAGGTTGCGAACGTGCCAACGGCGACTGCCATCACGAGCAGCAGCATGAGACGCGCGTACGCGGCCGGCGACCGGCTCGCCCTCGACAGCCCGAGTGCGATGGTCGAGCCGCGGAATACGAGGAGCGCGCTCGTCGCGAGGCGCATCAGCGGCGGATACGCGCGCAGCACGATCAGCGCGACGGCGAGGGTGATGACGAGCGGCGAGAGCAAGAGCACGGGATCGCTCGACCATCCCCCCACCGACCCCGGATCGAACACACTCCCTCGCTGCTGCAACTGCCACATCAGGAAGGCGGCGAAGAGCACAAACGCGACGTCCAGGTAGTAGCGCTGCACGATGCCGCGCTCCGCAGGGCGCGCCTCCTCACGCTGGACATCAATGATGCCCCGACGCGCAACGAGGATCGCGGGGAGCAGGATCGCGAAGAATGCCAGGGCCGCGCCGCCGAGACCGAGTAGCGCCGCCTGCGTCGAGATCGCAGCGCGGAGCGGTGCGCCGCCGGTCACGGCGTGGAACGCCGCCGTGCGTCCCAGCGTTGCGACGATGCCCGATGCGAGCAGCGGCCCAAGCACGGCGGCGGGCACGGCAAGCAGCAGCCCCTCGACCACGTGCAGGCCCACGAGTTGAGTGGTGGACGCGCCGCGGCTGCGGAACACGCCCATCTCTTCCGCCTGGCGGTCGAGGAGCGTCGCCATCACCACGACGACGTAGTACAGGACGATGCCGACGACCTGGAGCAGGATCAGCAGCAGCGGCACCTGCGAGAACGTCTGCTCAGTGCGGAAGCGTTGCAGCACCTCGGCGGCGACGAGGATCGGCAACCCCGGCAGGCCGAGGCGCTCCGTGACATCCGTTCGCCACGCCTGCATGGCGTCGATCGCGCGACCGACGTCGCCAATGGAGATGGTCCCGGGGTCGACGATCACGCCATCGCGATGCCTCGATCCGAGTTCGGGCAGGCGCTGCGCGAACGCGCCAAAGAATTGCTCGCGCGTGGTGAGCAGCGGCATCCCGCCGTCGCCGGCCTGCGCCCGAGCGGCGAGCGCAGGCGGTGTGCCGGTGCCGAGCCTCGGCGCAAGCGGTTGGTCCGGCACCGCCCAACTCCCACTGAACGCGTGCCACCGCGGGTCGTTCACGTCGCGCGCGCGCACGAAACCGACAATGGTCGCCGTCGCGCTCGTGGTGACGAGGGTCGAGGGGCGGCACGCGATCTCATCGGCCGCGACGCGCTCGTCCTGCGCAGGCGGGACCCGGACGCAGTCGTCGAACGCGGGTCCCGACACGCGCACCACGTCGCCGACCTGCGCGTGTCGCTGGAACCCGTCCGGCAAGACCACTTCGGCACCCGATGTCGACGGCCCGGGCAGCCGTCCGCCCACCACCTCCACGTGCCGCTCGAAGTCAGACAGCGTGAACAGGAACGCGCCCCAGGGCTGCCGCACGATGGCGCCGCCGGGTGGCACGTTGACCGGGGCAGCCACCGGGTCACCCTCCTGCCCCGCGAACGCGAGATCGAGGCGCGGCGTGCGGTCCTCGACGAGCACCTCGCCGAGCCACCCCACGCGCGCGTTCGCGACGGAGTCGAGCGCATCGCGACGAGCACGGTCGGCGGGGCTGCTCAGCGGGAGGCGGTCGACCGAGATCGACGCGAAGGTATCGCCGGCCTGCGCAAGGCTGCGCTGGAGGCGAAAGCGAAGCCCGAGGTCGGTCATCGCGCCGGCGTAAATCGGCACCGCTGCGAGCAGCGTCGCGGCGACGAGCACGCCGACCGCCGCGACCAGCATCAGCCGCCATCCGGCACGGAGGCGCTGGAACGCGAACCGCCATCCCGCGAACAACTCGACCATGCGCGCGAGTCTATCGGAAACTCGCCCGGGCCCGAGGGCGTTGTTAGCATGGAGAGTGGCCACGAGAGAGAGGGGCCGCCGATGGATCTGACCGGGCGCCCCGATAGCGCACGCCTCGCGTTTGCCGCGGCTGTGGCAGGACTGGCGTGGGGTTACCTCCGCCACCGCCGGCACTCACGGCGGACGCTCCTCGCGATGGTGCAGGCGGCACAGTGGTTCGTTGCCATGGGTGGCGCAGCCGCCCTCCTGAGCGCGCTCCGCGGCGACCTCGAGGGGACGGACGAACTGACCGAGCGCGTGACCCACACCAAGCAGACCATCCACGAGGCCGCCCGATGACCAGCCTGACCGACCCCGGCCTGACCGACGGCGCGACCGCCGCCCGAGACCGCGCACGCGCGTGGGGACGTGATCTGCTCGCAGCGAAGCCCTGGGCGCTCCTCGAAGACCGTGTCACGCTCGTCGTCACGACGCCACCGACCGGCGTCGAGTTCGTGCCCGCCATCGCCGGGCTATGGCTTGCTCTCGACGCACGCAGCGCGCGCGACCTCCCCAGCGAGTACCGCGCGCTCGCCGCGGACGAGGTCATGGTGCAACGGCATCGCGCGACCGCGACCGCCCCGGCGGTCACGCTCACCATCACCACCGACACGGCCGTCGACCGCCTCCTCCAGTCGCTGACGCCGCGCGCCCTCGAGGCCCGCTGGCAGTGGCGACACGTCGAGGTGGTCGTCGACCGGCTGCGTCGCACCGAGCAGTTCGCCGCGCGCGCGAGCCTGCTGCCGGACGACGGCCCGGAGCGCATCCTCCGTCCGCTCTGGGTCAGCGCGCACGCCGCGGCACGCGGCCTGGACGGACTCACCACCGACCGCGGAATCGATGCCCTGCCAGCGGCCGGCGAGGTCGCCGGAGCGCTGGCCCGGATCGCGTGTGTGATGGACGACGGCGCGTACCCGCCCTCCGACGTGCTCCTGCCCGTGGCGCGCGAGACGCGCATCGGCAAGCGCATCGGCCCCTGGCTAGACGATCTCGCGCCCGCGCTCGGCGGCGACGAGGCCGCCGCTCGGCGCATCGTCGGCAGCCGCGACCAGGCGCTCGCCGAGGTGGAGGCGATCCTCGCGGAGCGCTTCCGCGGGCGCCCCTGGCTCGCCGACCCGGAGAGCGCCGCGCTCCGCACGCAGCGCTAAGCGTCCAACCGCATGGACGCCGCCGACATCGCATGGCTTCGCTCTGAGGCTGGCGGCGCGGCGACCGCACAGGCCGCGACCTGGGCTGGCGAAGGGACGGCGGAACTCGCCATCCTCGACCGGCTGCGCCGCGCGCTCACGCCGGAGCAGGCCCGCGCGGTCCTCGCCCTGATCGAGGGGCGGCGCTCCGCGAGCGCGAAGTTCAGCGACGCCGGCCGGCTCTTCCTCGACCGTGAGGCCGCCGAGCAGGCCACATCAGATACCGTCGCGCGGCACACGGCTGAACGATTTGCGGGGTCG
>CAIXBH010000062.1 GCA_903917615.1 uncultured Chloroflexota bacterium | reverse complement strand
CGTCGCTTCCGAAGAAACTAGCTGCGGCATTCACTGCTTCCACTCCTGTGTTTGGATCAACTGCCATACTTGTTTTTCTTTCTTGCCCTCTTAAATCGTCTTATGAAATATTTTTATAGACGGATAAGCCAACAAGAAAGTTGATTAATTTTAAATTTCAATTTACAAATTTCAATTCAATTTTGAATTTTTTAATTTTATATGTTTCAATATTCAATCATTCTGTCATTTGAAATTGATTTTAAATTTGAAATTCAGAATTTGAAATTCGCACGCTAATGCGCTGCTTCCGTCGCCGCCATCTTGAAAAATACGAGCGTCAGCATCGCGAACACCAGGGCCTGCACGAATCCGACAAACAGTTCCAAAAACAAAAAAGGGAGCGGGATGAAATATGGAACGAGAAACAGCATCACCATCAGCAGCACTTCACCGGCGAAGACGTTACCGAACAGACGGAAGGTGAACGACACCATGCGGGAGAGCTCGGACACGAGCTCGAGCAGGCCCACGAAGATGTCGATGATGGCCATCGGCCCCTTCGTCAGGATGGTGCCGAAGGCGAAGAACTTCTTGAGGTAGCCCAGGCCCAGCGACTGCAAGCCCCAGAACTCCACGAAGATGAACGAGAAGATCGCGACCGCGAGCGGCGCGTTGATATCGGTGTTCACGGAGCGGAACCACGGGGAGAGCGCCCCGGAGAACTGCCCGGCCTCGGCTTCCTTCGCCGCAGCCGCGGGAATCGCGCCACCCGGCTGCAGGCTGACGGCCGCGTCGGCGGCCACACCCAGCGCTGCGCCGCGACCGGCCGGCTTCGCCTCGCCCGCGGGCTTGGCCTCGCCGGGCTTCGCGTTCTCGGCGGGGGCGGCAGCGCCGCCCTCCTCGAAGCCAGCCGGCAGGATCGGCTTCTCGCCGGCCGTGGTGTCGATGCTCTTCGGCTTGAGGGGGATGTACGCGACGTTGCCGAGCACCGGCAGCGTGGTCTGCGAGAACACGACCTGCTTCGCGCCGTGGCCCGGCTCCGGCTTGCCGATGCTGTTCAGCGGGAGGAGGCCGACGTAGTTGGAGGTCAGGACGAAGAAGAAGATCGTGCCAACGAGCGGGAAGAACCGCCGGCCGTTGACCGGGCCGGCTACCTGCTCAGCGATGCCGAGGAAGGCGACGACCATGCCCTCGATGTAGGCAGAGAAGCCAGTCGGGACGAGCTTCAGGCCGCGCTTGGTGAAGTACGAGATGACGATGAGGATGAGAACCACGAACCACGACGTGAACATCGTGTTCGTGATCGCGAAGCCGCCGACGGTGAAGATGTGCTCAGGCGCCACCACGATGGCGGGCGACACGCCCCCCACGAACAGCACACCCACGGCGATCAGCGCGAGGGCGCCAATGGCGATCAGGAGCGTCTTCATTTGCGGCCGTTCTGATTGAGGGCGGTCACGACGTCCCTAAGCCTCCGATAGGCGTCATAGCTCCCGAGCAACAAGCCCAGGAACAGAAATAGCAGCGTCAGTACCGGCTCTGTGCCGAACTTCCCGTCGAGCCAACGCCCGAGGATCGCCCCGCCACCGATGAAGAACGCCAGTGAGAACCCGACGCCGACCAGGCCGAACGCCGCAGGTCTCAACATCTCCGCACTCGCTCTCGCGGGGCGGAAACCGTCGGAACCCTACCATCCCCGGATCGGTGGATCAACCGACTTGTGAGGCGATGCACGAAGTTGCCCTCGCCCGCGCGTGGCGCGCCAACACTGCCGTGAACGTCAGCGATCGGCTGGTCCGAGGTCGTCGAGATCGAGGCCGGAGACGAAGTCGCGGAACACGGACAGCCGCTCGAGTTCCTCGGCCGTCGGCGGGGCCGGGCGGCGCTCCGCCTCGTCCGCGACGTCTTCAACGGGCTGGCCGTCCTCGTCGAGCACGATGCCCGCTCGCGCCATCACTTCGTCCGAGACGTAGATCGGCACAGCGGCGCGCACTGCGATCGCGATGGCGTCCGAAGGGCGCGAGTCGATGTCGACGACCTTGTCGCCCTGCTTCACGTGGATGACCGCGTAGAACGTGTCTTCCTTGAGGTCGTTCACCTCGACCGATTCCACGGTGCCGCCGAGGTCCTCGAGCATCTTCATCATGAGGTCGTGCGTCTGCGGGCGCGCAACCGTGATGTCCTGCAGGCGGAACGCGATGGCGTCCGCGACGTCGGCGCCGATCCAGATGGTGAGGTAGCGCTCGGTGTCCTTTTCGCGCAGCACCACCACGCGGCGGTAGTGCCGCAGGCCGACGCGAATGGAATCGATGATCAACTCTTGCACGGGTAGCCCCCGTTCCGCGCGTGTACCGCGCTCTTCCGAGTGTAGGAACCGCGCTTCGAGGCAGTCAACGCAAGCCCTCGCGGCCCTCGCCGGCATCCGGCGGATCGCCGAAGAGCGCGCGCTCGATCTCGGGGTCGAGGGGTGCACCGCGCGAGACGTACTCCTTCGCGCGCTTGCGCAGCGTGACACGCTCCATCAGCACGCGACGGTCGCACGTCGTGCATCGCAGCCCGATATCGGCGCCGATGCGCGTGACCTCCCACTGATCGCCGCCGCACGGATGCTTGCGCGCCATGCGAATGACATCACCCATGCGCAGGTCGAGCGTGTCGATCACCCGGACACGCCGATCTGTGCGCGCGCTCCGAGGAAAGCCCCCGTGATCTTCTTCTGACTCCCCCTTCCCGCGCCGGGAAGGGGGACGGGGGGATGGGCCGCCCGCGCAGTCATCGGAGGCCCCGCATCACGATCACGCGCCGCGCGCGGTGTTGATCGCGTCGCGCAGATCCTCGGCCGCCTTGCGCGAGGCGTCGGCCCAGCGGCCGTCCGGCGCTGCGGGGTAGAGCACGGCGCGCGAGGCGTTCACGATGATGCCCGCGCGCCTCGCATCCATCGCGCCCTGCACGGCCTCGTCGATCTCCGCCTGCTGTGCGCCGACGCCGGGCATGAGGAACGGCAGATCGGGGCTGATCGCCCGGATCTCCGCGGCTTCGCGGGGATAGGTCGCACCGACGACCAGGCCGATGTTGTTCCTCGTGTTCCACGTGTTCGCGAGCCGCGCGACGCGCGCATACAGCGGCTCCGCGGGCGCCCCCGCACCTTCGCCGATCGACAGGTCCTGCAGGTCACGCGCGCCGGGGTTCGTCGTGCGGCAAAGCAGGAACGCGGTCTTGCCCTCGTACGCGAGGAACGGCTCGAGCGAGTCGAGGCCAAGATACGGGCTCAGCGTGATCGCGTCCGCGCCCAGCGACTCGAACGCCGCGCGCGCATAGGCAGCGGCCGTGTTGCCAATGTCGCCGCGCTTCGCGTCGAGAATCACCGGCAGATCGTGCGCGTGAATCGCGTCGATCACGTCGCGCAACGTCGCCATGCCCTCCTCGAGATCGGGCTCGAAGAACGCGATGTTCGGCTTGTAGCAGCACGCGACATCGGCGGTGGCATCCACGATGGCGCGCAGGAAGTCGCGCGTGCTGACGCCCGCAGGAATGCGCGCGGGATCGGGGTCGAGGCCAACACACAGGAGCGAGTGGTGCCGCTCCGCGGCCGCATCGAAGCGCGCGCGGAAGCTCGAGGTAGTGGTCGTCATGGCGGAGTCCTCAACTCGGGGAGAGCGGGGTCAGGCGACCGGCCGCGAGACGCGCGTCGGCGGCAGCGCCGCCCCGGCTGCTCGCAGCCGCTCCACCGCAGCCTCGAACGCTGCGGCGTCGCCCGTAGCGTAACAGAGCACCTCGCGCTCGGCCGCCTCCGCGTCGATCACGAGGCCCGCCTCCGCGATGAGATGGAGCGCGCGACGTGCCACCGGCTCCGCGGCGTCCACGAGCTCGACCTGCTCGGGCAACATGCGACGCAGCAACGGGCGCAGGAAGCCGTAATGCGTGCAGCCGAGCGCGACCTGGTCGACGCCGCTGGCGAGCGGAGCGTCCATCGCCGCGTGCAGCACGCCCTCGACCCTCGGCCCCTCGATCTGGCCGGCCTCGACGAGGTCAGCAAGGCCGGGCATCGGCACAGTAAAGACCTCGGCGTCGCCGCGGTGGGTCTCGGTGAGGCGGGCCAGGCGGGCCCCACTGACCGTGCCCGCGGTCGCGAGGACGAGGACGCGGCGGCTGACGCTGTGCTCCACTGCCGGCTTCACGGGCGGCTCCATGCCGACAATCGGTACGGACGGGAACGCCTCGCGCAGCCGTTCGAGCGCGGCGGAAGTCGCGGTATTGCAGGCGACGACGACGACGTTCGCGCCCTGATCGATGAGCCGCCCAACCATCAGCACGGCGCGGTCCGCGATCTCGGCCACCGTGCGATCCCCGTAGGGAAAGTACGCCGTGTCGGCGAGATAGCGGATCTCGAGCGAAGGCGCGAGGCGATGCAGGGCCTCAGCGACGGAGAGACCGCCGACGCCGGAATCGAAGACGCCGACCGTGGCGCGCATGACGCAGCCTCCGTGAACCCCGCCAAGGGCAACTTCAAGGCTACGCCGCGAGGCCGAAGCGAGTCCACCGCTAGACTCCATCCATGCGTGTCGACTTCGCCGTCCTGCCCCCTGCCCGCGTCTCCCCGGAGGTCACCTGCCTCGTCGTGGACGTGCTGCGGGCCACCTCGCTCCTCGCGGTGGTCTTCGGACGCGGCGCACTCGCGGTCTGGCCCACCGCCACGATCGACGATGGGCGGCGGCTGCGTGACGCGCTCCGCGCGGAACCCGGGCACGAGGGGCTGCTCCTCCTCGGCGAGGAGAACGCGCTGCCGCCTCTCGGCTACGACTACGGCAACTCGCCGCTTGAGCTCGAGCGCGTCGCCCCCCCGCCCCGCGAGGCAGTCCACGCGACCACGAACGGGACGCCGGCGCTCCTCGCCTGCCGCGAGGCCGCGCTGGTGCTGCCCGCGGCCCCGTTGAACGCGAGCGCCACCGTGCGGGTCGCGGTCGAGGCCGGCCACGACGTGCTCGTCGTGGCGTCCGGGTTGTACGGGAAGCCAGCGGCGGACGACACGCTCGCCTGCGGCATGCTCATCGCATACCACGCGGGCGCGGGCGCCGAGCCCGGCGACGAGGCGCTCTTCGCGCTCGAGCAGTACGAACAGGCGAGCGGGCACTTCGCGGAGGTGCTCCGCGAGACGGAGCATGGACAGCGTCTGGTGACCCTCGGGTTCGGCGAGGACGTCGACCGCTGCGCGACGGCGGACGCGTACGACGTCGCGGCCACGCTGCGGATCGAGGCCGGTCGGCCCGTGCTGAGGCCGCTCGAGCGTTAGGGCCTAGACCTGGGGCGTCCCGCCGGGGCCGTTCCCGAGCTGCCCCTGACGACCCGCTCGGCGCACCCGCTGGGTGGCCTGTCGCACGCGCGACATCATCAGCCGGGTCTCGGCATCCTCAGACAGCGGCTGCGCGCCGGCCAGCCGCGCGCGCAGCTCCTCGGTCGGGGGCGTCTCCCCTTCCCAGCGCTGCAGGTCGCCCTCCAGCGCACGCACTTCCTCGGTCGACGGGAAGTGGCGCCCGTAGCGTGCACGGTCGAAGGCGTCGCCGATCTCGTCGTAGGGCGGCGCGGGAATGAGCCGCGCGGCGCGGTCGGCGAACTCGAGCGGCGTCTCCCCGGGCAGATAGCGGAAGCCTCGGCGTTCCGCCTCGTGGACCGCGCGGCCGTAGAGCCGGTAGATCGGCTGCTCGCGCATCCAGTCCACGGACGAGGTGATGTTCACGCGCGGGAAGAGCCCGCGGATGAGGCTGCCGAGTCCGCCGCCCCCCACCGCGCGCCCGCGGATCTCGTCGACCGGCGGCGGTACGCCTCGGCGTCGGCGCATCACGAGCAGCGCGATACGCCAGATCGCCCAGCCGATGAGGACGACCGCGAGGAACTTCAGGCCGGTCTGCGCCCAGACCGGCAGGAGCGGCCCGGCGCTCTCTTTCAGACCCTCTGGCGGCGCGAGCGCCTCCAGCTGCATCTGCCGCAACTGCTCGAGGCGTTGCGCGAGGTCCGCCGGCAGCAGCAGCCGCGCGAGCTTCTCGAGCACCCAGAAGATGGGCGTCGTCACCACGATGATGACGATCACGAGGATGCTGCCTGCGATGTTGCCGATCACGTTCAGCGCGGCGCCCGCGTTCACGAACGCGAGCAGTCCAAGCGTCCCCGCCACGCCCGCGAGGATCGCGACCGTGCCGCCGACCGCGGCGACCCACGGCCCGGTGCGGCGCTCGCCCTCGATGGGCACGACGGACCGCGCATTGTTCGCGACCGCGAGCCCGAGCACGCCGAGGACAAAGTGCGGCACGGCGAAGACCGTGACCGCGGTCTGCCCCTCGAACCGCGCAGCGATGACGCAGCAGAGGACGATCACGAAACCGATCGAGAACGAGCGCAGCACGCGCTCGAACGTGACCGCGGACCTCGCGAGGATCGCAAAGCGCGCCCACAGCAGCACCATGCCGATGAACACCGCGCCCAGGCCGATGCCGTGCGGCTGGCCGAGGTTCGGGTTGGCAACAAACTGCGCCAGGTCCACCTCGCCCGCGAACGCCTGATCCGGCGCATTCGCGTAGCCCAGCAGGCCGCTGGGATCCCAGATCCGCAGGTCACCCGACACGCCGAGGTGGATCAGCAGATTGAGTCCCAGCGCCGACGCGGTGATCAGCGCGATCGCGCCCAGCGGCCCGTCGAACTTGTAGCGCAGGAGGACGCGCATGAGCATGAAGCCGCCGGCGGCGGTCGCGACCACCGCGAGGAACGCCGGCCCGTGCTCGGCCAGTGCGGCGACGTCGAGCTGCGAGATCACATCGCGTGCGCGCCGCGCATCCTGCGGCTCCATGGAGCTCAGCGCCAGCGCGAGCCGGTCCCGCACGACTGCGAGGAACGACTGTTCGAGGCCCGTCGCGACGACGTGCAGCATGATGTACCAGGCGATCGCCTCGGTGACGACGAAGAGCACGTCGACCGCGCGCTGACGCCACTCGGCGACGTTCATGACTCGAACCGCACGGCGGCGGCCTCCGGCGAGTACGCGCGCGCCTGATCCGCCTCCAGCGCCTCGACCGCGTCGACGACGTCGTGCACGGGGATCGGCCCGAGGTCTGCGGTCCACTCGCCTCGCGCGGTGCGCACGACCGCGACGTAGTGCCCGTTGCCGCGCAGCCGCCGCAGGGACGCCGCGAGGTCCACCGGCATGACCGCTGCGACCACGACGATCGTCGCACCGGCCGGCAGCGGGTGGTGCGCGTCCTCCAGGTCGTGGCCGAGGTTCGAGGTCGTGAACGGCGTGATCATCGCGAGCGCCTCGAGGACGACGTTCAGGCGGTCGGGACGCCGCCCGGCGCCGATGCGGATCGTGCGGTCGGCGTCCGGGAACGACCCGTTGGCCACGAGGCCGAGCGCCGCGCCGCCCTCGGCCGCCCAGCGCGCAATCGACGCGGCGACGGACACGCCACGCTCCAGCAGCACGGGGTCGGAGCCGTGCCACGTCTGCTCGAACGTCGGGATGTTGAGCGCGATCACCACCGACTGCTCACGGCTCGGCTCGTACAGCCGCGACTGCATCCGACCGGTGCGCGCCGTCGCGTACCAGTCGATGCGCTTCATCGGATCGCCCGGCATGTAGTCGCGCACGCCGATGACGCGGCTGGGATCCTCGAAGATGCGGTTGCCGCCGCGCGCCTCGCCAAAGGGACGCGCGCTGTCGAGGCCGAGCTCGGGCATGGTGTAGGTGTAGGGGTAGACGACCACGCCATCGACCGGGCGGCCGACCTCCTCCTCGCGTTCGAAGAACCCGAAGATGTCGCCCGATCGCAGCCGAGTGGGGCCAACGCGGAAGTAGCCGCGCTGCTGCGCGGTCATGGTCACCGGCCACTCGAGTTTGTCGTTCGCGCTGAGCGACGTAGACCGCTCGAGGATGTGCGCGCCGGGGCCGCCGCCGGGCTGCGTGCGCGCCTTCGTCGGCATCCCGCGCGGGAGCGTCTCCAGCAGCTGCAGCCACGGCACGGGCAGGATCTTCCGGTTCTCGATGATCAGCGTGGCGAGCACGGATTCGCCGACGAACACGCGGCGCTCGGACAGCGTGCGGCGGTAGAAGACCTGCTCCAGCGAGAGCCGCGACCAGAGGCGCGCCACCGCGCCCGTGCCGAAGAGCATCGCGCCGACGGCGAGGAGCGGGACGGAGCCCGCCATGAACCCGATGCCGCAGAGGACGAGGGAGAAGACCAGCCAGCCCTCGGAGACGGCGGTGCGCACGGCGTCGCGCTAGCCGGCGGCGTCGGCCACGGGCACCGGCACCTGCGCCATGACCTCGTCGAGGACGTCATCGG
>CAIXBH010000061.1 GCA_903917615.1 uncultured Chloroflexota bacterium | reverse complement strand
GGCCGGCCCCGCGAAGGTCGTCGCCCATTTCGAGAGCCCCCGCGACGGCAGTACCGTCGCGGAGGCCTCGGTCGACATCGTTGTCGACTGACCCGGGCTAGGCGGAGGGCGCGACCTCGTGCGACAACGCGCGGGTGTCGCGCTCCTCGATGAGCTTCGCCATGATCGCGTCCAGCGGCATCGCGCCGAGGTCACCGCCCGCACGGTCGCGGACGGCGGCGGCGTTCGCCTCCTGCTCACGGTCGCCGACGACCAGCATGTACGGCACCTGCTGGAGCTGGGCGTTGCGGATCTTCGCGCCCATGCGCTCGTTCGAGGTGTCCACCTGCACCCGCAGGCCGCGCGCGCGGAGCGTCTTGCGGATCTGCTCGGCGTATTCGACGTGGCGGTCCGCGATGGGGATCACCATCGCCTGCACCGGCGCGAGCCAGAGCGGGAAGCGCCCGGCGGTGTGCTCTGTGTACACGCCGATGAAGCGCTCCAGCGACCCGAGGATCGCGCGGTGCAGCATCAGTGGGGTGTGCGCCTCGCCGTCATCGCCGATGTACTCCAGCCCGAAGCGGCCCGGCATCGCCTGATCGATCTGGATCGTGGAGAGCTGCCACGAGCGGCCGAGGGCGTCGCGCATGTGGAATTCGACCTTCGGCCCGTAGAACGCGCCCTCGCCCGGGGCGAGGACGTACTCATAGCCCGCCTCGTTGATGACGCGCCCGAGGAGCGCCTCAGCGGCGTCCCAGTCGGCGATCTCGCCGATGTATTTCTCTGGGCGCGTCGCGAGGCGGATGACCGGATCACCGAGGCCGAGGTCGGCGTAGATGCGCTTGCTCATCTCGAAGAATCGCGCGACCTCGGTGTCGAACTGCTCCGGGGTGCAGTAGATGTGCGCATCGTCCTGCGCGAAGGAGCGGACGCGGGTCATGCCGTGCAGCACGCCCGAGCGCTCGTTGCGATGCAGCCGCGTGAACTCCGCCAGGCGCAGCGGCAGGTCGCGATAGGAGTAGTGGCCGCTCTTGAACAGCCAGCAGTGGCCGGGGCAGTTCATCGGCTTGATGCCGAGCTCGCCCTCGTCCTCCGGCTGGAACAGGAACATGTCGCCGCCGAAGTTCTGGTAGTGCCCGGAGACCTTCCAGAGGTCGGTGGAGAAGAGCTGCGGCGTGATCACCTCGGAGTAGTCGTACTCGAGGTAGAGGTCGCGCAGGTAGTCGATCAGCGCGTTGTAGAGGACGGCGCCCTTCGGGTGGTAGAACGGCGAACCCGGCGAGATCGGGTCGAGGTGGAACAGGTCAAGCTCGCGGCCGAGCCGCCGGTGATCGCGACGCTCCGCCTCCGCGCGCTGCACCTTGAACGCCTCGAGCTCCGCTTCGGTGGCGAAGAGGAGTCCGTAGACGCGCTGCAACATCGCGTTGTGCTCATCGCCGCGCCAGTACGCGCCGGCGACCCGGTCGAGGGTGAACGCGCCAACCTGGCCGGTGCGCTCGGTGTGGCCGCCGCGACAGAGATCCTCGAAGTCACCGTGCATGAAGTGGCCGACGGTGTCGTCCTCGATGCCGTCGATCAGCTCCAGCTTGTACGGCTGGTCCTTGAAGATCTCGCGTGCCTGCGCCTTCGGGATCTGCTCGCCGCGGATCGCCACGTCGCGCGCGATCGATACGCGCATGCGCGCCTCGAGTGCGACGAGGTCCTCCGGCGTCAGCGGACGCGGCAGGTCGAAGTCGTAGTAGAAGCCGTTCTCGACGGGAGGCCCGATGGCGTACTTCGCCTCCGGGAACATCTCCAGCACCGCCTCGGCGAGGACGTGTGCGGCGGAGTGGCGCATGCGGAACAGGCGCTCGTCGGGCGGCAGTTGATCGAACGGCACGTCGTGCGTCTCGGGCGTGGTGGTCATGGCCGGGTCTCCATCTCGAACAGATAAGCAAACGCGCCGTGTCGTCCTCGCAGGGACGAGCGGCGCGCTCGTGGTTCCACCCGGCTTCCCTCGACCGGCGCGCGAACACGCACAGCTGAGGCTCCAGCACCCGTAACGAGGGTGTCTCCGCCGCGGGTTCGCCCGCGGGCTCCGGGGTGGTATCGCTGCGCGGCCGGCGACGGGGCTTCCAGCCTCGGCGTCCCACTCC
>CAIXBH010000060.1 GCA_903917615.1 uncultured Chloroflexota bacterium | reverse complement strand
GGGGTCGAACCGCGTCGGCGACCTCGGCTGCGGGGCCGGCGGGGACGCGCTCGCGCTCGCAGCACGGACGCGGGTGCTCGCGCTCGACCGCGATCCCTCGCGCCTGGCGATGCTCGCTGCGAACGCCACCGCGCGCGGGTTGGGCGGGCGCGTCGCGGTCGTCGAGGGTGATGCGGCGGGCTTCGTACCGATCGACGTCGATGCGCTCTGGCTCGACCCGGCGCGGCGGGATGACCGCGGACGCGTCCGCGACCCGGAGGCCTGGTCACCCCCGCTCTCGACCGCCCTACGGCTCGCGGCTCATGTCACGCGCGCTGGGATCAAGGTGGCGCCGGGCATCGAGCTCGACGTGGCGCCGCCCGGGTCCGAGGTCGAGTTCATCAGCCACAACGGGACACTCGTGGAGGCGGTGATCTGGCTGGGCGACGCGGTCACCGCGCCCCGCCGCGCGACCGTGCTGACGGATGGGCAGGAGCCACTCTCGATCACCGGGGAGCCGGACACCGGCGCGACGCCACTCCGCGAGCCAGGACGCTACCTGTACGACCTCGACCCGAGCGTCGGGCGCGCGTCGCTGGTGGACGCGGTGGCGCCGCTGCTGCGGGCCGGACGGCTGGACGAGCGCACGGCGTACCTGACGGGCGACGAGTCCGCCACGTCGCCCTTCGCGCGCCGGTTCCGCATCGACGCGTGGCTCCCGTTCTCCGAGCGCCAACTCCGGGAGGCGCTGCTGCGGCTCGGCACGGAGCGCGTGGAGGTCATGCGACGCGCCTCCCCGGTGGAAACGAACGTGCTGGAGGTCCGGCTGAACCGGGCGCTGGCCGACTCGGCGGGCCCCGTCCGGACGGTCGCTCTGACTCGCGTCCGAGGCGAGCATATCGCTATCATCTGCG
Source organism: uncultured Chloroflexota bacterium (assembly GCA_903917615.1). GTDB lineage: Bacteria > Chloroflexota > Dehalococcoidia > UBA2979 > UBA2979 > SHYQ01. The sequence continues at coordinate 5,836 of CAIXBH010000060.1, read as the reverse complement.
CGCGCGAGTCCGGGGCTCCCGGGATGCGATCAGGAGAGGGATGAACTCGATGGCTACGCAGCAGCACGGTCCAGCAGTATTCCGCGACGCGACCACCCGGCGCTCGATCGCCGAGGGCACGCTCACGACCGTCGACGGCAAGACGATCTTCGAAACCGCGGACGGCGCGCTCGCGAACCAGGTCGGGCACATCGTCGCGCGCTCCAGCAGCCAGCCCTTCGGCGCCATGAAGACGATGCTGACGACGTGGTCGACGACCGGCGTGAACACCGGCGCCAACGGCAGCTCGCACGTCTACCTCTTGACCCCGGCGGCGGGCGTCTAAGTCCTGAGTGCGCGGGGCGCTACGCGCCCCGCGCTTCCTCGGCCGCCATCGCGCTGGCCCCCATCGCCGCGGCAGACGTGGCACCGAAGAACTCGTAGAGCAACCGCCGGCGCAGCGCGTCGACCCCCAGTCCGGTCGTCGCCGAGGTGTAGAGAACCTCACCGTCGATCCCGAGCGGGTTGAGCGCCACGAGTGCAGCGAGGTCTTCCTCGCGCTCCACGGTGCGCCCGTCCAACTCCAGACCGTCGATCTTGTTCACGACCGAGAGCGTCGGCGTGTCCGTGAGCCCGAGCTCCGCAAGCGTCGCCTCGACCGTGCGCTGCTGCGCCTCGACGGCGTGGGAGGTGCCGTCGATGACGTGCAGGAGCAGGTCGGCCGTCTGCAACTCCTCGAGGGTGGCCCGGAACGCCGAGAGCAGTTGCGTCGGCAGCTTCTGCATGAAGCCCACCGTGTCGGTCAGCAGGAACGCCTCGGCCTCGCCTGAGCCCACGCGGCGGGTCACCGGGTCGAGCGTCGCGAAGACGGCGTCGACGGCGAGGACGTCTGCGCCGGAGAGCGCGCGCATGAGCGAGGACTTGCCGGCGTTGGTGTAGCCCACGAGCGCGACCACAGGCAGGCCCTGCCGCTGACGGCGGTTGCGCTGGAGCGCGCGCTGCTGCTGCACCTGCTTGATCTGCTTCTTCAGCCGCACGATGCGCGCGCCGATCAGCCGGCGGTCCGTTTCCAGCTGGGTCTCGCCAGGGCCTCTCGAGCCGATCGCGCCGTCGAGACGGTCGAGGTGCTCCCACTGCCCGCGGAGGCGCGGCATCAGATACTCGTGCTGTGCGAGCTCCACCTGGAGCGATGCCTCACGGGTGCGCGCGCGGCTCGCGAAGATGTCGAGGATGAGCGCGCTGCGGTCGAGGACCTTCACGCCCAGTGCCTTCTCGAGGTTGAACTGCTGCGTGGGCGAGAGCGCGTCGTCGAACACGACGAGCGAATAGTCGCTCTCTTTCCGCTCGGCCACGATCTCCTCGACCTTGCCGGAGCCGACGTAGGTTGCGGGATCGACGTGCCGCCGGTGCTGCGCGGAACTGCCGACGACGCGGCCGCCGGCCGTACGAACCAGCTGACCGAGCTCGAGGAGCGATTCCTCGGCGGTCATGCCACCGTCGTGCGTCCCCTGGTCGACGCCAACGAGGTAGGCGCGCTCCTGCTGCGGCGCGGTGCGGTGGGCGCCACGCCTGCCGGGATCGCGAACGGGGACATCGCCATTTGGCGCGGGGAGGACCCAGTCGGGTGTCTTGTCAGGGGTACGTGCGATGGACAGCGCTCCTTGGTGGTTGCTCATCCAGTCTACGCGCTACAGGACAGCCTCTCCGCGCGCGAAGGCCGAGAGGCGCCGCAGCGCCTCCTCGAGGCGGTCATCGGGCACCGTGAGCGAGATACGGATGTAGCCCTCGCCCGAGGGGCCGTAGGACATCCCGGGCGTCACCACGACGCCCGTCGCGTCGATGAGCCGCGCCGCGAACTCGGCGCTCGAGCGCTCGCCCTGCGGTAGCCGCGCCCACACGTAGAGCGACGCCTTCGGCGGATCGAGGCGCAGCCCCAACTCGCGGAGCACCTCGACCACCCGATCGCGGCGACGGCCGTAGATCGCGTTGTGGACTTCCATCGTGTCGCGCGGGTCGTCGAGGGCGGCGATCGCCATCTCCTGGATCGCCTGCGGGATGCCGCTGTCGAGGTTCGTCTTCACGCGGGTGAGTGCGTTGATGACCGTCGCGTTGCCGACGGCCATGCCGACGCGCCAGCCGGTCATGTTGAACGCCTTCGACAGCGAGTTGAACTCGATGGCAACGTCCTTTGCGCCCTCGACCTCGAGGATGCTGTGCGGCTCGTAGCCGTCGTAGACCACGTCCGCGTAGGCGAGGTCGTGCGCGATCACCACGTCGTGCTCGCGTGCCCACGCGACCGCGTGCTCGAAGAACGCGAGGTCGGCGACGGCGCCGGTCGGGTTGTTCGGGTAGTTCAGCCAGAGGACCTTGGCGCGCGCAGCGACGGCGGGATCGATCTCGTCGAGGCGCGGCAGCCAGCCGTCCTCTTCGCGCAGCGGCAGTTTCACCGACTCGCCGCCGGCGAACATTGTGCCGATCTCGTACACCGGGTAGCCCGGATCGGTCATGAGCGCGACGTCGCCCGGGTCGATGAGGCACAGCGGCAGGTGGCCGATGCCCTCCTTCGATCCGATGAGCGGCACGATCTCCTTGTTCGCATCGAGGCTGACGCCGTGCCGCTTCGCGTACCAGCGAGCGATCGCCTCGCGGAACTCGGGCAGGCCGTCGGACTCCGGGTAGCGGTGGTTCGCAGGCTTGTCGGCGGCCTGCTTCAGCACGTCGATGAGATACGCGGGTGTGGGCACGTCCGGGTCACCGATGCCGAGTGAGATGACGTCCACGCCGGCCGCGCGCTTCTCGGCGATCAACTGTGAGATGCGTGCGAAGAGGTACGGGGGCAGTTGCTCCACGCGCTGCGCGAGCTTCATCGGTGCGTCCTTCCGGTCGAGGGAGTGTGGATGCGCGTGCTGGGGCTCGCGCTAGCGCCAGTTACCGAAGCGCGCCTTCACGCCGGCAATCCGTCGCGCGTCGCGCGCGGCCGCGATCGCGGCCTCGTCGACATCGCGGCGGTACTCGACGCCGGCGCGCGCGTGGCGGAAGCCAAGGTCGGAGCACATGCGAAGCGTCTGCGTGATGTCGGGGCGCACCTTGATCGTCGCCTGCAGCGCCTCCCGCGAACCGAGCTGGTACGCGGCGGCCTGCAGAAGCGACTTCCCGAGGTCGACCCAGCGGCCGCCGGCGACCGCCACCGTGAGGACGCGGCCCTCGCCGCGCTCCACGCCCCCGTTGAGGGCGAAGCCGACGATCTCGCCGTCCGCCTCCAGCACGCCGCCCCACTCCGCGTCCGCGACCATCGCGTCGAACGCGCCCTCGCCATCCGCGAGGCGGCCGTAGGCCTCCTCGTAGATCGCGCGCATGCGCTCGACGTCGGCGTCCTGCGCCCGGCGCATCTTCGCGCCGTCGGGGAACTCCGGGACTGCCAGCGTGCTCAGGTCCGGCTGCGTCATCTCCATCCACTCCGCGAAGAACTCGAGGTCCACCTCGCGGAGCAACGGGTTCAGCCAGTCACGGTCCGGCAGGCCGACGAGATCCATGGCGACGTAGTCCGCGCGATCCGCGCGGATGTCGTCGCGAATGGCCGCGAACATATCGGCGAAGGAGAGGCGCATCGCCTCGATGTCGACAAACGCCCAGTAGAGGCGGAGCTGCCCCTGCTCGGGCACGAGGAGCATCTCGCCGTCCTCGTTGGAGACGTGCGTCGCCCCCTCGGTGTCCACGAGGGCCTGCCACGCGCGCGGCCGAACCGGCATGTTGCGCAGGCTAAACGGCGAAGCGGGCTCGATGACGCGGTGCTGCTGGTTCACGATGTCCACTCCGATGCGAAGACGCGCACGACGGGCCCCGTCAGGACCACCTCGTCGTGGCCGTTCCACTCAATTTGCAGGGTGCCCCCGGGCACGCGTACGTCGACACGCTGGTCGACGTCTCCTCGAAGTTGGGCGGCCACGGTTGCGGCGCACGCGCCGGAGCCGCAGGCCTGCGTCTCGCCGACGCCGCGCTCCCACACGCGCATGTCGAGGTGCGCGCGGTCCACGACACGCACGACCTCGTAGTTCGTCCGCTGCGTGAAGAGCGGGTGGTGCTCCATGAGCGGGCCGATGCGCTCCAGCGGGTAGTCGTCCGGCGAGCCGTCGATGAACTGCACCGCATGCGGGTTGCCCATCGACACGATCGAGACGTGCTGCGTCGATGCGCCAAGCGGATCCGTCGTCGTCACGGGAAGGTCGAGGACCGGGACCGGCTGCTCGAGCGCGACGCCGGAGGCGCCCGGGTCGAGCGCAGGCACGCCGACGGTCACTCGCACGCGCTCCACGGTGCCGTCAGCGCCGCGGGTGGCGAGCACGGGCACGATGCCCGGGCCGGTCTCGACGAACATGTGCCCATCCGGCGCGTCGACCAGGCCGAGGTCGAGCGAGAACTTCGTGAAGCAGCGGATCCCGTTGACGCACATCACGCCATCGGAGCCGTCCGCGTTGAAGATGCGCATCTTGCGGTCAGCCACCGTGGAGGGCATGACCAGAATGAGCCCGTCCGCACCCACGCCCTGGTGGCGGTCGCAGACCTCGACCGCGAGCGCGCCCCACTCGGCGTCAGTGACGTCGAGCGCGTCGCTCTCGGCCACGACGAAGTCGTTGCCGGCGCCATGCATCTTCCAGAAGGCAAAGGAGGTATTCATCAGGCGCCTATGGTACGGGCGGCCGGGCGGCGGCCTCAATAGCGGCCACCGCCCCATCGAGATCGCTGCCCGACACCCAGCGAATCCGCGGATCGTCCTCCCGGAACCAGTTCGCCTGCATGCGGATGAGGCGATGGGTCTCCGTGCACGCCCGGGCGATGGCCTCGTCGATGCTCAGGGTGCCATCGATGACCCCGAGCGCCTCGCGGTAGCCGATGGAATCGAGCGCCGGGTAGCCGCGCCCGTGCGCGTCGAGCAGCGCGCGGGTCTCCTCGACCAGCCCGTGCTCGAACATCGCGGCGACACGGGCATCAGCCCGCAGGTGGAGCTCCGCCCGCGGCCAGCGCAGTCCGACCACCGCCGAGGTGAACCCCGGGTCGCGAGGCGCGAGCGGCGGCACCGGCCGACCGGTCGCCTCGACGATCTCGAGGGCCCGCACGACGCGCCGGATGTTCGCCGGGTCGATGCGTGCTGCGGAGGCCCCATCGACCTCGGCGAGGCGGGCGTGCAACGCGGCCGCGCCGTGCTCGGCAGCGAACGCCTCCAGCGCCGCGCGCGCCTCCCAGTCCGCCTCCACTGCTGGCACGTCCCAGCCCTCCAGCAGTGCCCAGACGTACTGGCCGGTCCCGCCGACCACCAGGGGAAGCGCACCGCGCGCCCAGATGCCCTCGACGGCGTCGCGGGCGGCCGCGAGCCAGTCTGCGAGCGACCATGGGGCATTCGGCGCCACGATCCCGACGAGGTGATGCGGCACCGCGGCAAGCTCTGCGTCCGTGGGGGCGGCCGTGCCGATGCGCATCCCGGCGCGAAGCTGGCGGGAGTCGGCCGAGATCACCTCGACCCGGTGATGGCGCGCGGACGCGATGGCAACCGCGGTCTTCCCCGAGGCAGTCGGACCGACGAGCGCGACGACGTGGCGAGGTGTTGCCTGCTCAGGCGTCGCGCTGATCCCCTCCACCCCAGCGTTCCCCCACGAGGGGGGAGGCGGCGGATCCAGGTCTAGGCCTTCGATGCGACCGTCCGGCAGATGGTCGCAAACGCGGCCGCGTCGAGGGATGCTCCACCGACGAGCGCACCATCGATATCCGGCTGCGCTGCGAGACCCTCGACGTTCTGGGCGTTCACCGAGCCGCCGTACTGAATGCGGCACGCCTCCGCGCTGACGGCGTCGAACCGCTCGGC
>CAIXBH010000059.1 GCA_903917615.1 uncultured Chloroflexota bacterium | reverse complement strand
GCCCGATCCCGGGCGGCGCGCTGGGTGCTCGGGCCGAGGTGGGCAGCGCCGGCGCGAGCAATCTGGAGGCGAACGGCGCAGTCGGGCCGTTCTGGTGCTGGGATGAGGGGATGCGGCCCGACGTGCCGCAGCGACTGTGGGCGGCTTCGCGGGTGCTGCTACCCGCGGAGATCTAGTGCGAAAGCGCGCGCTGACGTTTCGCTGCGCGTCCCCTCGCGCGCTCGACGATCCAATAGCATCCCGGTAGCACGGCTGCGCGTGACGCGCGCTGCCCGCCGCTGATGATTGGAGCGCGCGTTGCCCACCGGGTACCGTCCTGCGTCGCTCATCCTCACCGCGGGGCCGTCGATCACTGACCTCGAAGTGCAGTACGTGACGGATGCCGTCCAGCATGGCTGGAACGAGCGGTGGAACGAATACCTGGTCCGCTTCGAGACGGCCCTCGCTGAGTACGTTGGCGTGCGCTTCGCGATGGCGACGTCCAGCGCGACGGGCGCGCTGCATCTTGGTTTGCTGGCGCTGGGTGTAGGCCCCGGGGACGAAGTGATCATCCCGGGACTGACGTGGGTGGCGTGCGCAAGCGCCGTCGCGTACTGCGGCGCGAAGCCTGTCTTCGTCGATGTGGACCGGCAGACGTGGACGATGGACCCCGCGAGCCTCGAGGCGGCGGTGACGCCGCGGACCAAGGCGATCATGCCCGTGCATCTGTACGGCAACGCTGCCGACATGGATGCGATCTCCGCGGTCGCGCAGCGCAACGGACTGCGCGTCATCGAGGATGCGGCTCCGTCCCTCGGCGCGCTGTATCGGGGACGCAAGACGGGATCGATGGGCGATGTCGCGGCGTTTTCGTTCCAGGGCGCGAAGATCGCATCGACCGGCGAGGGCGGGATGCTGGTCACGAACGATCCGGGGATCTACGAGCGCGCGCGTCGCCTGAACGAGCACGGCCGGATGGACACCGGGTTCCTGATCGGCGAGGTGGGCTTCAAGTACAAGATGCCGAACCTCGTCGCCGCGCTCGGCCTCGCGCAGCTCGAACGCATCGAGGAACTGGTCGCGCGGAAGCGCAGGATCTTCGGCTGGTACCGCGACCGCCTCGGCGACATCGAGGGGTTGCAACTGAACCACGAGCGCGACGGCGACCGGATCACCGCGTGGATGTCGTCGCTGGTGCTCGACGGGCAGCTCGCCGTCGACCGCGATGGGCTGATGGCGGCGCTGCGTGAGCGATGTGTCGACACGCGTCCGTTCTTCCCGTCGATCCCGTCGATGCCGGCATTCGCGGATCCGTCGCTCCCGCTCCCGGTGACCGAGCGTCTCGCGGCGTCAGGGCTCAATCTGCCGAGCGGCCACGACCTCACGGAGGAACAGGTGGACTACATCGCGCGCGCGGTGCGCGAGGTGATCGGGGCCGCGTGATGACGGCACTCGAGGCGATGGTGTCGCTCGAGGAGCGTGCACGGCTCGTGCGACGGTATGCACTGGAGGCCACCGCGCGGACGCGCGCGTCACACGTCGGCAGTGCGCTGTCTGCGGCTGACCTGCTGGTCGCCATCTACTTCGCCGCCATGCGCGACGCCGTCGACGGGCCGCTGGGCGACCACTGCATCCTGAGCAAAGGACACGCCGCCGTCGCGTTGTACGCGGTGCTCAGGCAGCGAGACCTGATCAGTGAGGGGGATCTCGATCACTTCTACGAGAACGGGAGCCGCCTCGCGGGACACCCGGAGCCGGGTGTGCCCGGCGTCGTCTTCGGCAGCGGATCGCTCGGACATGGGCTTTCCGTCGCGAATGGCCTGGCGCTGGGCAAGCGCCTCGCCGGGAGCGAGGGCCACACGTGGGTGGTCATGAGCGACGGCGAGTGCGAGGAGGGGTCGACGTGGGAGGCGGCGATGTTCGCCGCGCGCCATGAGCTGGCGCGCGTCACCGCCGTCATCGACCGCAACGGGATGCAGGGAATGGGCGACACGGACGCGGTCATGGCGCTCGAACCGCTCGCCGAGAAGTGGCACGCGTTCGGATGGCGCACGGTCGAGGTCGACGGACATGACCTCGCAGCCATCTGCGCAGTGGTGCGGCCCTCGGCCGACGTGTGCGGCCCGCCGACGGCAGTGATCGCGCGCACCGTAAAGGGACGCGGCGTCTCATTCATGGAGGGGGATAACGACTGGCACTACCGCTCGGCGAATCCGGGGGAGCTAGCGCGCGCGCTGGCTGACCTCGAACCGGGTGTGGCGTAGATGCGCAACGCGCTGATCGACGAACTGACGATGCTTGCGGAGGCCGATCCGCGCGTGGTGCTCATCGTGAACGACGTGGGCTTCTCCGTGGTCGAGGGCTTCCAGGCGAGGCACACCGACCGGTTCATCAATGCCGGCGTCGCCGAGGCGAACATGATCGGGATGGCAGCGGGGCTCGCGCTCACGGGGCATCGCGTGTTCGTCTACGCGATCGCGCCCTTCACAACCTATCGCGTGATCGAGCAGATCCGGCTCGACCTGTGCCGGTCTCGACTACCGGTCACGCTGGTCGGCCTCGGCGGCGGATTCACGTACGGGCAGCTGGGCACGACGCATCACGCGACGGAGGACATCGCGATGCTGCGTGCGCTGCCGAATATGCAGGTGCTCGCGCCGTGCGACGCATTCGAGGCGCGCTCGTTGATGCCGCACCTCGGGACTGGCGACGGACCGGTATACCTTCGGCTCGAGAAGGCCGGCGAGATCGCCGTCCATGCTTCGAAGCCTGACGTGGCGCCGGGCCGCGGCGTACGGGTGCGCTGGGGAGCGGACGTCACGCTGGTCGCGTGCGGCACGATGGTGCAGGTCGCGCTGGCGGCCGCCGAGCGGCTGGCGTCCCAAGGGGTGGATGCCGGTGTGATCAGCGCGGTCTCGATCAAGCCGCTGGACTCGGTGCTCCTCGATGAGTTGCGTGCGCGGCCGGTCGTCACGGTGGAGGAGCACTCGGTGATCGGGGGCCTGGGCGGCGCGCTCGCGGAGGCGGCGGCGGACGCGGGAGCGCCCGCGCCGCGGCTGCGGATCGGGGTACCGGACCGCTACGCCGAGGTCGGGGGCGATCAGGCGTATCTCCGCAGTCTCATGGGACTGACGCCGGAGGGCATCGCCGAACGGGTGGCGTCCGTCTTCGAGCGCGCCGCGTGAGGGCGGTCGAGGCCGCGTCCCGGGTGCTCACGCATCGCGTCGTGCGGGGAGCTGCAGCGCTTGCCGCGGCGCGAGTCGTGGCGGTCCTCTGCTCGCTCGTCATCGTCTCGGTGATGGTGCGCACGTTCGATGCGGTGGAGTTCGGCTTCTGGTCGGTGCTCGCAAGCCTGACGACGCTCGTGGTGGGCCTCGACTTCGGGATCGGGAATGCCGCTCGGAACCGCATGGCTGCGCTGCGCGCTGCGGGTGACGAGGCGGGGGCAGCCGCCCACTACGGTGGAACGCTGCTGGTGCTCGCGCTCCTCGCGCTGTCCGTGACCGTGATCGCGGAGGTCGCGATGGTCGGGGCGAGGCGGCTCGGTGTCATCGCGTGGCCCGCGGACCAGCTAGGGGCGGCGATGATCGCGGCCGCCTGTCTCGGCTTGTTTCAGACGGCGAACCTCGGCGTGATGGCGCTGTACGCGCGCGAGGAATCATTCACGGTCGCGGTTCTCGAGATGGGCCGCTGGGTGCTCATGCTCGCTGCGTTACTGGTGGCGGGGCTCGCGCGGGCGTCACTCGTAGGAGCATCAGCCGTCTACTTCGGGATGCTGGCGTTTGGCTCACTGATGTCGCTGGTGGTGGTCGCGCGTGTGCCGTCATGGCGTCGTCGCCCTCCACCGCCCCGGATCGTCGTGCGGATGGTGAAGGCGGATGTCCGCGCGGCCGGCGGATTCGCGGCGCTGCAGGGCGTTGCCGCGCTGGTCTACCAGTCCGACACCCTCATCGCCTCGCTGCTGTTACCGCTGGAGCGCGTCGGCGACTACGCGCTCGTCCTTCGCCTGTTCTCCATGCCGTTCTCATTGCTCACTTCGGCGATCGTCCCGCTGTGGTCGCGCGCCGCGATCGAGTTCGCGCGCGGGGAACGCGCGCAGGTGCAGCAACTCGCCGACCGCTCAGCGCGCGTCGCGCTGCTCCTGGTCGGTCTTGCCGGGGCGAGTCTCGTCGTCCTCGGGCCGGCGTTTGTGCAGGCCTGGGCTGGACGCGCGATCGATGACCTGCCGCTCTACCTCGGGTTCGCGGCGTGGCTGGTGGTCGCGGGATGCGTTGCGGTGTATTCGACGGTGTTGAACGGTATGGGTCGGGTGCGGCGCCAGACCGCGTTCCTCGCGCTGGCCCTGGCGTTGAAGGTCGTGTTCGCCTCGGCGCTTGTTGGGCGCATCGGCCTTTCGGCGCTCGCGTGGGGGGCAGCGTTCGCGCTGCTGCCTCTCGCATGGTCGGACCGCCGCGAACTCCGCCGTGCGCTCGCAGGGGCGACGTGAGGTCCGATGAGAGCTGTGATCCTCGCCGGCGGCCGTGGCACGCGTCTTCAGGAGGAGACGGACGTGATCCCCAAGCCGATGGTGCGCGTCGGCGGCCTGCCGCTCATCGAGCACATCATGCGGATCTACGCGGCGCATGGCATCGCCGAGTTCGTGGTGGCACTCGGGTACCGCGGCGACATCATCAAGTCCTACTTCGCGGAGCACGCGCTGATGCGGCGCGACTTCACAGTGGACCTCGCGACCGGGGCGACCGAGGCGCACCCGGAGCAGGACGGCGACTGGAACGGGTGGCGCATCCACCTCGTGGACACCGGGCTTGAGACTGCCACGGGAGGCCGCATCGCGCGTCTGCGCGATTGGGTCGGCGACGAGACCTTCTGCCTGACCTACGGCGACAGCCTCGCCAACGTCGACATCGCCGCTGCGCTCGCGTTTCACCGCGCGCACGGTGGCCGGGCGACGCTGACGGCAGTCCACCCTCCGCCGCGCTGGGGGCACCTCGTGCTCGATGGGGACCACGTCACCGAGTTCCGCGAGAAGCCCTCGCCGGGCAACGAGTGGATCAATGGCGGCTATTACGTCCTCGAGCCGAGCGTGCTCGACCTGATCGAGGGGGACGCCACTGCGTTTGAGCAGGGGCCGTTGCCGGCGCTGGCAGAGCGAGGCGACCTGCACGCGTTCCGGCACGCCGGATACTGGCGGGGCATCGACACGCGGCGCGATCTCTTCGATGTGCGCGAGCAATGGGACGCGGGGGAGCGGCCATGGTTGCGCCGCTGATGCTCTGGCGTGGCCGGCCCGTGCTCGTCACGGGCGCGTCTGGGCTCATCGGATCGCATCTCGTCTCGCGCCTGGTGGATGCGGGCGCGGACGTCACGGTGCTCGTCCGTGACCTGGATGGCGCGAGTCCGCTGGCGGCGATCGTGGGAGCGGGGCGCTGCCGTGTGGTGCGCGGGGTGCTCGAGGCATACGCGGACGTCGAGCGGGCGTTCGTGGAGAGCGACGCGCGGACGGTGTTCCACCTGGGCGCGCAGACGCTGGTGCCCGTCGCGGCGCGCATCCCCCTCGCGACGTTCGCGGCGAACGTCATGGGCACCGCCCACGTGCTCGAGGCAGTCCGTCGACACGGCAAGGTCGCACACGTGATCGTGGCGTCCAGCGACAAGGCGTACGGATCCGCCGGTGAGCACCCGTACACCGAGGAACTACCGTTGCGGGGCGCACAGCCGTACGACGCCTCGAAGGCTGCGGCGGAGACCCTGATCCGCTCGTACGGGGAGGCCTACGGCGTCGCCGTCGCTACGCTGCGCTGCGCGAACACGTACGGGCCGGGCGACCTCAACTGGTCGCGATTGATTCCCGGTGCACTGCGAGCGGCACTTCGCGGCGAGGTGCTCGAGATCCGCAGCGACGGCGCGCCAGTGCGCGACTACATCCATGTGACCGACGTCGTGAGCGCTTACCTGCTGGTGGCCGAGCGGTTCGATGCGGAAGGCCTCGCCGGGGCTGTATTCAACGTCGGCACGGAGCACGCGACCTCGGTACTCGAGGTGCTCGACACGCTGGACGAGGTGCTGCGGGTCGGCGGGGTTGGCGCGCTCAAACGGCGCGTGCTGGGCATCGCAGAGCACGAGATTCCGTTCCAGGTGCTGGACAGCTCGCGTATTCGTTCGCGGCTCGGCTGGCATCCGTCGGTGAGCCTGGCGGATGGGCTGCGGGAGACATTGCCCTGGTATCGGACGCTACTTGGAGCAACCTAGTGGCGGCGTGGACAGCCCACCGTTCGATCGTGCCGAGGCGTCGGCCCTCGCCGCTCATCGTGCCGCGCGGCGGCGCGGTCAGTGGCGCAATCCTCGGGCTCTTCGTGCTCGTGGCGACCGCCGTGGCTGTGGTGGTTGTGGTCATCGCGCCCAGCGCAGGGCTGTCGGATGTGGACCTGCTCGTGTTCGGGGTGTCGCCTGCGGTGTTGTATGCGGCGTTCCGGATGCCGGTCGGTGCGCTGCTCGGGCTTGCGTTCGTGGGCGGTCCGCTCATCAACTACCTGCTCATCCCCGGGAACGTAGGTATCCCGTGGCAGTCGGGGGTGCCCGTGGCGGCGGCCGAGGGCGTGCTCCTCGTGAGGATGCTCGCGGCCGGGCAGCGACCATCGCTGCGCGTGAGCGAAGCGCTCTTTCTCGCCGCGATCGGGCTCGCGCTCTTGATCGGCGTCGTCTCGCTCGCGGATCCCCGCGTCGTGCTGTCCGAGTGCGTCGAGACGACGAACCTCGCGGTGCTGGCGGCGTTGCTACGCGGGCGAGGGATCACGCGCGGGGAGCTGGGGACGCTGATCCTCGCGGCGAACCTGGCGCTGCTGCCCTTCACGCTCGCCTACCTGGCGCAGAGCTTCGGGCTCCGCGCCGTCGATTTCGTCCACGCGCAGACTCCCACCGTCGTGATCGTGAACGTGTGGGTGCTGATGGGCCGTCACGGGTCGCGGTGGACTCGGCTCATCCTGCTTGTGACCACGATGACCTTTGTGGTCGCGCTCGTGTCCGCGAGCCAGCGCGGCAACTTCTTCGTGGCGGTCGCGGGGTCGGGTGTCGTCCTCGCCGCGCACTCGACCGAGTCGGTCCGAGGCGCGGCGCGCTCCGTCGCGCTGTTGCTGATGGTGTCGAGTCTCGGATGGCTGTTGCTCCCGCTCGCGTCCGAGCTCGCGCCGGATTCGATCGCGCGCCTGAGCGAAGGCACGAGTGCGCGCACGTTCACGCTGCGTGTCACGGAGGCGGAGGACGCGCTCAGTGAGGCCACAGCGACGCCCTGGGGACTCGGCCTCGGCGCGGTGATCGATGCTCGTTCCGCGTACGACCCCTCGGATGAGGAGGTCCGCGTTGTCTCCGTGGCCGGGACGTTCATCCATGACTCGTATGCGTGGTACGCCGCGAAGACGGGGTTCTTCGGGCTGGTCACGATGCTGATGATGGTCGCGACCGCGTTGCTGGCGGGGCTGCGGATGATGCGCGAGCCGGAACGCGCGGGCGAGGGACAACTGGCGGTGGTGCTGCTCACGACCTCGTGCATCGGTGCCATCGGCGGGCCTGCGCTGCACGGGTTCTACTACACGACGTGGGCGGCGGTCGGTCTCGCGCTGGCCACGCCGGCGCACGCGCGTGCGCGCTCGCATGCGAGGGGCTGACGGCATGCGCGTGCTGGCGGTGCTCCTCAGCGCGATCGCCGCGTATCCGTGGATCGGGTACCCCGCCCTCGTTGCGGCGATCGCCCGCTGGCGTCCGCGCACACCTCGCGTGGCCTCCTTCGAATTAGAGCCTCCGCATGTCGTGGTGCTCTGCGTGGCGCACGACGAGGAGCAGGTGATCGGCGCACAGGTCGAGGGGGTGCTCGCACAGGACTATTCCGCCGACCGTCTGCGGTTCCTGCTGGTGACGGATGCCTGCACGGACGCGACGGAGGCCCGGTACCTCGAGGCGGCGCGCTCGGAGCCGGATCGGTTCGCTGTCCTCTCGCTCACGGAGCGAGGCGGGAAGGCGAGCGGGATCGCGGTGGCGTGGCCTCAGCTCGCGGCCGAGATCGTGGTGCTCACGGACGCGAACGTGGTTCTCGGGCCGCGCACCGTGAGCGCGCTTGTGGCGCCGTTCGCGGATCCGCTCGTCGCCGCGGTCGCAGGGGCGAAGCGCATTGTGCGGTCGGACGAAGGCGGTGTGCACGAGGAGAGCGAGGGGCTGTACTGGCGCCTCGAGCATTGGCTCAAGCGAAACGAGAGCGCGTCCGGCATCTCGGTTGTGGCGGATGGGGGCTGCTGGGCCTTGCGGCGGACGGCTTGGGATTGACGGACCCCGCGGTCGTGCGCGGAAGACCTGTGGGGGTCGATACAGGTCGCGCGCGGAGGACAGCGCACCGTGTTCGCGTCCGAGGCGGTTGCCTACGAGCAGGCAGCGCCGACGGTGCTGGCGGAGTTCCGGCGGAAGCAGCGCACCGCGTTCGGCCTGGCGCAGGCGGTGCCACACCTGGGCTGGCTGTTCGTTCCGCGGCGAGGGCTGCAGGGATGGGCCTTCGCGTCGCACAAGGTGGCACGGTTGCTCTCGCCATGGGCGGTCATCGCGCACCTCCTCGTGCTCGCCGACAGCGGCCGGTCCGGTCGCGCGATTGCGGCGGCCGAGGTGGCCGGCGCGGCGGTGTGCGTCGGTGCCGCGCTGGCTCCGCCGGCGATGCTGCGTATGCCTCGAGCCGCGGCGGGGACGATACGCGCGCCTGGGTACTTTCTGATCGCACTGTGCGCGTCTGGCGTTGGCGGCGCGCAGGCCGTGTTCGGCGGCAGGCGACACCGGGGGTACTGGGAGCGCACGCCGCGGGGCCGAGGCGACGCGCGTCAGGCGGTCGAGGCACGTCGAATCTGCACTTGATCGCCGCAGCGGCTCCATATCTGCTCCACAACTCCGCGCGAGGATCGATGCACGGCCTCGAGTGGCGAGGCGTGGAGAGAGGTGCGGAATGCGTAACGGCATGTGGAGAGGCGTCGCGTCGGCGATCGTGCTGCTGCTGGTGGTCGGAGTCGTCGCGATGTTTGCGTACCACTTTGGCGAGACCCGCGGCATCGCAGCCGCGGCCGGGGGCGGCGCGGGCTTCGTGGGTCCGGGCCACCCGGGCCCCGAGTACATGGGCCGCGGATACGGGATGCACGGCGGCGGGTTCTTCTTCTTCCCGTTCCTGCTGTTCCCGATCGGGCTGTTCCTGTTCTTTGGGCTCCTGCGGATGGCATTCTTCGGCTTCGGCGGACGCCGGCACTGGATGCACCACGGGATGTGCGGAGACGACCAGCCGATGCGCGCGCGCATGGAGGAATGGCACCGCGAGGCGCACCGGACCGATGCGTCGGTCAGCGCGCCGGCAGCGCCCCCTGCAGCGCCACCGACTGAGCAGTAGTCCGGCGGCACGTCCTCGGCGACCGGAACGATACGATTGCGCTCATGACGACGATCCTGCTGGTCGACGATGAGCCGAAGATCGTGACGATCGCCGAGGACTATCTGCGGCAGGCGGGGTTCGAGGTCATCGTGGCGCGCGACGGCGAAGCGGCCGTCGCGATGGGGCGTGCGCAACGCCCCGACCTCGTCGTCCTCGATCTCGGTCTGCCCCGGCTCGACGGGCTGGACGTCGCGCGTACTCTGCGCGCGGAACGCGACGTTCCGATCGTGATGCTGACGGCGCGCGACGACGAGCTCGACCGCGTGCTGGGCCTCGAGCTCGGCGCGGACGACTACATCACGAAGCCGTTCAGCCCGCGCGAGCTGGTCGCACGGGTGCGCGCGGTGCTCCGGCGCGGCGAGCGTCAGCGGCTGTCGGAGGACGCGGATCGCATCGAGGCCGGCGACGTCGTCCTCGATGTCTCGCGCATGCGCGCCGAGGTGGCCGGGAAAGCCGTGGACGTGACGCCGACTGAGTTCACGCTGCTCGCCACGCTGGCGCGGCGCCCGGGGCGCATCTTCACCCGCGCCCAGCTCCTGGACGCGCTGCACGGGGTGGCCGTGGAGTCGTACGACCGCGCGATCGACTCCCATGTGAAGAACCTTCGACGCAAGATCGAGCCGGAACCACACCGTCCGCGCTATCTGCTGACTGTGCACGGCGTGGGCTACCGGTTTGCCGAAGATGACTGAGCCGACGTCGCGCTCACGGGGCGACGAGCGCGTGCCTCGACACCGCCGCCGATGGCGGCACACCCCGCCGCCGTGGTGGCCGGCTGAGGAGCCCTGGCCACCACGCGGAGCACCCGCGCGGATGATGGTAGGACGCCACATCGGCCGCGTGTTCGGTCTCGCCGCGCTCGTCGCGATCGCCGGGCTCCTGATTCTCGGGTTCGGGTTCCATGCGGAACGCGCGCCGCGCATGGTGCTGATGCTGCTGCTCGTCGTGCTGGTCGTGCAGTTCGCGGGCGCGACGTTCGCCGCCCTGGGGGCGCGCCGTCTCGCCCGTCCGCTCGAGGACCTGGTCGACGCGGCGCAGCGCGTCGCTGCGGGGGACTACGCCGCGCGCGTGGACGCGGGTGGCTGGGGGCCGCCGTCGCTCCGGCGTCTGCTCGGTGCCTTTAACACGATGGCCGGACGGCTCGAGGCGAACGCGGATCAACGGCAGCGCCTGCTGGCCGATACCAGTCACGAGCTCCGGACGCCGCTCACGGCGCTCCAGGGGGAGCTGGAGGCGATGCTCGACGGCGTGCACCCCGCAGATCCGGCGCATCTGCGGAGCGCGCTGGAGGAAACGCATGTCCTGGCGCGTCTGATCGACGATTTGCGCACGGTGTCACTTGCGGAGGCGGGCGCGCTGCGCCTCGAGCACGAGCCAGTGGACGTCGCCGCGCTGGCGAGGGACGTCGCTGCCGGTCTGGACGGCGCCGCGTCCGAGGCGAGCGTGCGGGTCGTGGTGCATGCGCCGGAGACAGCCGTCGTGACCGGTGATGCGCTCCGCCTGCGGCAGGTGATCTCGAACCTTGCGGTGAACGCACTGCGCTACGCCCCGCGCGGCTCTGAGGTCACGGTCGACGTGGCCGAGGTCGGTGGCGAGGTGAGCGTGACGGTGGAAGATCGCGGGCCGGGGATCGCTCCCGAGGTGCTTCCTCACGTGTTCGAACGGTTCGCCCGCGGCGATGGTTCAGCGGGATCGGGGCTCGGACTCGCGATCGCTCGTGGAATCGTCGAGGCGCACGGCGGGACGATCGTCGCGGAGCGGCCAGCGGCAGGTGGCACGCGCATCCGTTTCGCAGTGCCTATCGAAGAGCGGCAACCCTAGCGGTTTCCTGCGATGTTCCGCCTGGGCCTCCGTGACTACACTACGTTCGTCATGCCGTTCTTCAATCCGCTCCGCCCCTCGTACGCGGAGGATCCGTACCCCGCGCTCGCACGCCTGCGGGCGCAGGATCCGGTCTTCTTCAGCCGCGATCTCAACGCGTGGATCGTGACCCGGTACGCTGAGTGTTCACTCGCGCTTCACGACACCGCGCGATTCCGATCGGACTTCCTCGCCGCCGAGGGGCCGCGCTGGGCGGTGGCGCGTGCGAGGAACGAGCTCTTCCTCGGCGGCGTCCCGGCCCTGTCGGCCATGGCGGAGCCAGACCACCATCGCATGCGGGAGACGGTGAGCGCCGTGTTCGCGCCGCGCGCGGTGCAGCGGCTGCGTGAGCGCATCGCGGATGCCGTCGACGGATTGCTTGCCGGCCTGGCGCCGGGCGAGCCGTTCGAGGTGATGCGCGGGCTCGCGTACCCGCTGCCGCGCATGGTGATCGCCGAGCAGCTCGGCATCCCGGAGACGGACCGCGAGGAATTCCAGGCGCACGCCGACGCCATCGCGCGCGCGATGTTCGGCGGCGCCGAGCCGGCCGAGGTCGCGCGTGCGTCTGAGGCGCGCGATGCGCTCCTCGCGTACGTCGCGCGGCTACACGCGAACCCGGAGGCGCTCGATCGCTCCGGCGCGCTCGCGCGCATGATCGATGCGTTCACGGGTGGGGCCCTGTCGCAGGCCGAAGTGGTCGGTCTCGCGGTGGATGTCGCGATGGCGGGGAACGACCCGACCGCGTGCCTTATCGGGAACGGGCTGCTCGCGCTGCTGCGCCATCCTGATCAGATCGACCTCGTGCGCGGGGAGCCGGCGCTGATGGCGGACGCGACGGACGAGTTCGCACGCTTCGACAGCCCGCTGCACGCGCTGATGCGCATCGCGGCCGAGGACGTCGAGCTGGCGCAGAAGGTCATCAGGCGGGGCGAGGTGGTGTACCTGATGGTCGGCGCGGCGAACCGCGATCCGGCGCAGTTCGCGGATCCGGATCGTCTCGATGTTCGGCGCGAGAACCGCCGGCATCTGGGCTTCGGCGCTGGAGCGCACTTCTGCCTCGGCTCGCCCCTCGGCCGCCTCGAGGCGGAGGTCGCGCTCTGCACGCTCATCACGCGCTATCCCACGCTGCATCTCGCCGGACGAGGTGCGGAATACGAGCCGGAGTTCGAGATGCGCGGGCCGCGGCGACTGACCGTCGCGTACGACTGAGGCCGGCTGCTGCGCGGAGAAGCACAGAACCCCGGCGCCACAGCGTCGGGGTTCTGTGTGTCGGTCTTCCTCGCGAAGGGGTGCGGGGGACCGAGGTGCGTTCGATCTCGCGCTACTGGACGGTGAAGGCGATCTGCATGCCCTGGCCGTAGTGCGCCGGGAGGTTGCAGATCAGGACGTACTTGCCTGCCTGCAGGTCCACGGCCTTGGTCTCCGACTTGCCGGCGTCGATCGACGCGGTACGGCCGATGACGGTGACCTGCTTTTCGTCCACGATGCCCGCGCCCTGGGGCAGCTTGTCGCCGGCGAGGTCCGTCTTCACGACGACGAACTCGTGCGGGGTGGTGCCCTTGTTGGTCACCGCAAAGGAGACGCTGCCGGCCTTCGCCGAGGTGGCGGACGGCTTCACCGACCACTCAGAGAGCGTCACGTTCACGGGGCCGCCAGAGGCCGCCCCACCTGAACTCGATGCGGGCGCGCTACCGCCGCAGCCAACGATGCCGATGGCCCCTGTCATCACCGCAGCCCACAGCATCGTGCGCGCGTGCCCTCGCCACATAAGTCTTCCTCCCAAACGCGGGTGTAGTTGGTAGGCCGATGCTCGCACGGGAGCCGCTATGACCCAAGCCGATCTGTCCCAATATTCTTGGGACTTTCGTCACTATGACGGATTTCCCCGACACCCGAGAGTCGCCAAAAGGCCGCACAGCGGTGTGCGGACGATGCCGTCGTGACGTCCGAAATCTTGTGCAGGTGTGTATGCGACGAGACATGAAACTGATGCTGGCGGTGTGGGTGGCGGTGACGGCGGCGAGCCTCGCCGTGTCCTACTTCGTCCTCCGGACACTGTCGTTCCCGACGCCCGGCGCTGCCGAGGACGGCATCATCGACGATGCCTTCATGGCGCTCACGTACATGGCGACGCCGGTGTTCGGCCTCGTCATCGCGGTGCTCTTCGTGGCGATGCTGCGCTTCCGCGGCTCAGGTGGGCCCGAGGACGGCGCGCCCATCCGCGGGGGCGGCACGATCCCGAAGGTCTGGTTCGCGGTGACGACCGTGCTGGCCGTCGTGCTGATCGTGTACCCGGGACTCACCGGCCTGATCGCCATTCGGCAGCACGCGAAGCCTGACCTGGAGATCACCGCGACCGGCTCGATGTGGCAGTGGACCGTCGACTACCCGGCATCCGGGGTGAAAATCGCGGGCGCGAAGGAGCTGGTGCTCCCGGTCAACCAGCACATTCAGGTGAACGTGGCGTCGAAGGACATCCTGCACTCGTTCTGGATCCCGGCCTTCCGCCAGCGCATGGACGCGGTGCCCGGCCAGACCTCCTCGATCTACATCACCCCTGATCGCATCGGCGATCCCAGTGACGCCGCGTACCGGCTCCAGTGCTCCCAGCTGTGTGGCGTCGGTCACGCATACATGGCGATGCCCGTGCGGGTCGTGAGTCAGGATGAGTTCAAGGCGTGGCTTGTGAGCCAGCAGAAGACGGCGGAGGCAAGATGAGCCACAGCATTCTGCGTGCGCCCATCGTTCGAGGGCTGTTCTGGGCCGTGGTTGGGTTCGTGCTGGCCGCGGCGCTGGTCGGTGGCATCCGGACCGCGATGGGGCTCGACTTCTGGAACACCACGGTGGACTGGGTGATCGCGTACCCGGTCGCGCTTCTCGGGTGGCTGATGGGCGTCGGCGTGTGGCCACAGTGGGGCCGTGAATGGCTCGGCGGCAAGGCCGAGCCCTACGCGCTGACCGGCTGGCAGCGCTACTTCGGCTTCAGTCCTGACCACAAGGTCATCGGCATCCAGTACGCGGTGACGTTCATCGTGCTGTTCCTGCTCGCCGGGCTCGCCGCGATGCTCATCCGCATCGAGCTGGCGCAGCCGGGGCTGCAACTGTTCACGAGCGACCAGTACAACGCAGCGATGAGTTTCCACGGCATCACGATGGTGGCCGTGGCGGTAGCGACGCTGCTCGGTGGGTTCGGCAACTACCTCGTGCCGCTGATGATCGGCGCGCGCGACATGGCCTTCCCGCGGCTGAACGCGCTCTCCTACTGGCTGGTGCCCCCGGTGGCGATCCTGCTGGTCATCGCCGTCGGCATGGGTGGGTGGGACTCCGGGTGGACCGCGTACCCACCGCTCTCCGAGGTCAACAAGGAGGGGCAGGTCCTCTTCAACCTCGCCGTCATCACCTTCGGTGTGGTGTCCATCCTCGGCGGAATCAACTTCCTGGTGACCGTCACGTACATGCGGGCTCCGGGACTGACGTGGTTCCGACTCCCGATCTTCGTGTGGGGGGCGATCTCCGCCTCGCTCATCTCGTTCTTCTTCACGCAGGCGTTCGCGGCGGCGCTGCTGATGGTGCTGCTCGACCGCGCGCTCGGGACGTCGTTCTTCCGCGCCTCAGGCGGCGGGAGCGCGCTCCTGTACGAGCACATCTTCTGGTTCTACTCGCACCCCGCGGTGTACGTGATGGTGCTGCCGGGCTTCGGCGCGGCGCTCGAGATCCTGTCGCACATGTCGAAGAAGCCGCTGTTCGCCTACCGCTGGGCGGCGGGCGCGATGCTCGGCATCGTGGCGCTCTCCGGCATCGTGTGGGCGCACCACATGTTCACGAGCGGCATGGACCCGGCGCTGCACGCGCCGTTCCTCGTGCTCACCGAGCTGATCTCGATCCCGACGGGACTGATCTTCCTGTCGGCGCTGGGGACGATCTGGCAGGGCAAGTTGTGGCTCCAGACGCCGATGCTGTTCGCACTGGCGTTCGTGTTCAACTTCCTGCTGGGCGGCGTGACGGGAATCTACCTCGCTGACGTGCCCACGGACCTGCACCTGCACGACACCTACTTCGTGGTGGCGCACTTCCACTACACGATCGTCGGCGGCGAGATCTTCGCGCTCTTCGCGGCGCTCTACTACTGGTTCCCGAAGTTCACTGGCCGCATGTACAGCGAGCGACTGGGCAAGATCCACTTCTGGATGATGTTCCTGGGCTTCCAGCTGACGTTCATCCCGATGTTCCGTGTAGGTATCCAGGGGATGAACCGGCGCGTGGCCGACTACCCGGCAGCCTACGGGGAGTACAACCTGTTCATCTCGTTCGCGGCGTTCCTCCTCGGCGCATCGTTCCTCTTCTTCACGTGGAACATGCTGGCGTCGTGGTTCCGCGGTCCTGCCGCTGCGGCGAACCCGTGGCGCGCGAGCACGCTCGAGTGGCAGGTGTCCTCGCCGCCGCCGGAGCACAACTTCGATGAGATCCCGGTCATCACCGGTGACCCGTACGGCTACGGTGGCGCCGGCCCGGCGCACAACCGTCCGCTCGGCGGACTGGCCGCCGGCAGCGAAGGGGGCAGCTGATGTCGATGCATGGAGCGGACGCCGAGCAGCGGGAGCAGTCCGCCGGCGTGCGGGTGATCGCAATCCTCGCGGTGCTGACGATCATCGAGTACATCGCGGCGATCGCGATCGGCGCGTCGGTGCCGTTGCTGGTCGTACTGACACCGATCGCGCTGGTGAAGGCGTGGTACATCCTGAAGGACTTCATGCACTTGCCTCGGCTGTGGGCCGATGAAGAGGAGGCGGCATGACCGCTGCGCATTCGACCGTGCACGGCGCCGAGGGACACGCCTCGCCGGCCCGCCTGCTGCGCATGAATCGCATGGGGCTCTGGCTCTTCTTCGCGTCGGACGCGCTCGTGTTCGCGCTCCTGTTGAGCGCGCGGTTCTACCTCGACGGGCTGCACACGCCGCCGGAGGTGAAGCAGATCCTCGGCCTCGTGATGACGTCCATCCTGCTGCTGAGCAGTCTCACCGCCTACCGCGCTGAGACGGCCATTGAGCACGGGAACATCGCTCGCGGGCGGAGCATGCTCCTGCTCACGGCGGTGATGGGCAGCGTGTTCCTCGCTGGCGTGGTGATGGAGTGGATGCTCGCGGAGTTCTCGCCCGGCGATGGCTACGGCACCGCGTTCTTCTCCATGACCGGCATGCACGCCGGCCACGTGGCGTCCGGTGTGCTCCTGCTCCTGATGGCGCGCCGTCAGGCCTCGGCCGGGAAGTTCGACGGCGGCGGGACGCGCGCGTGGGGTGCATCCGGCATCGTGATGTACTGGCACTTCGTCGACGTGGTCTGGGTGTTCTTCTACCCGGTGCTCTACCTGATCCACTAGGTCTGACCGGCGGCACGCGCTGATGATGACCTTCGAGGCGGTCGAGACTAACGCTCGGCCGCCTCGTTCGCTTCCTCCGCTCGGGCGAGGGCGGCCCACCAGAGCGCGAAGAGCACGGAAGCGACGAGGATGTCGGCGAGCTCGCCGTAGACGAGCATCACCACGCCGCCCAGCTGCTGATCCTCGAGCGGCGTCAGCGGGAACACGGGCCAGGTCGTCGCGTACGCGGCATAGAGCGGATGATCGGCGAGTGCGATGTATACGCCGATACCGGTCTGTAGTGCGCCCTGGCTGAGCACGTAGGGGATGCGCGCGAGGTAGCCGAGGGGACGGCGGCCGGCGGCACCGATGATGTTGTGCCAGAAGGGAAAGGCGCCAGCCACCAGGGATGCGTGCTCGAGGTAGTGCACCTCGTCATTCCGGAGCGCGGCGTCGTACCACCCGGGGATCACGTGCCAGGCGGCGAGCGTGACGCCGTACAGGATGAACGCGACGTCCGGTCGGCGCACCAGCGACCAGACGGCGGTGGCACCTCGCGTGCGCGCGAGGGCGATTGCCCGCGCGGCCCAGCGCCGAGGCAGACCGCGGAGGATCGGCACGACCGGCGATCCGAGGAGCAGCAGCGGCACGGCGGTGGTGAGCATCAGGTGCTGGACCATGTGCGCGGTGAGGTGGTGCGAGCCGAGTCCGTCGATTGGCGAGAGCAGGGCGAGCACGACGGTGACGAGCCCGACGTAGTACGACACCGCGCGCGAAGTGGCGTTGGCACGGCCGACGTTCGGCCAGCGCCGCAGCCCGCGGGCGAAGCACAGCGCGGCGACCGCCGCGGCGAGCAGGACGACCGGGTCGAAGCTCCACGCCTCCCACACGCTGGCTCCGAGGCGGAGCGTGTCGTGGTGCGGCGCGGAGTGCGTGGCGGTCGCGACAGCGACGATCCCTGTGCCGAGACTCATGAGCGGGCCTAGCGCCCGCGGCGCGCGGCGCCGGGTGCCGTCGCTGCGTCAGTGGCGGAGTCACGCTTCGCGAGCGTGGCGAAGGATGTCCCGGCGAGCTTGCGAGCGAGCGCCTGCTGGCCGTCCGTCCACGCCTCGTGCGCAGCGCAGAAGCCGTGCTGACCGCAGGGGATGTCGCGCAGCACGCAGCTGCGGATGGCGTTCAGCGGCCCTTCGGCCGCCTCGACGACCTCGAGGAGCGAGATCGCACGCGGGGGGCGCGCGAGCTCGTAGCCGCCGTCGCGCCCGGGCGTGGCGACGAGGATGCCCTGGCGGACGAGGTCCGCGAGGATCTGCGGCAGGTACGCCGGAGGGATGTGCATGGCGTCGGCGACGTGGCGCGCTTTGCGCATACCCGTGCCGTAGTGCCGGGCGAGGTCGAGCACCGCTCGGACCGCGTAGTCGCCCCGTTTGCCGAGCGTGATCTGCATGCGTCCATTCTCGATCCGCTGATGCGGTGACTCAACGCGGAAGGTGCGCGAACGCGCCGTGCCCGCTCTGCCTTGCTCTAACGATGTCCTCTGTACTTAACGATGAGCGCATGGCTCATAAATAGGGACTGATGCCGCCCCGCGGGGTGACCTTCGTCCCTTAGTCACGTGGTCATGGATTGGCACAGTGTCATCGGGGCAAGCGGCGACTGAAGCCGATTGCGGAAATGGAGATTCCACCATGTCAGACGTCAAGACAGACGCAGTCGGGCGGCGGCGCATCCTGCGAGACCTCGGACTGTTCGGCGCGGCGATTCCGGCGTTGAGCCTCATCGGCTGCACCGACAAGTCGAAGCCGGCGCTCTCGTTGAACACCCCAGCGGGAGCGCCGGTTGCCGGGGGTGCGGCGTCCGTCGCGCAGCAGAAGCCCGTCGACCTTCCTTACCTGCCGAACCCGGCGGTTGCCCCGCCCGTGCGGCGGACGACCTCCCAGGTGGTCAAGGTCTCGATGGAGGTGCAGGAACTCGACGGCAAGCTCGCCGACGGGGCGGGCTACCACTTCTGGACGTTCAACGGCACGGTGCCCGGCCCGATGATCCGCGTGCGCGAGGGCGACACGGTCGAATTGACGCTCAGCAACAAGACCGGGAACCAGCTGGCGCACAACATCGACCTGCATGCCGTCCTCGGGCCGGGCGGCGGGGCGGCGTTGACGAACGTGAACGTCGGTCAGTCGAAGACGTTCCGCTTCAAGGCGCTGCACCCGGGCGTCTACATCTACCACTGCGCGACGCCGCCGATCCCGCTGCACATCTCCGCGGGCATGTACGGGCTGATCGTTGTCGAACCCGCCGCCGGCCTGCCGCCGGTCGACAAGGAGTTCTACATCTGCCAGGGCGAGATCTACACGGCCGGCAAGGCGGGCGATCCCGGCCTGCAGGCGGCGGACCTCGGTCGGCTCGCGCAGGAGCAGCCGTCCTACGTGGTGTTCAACGGCGCGATCGGCGCGATCACCGGCGACCGCGCGCTGAAGGCGAACGTCGGCGATCGCATCCGCATCTTCTGGGGCGTGGGCGGTCCGAACCTGACGTCGAGTTTCCACATCATCGGCACCGTCTTTGACCGCGCAGCGACATGGGGCTCGTTCAGCTCGATGGCCGAGCACGTGCAGACGATCACCGTCGCGCCGGGCTCCGCGACGATGGTGGAACTGACGCTGCCGGTCCCCGGCACCTTCACCATCGTCGACCACTCGCTGAGCCGCCTCGACAAGGGTGCGGCAGGGCAGATCGTGGTGACAGGCGCCGCGGCTCCGGACATCTTCTCGGCGGTCGGTCAGTGATCGCGCTGCGACGGGTATCGCAGACGGGCCTCGTGCTCGCGGTCGCGCTGCTCGTCGCGGTGGCGTACCTCGGCTGGCGGACGGGGACACTCCCCCGCCCGCCAGCCGATTGGTACGCGCAGCCAGCGCCGGCCGCTGCGGCCTCCACGTGGTTCGCGCTCGAGGACGGAACCATCGTGCGTCGGGCGGTGGACGGGGCCGAGGTGGCTCGCATCGAGACCACGAGCCTCAAGCACGTCTACGCAAAGACCGCTACACAGATCGGATGGGACAGCCGACAGCAGTTGCTGTGGTTCTCCGACTCGCACAGCGGCATCCGCTCGTGGCGCGCCGACGCGAGCGACTTCGGGCCATCGCTGTCGTTCGCGGACGCCGGGCTCGTGGGCTGCGCGACCGTGAGTGACGGCCGGCCATTCGCGATCGACGAGGTGCACCGGCGCATCATCGTGCCAGTCGGGACCGGTGGGATGCTGATCTACAACGCCGACCGGTTGAGCCTCGATGCGACCATTCCGCCAGGCGTGCTGGAGAACGAGCCCGGCTTTCTGCCTGCGCTCGCCATCGACGATCAGGGACGCATGATCTGGTACGCGGCGCAGGATGGCTCGATCGTCGAGTTGAACGTTGCCCGGCTCGCCGCCACGGGACGCCGCATTCTCTTTGCGAACTCACCGCACGATGTCCGCGCGCTCGCGATCCGCGGCGACGCGCTGCAGATCCTCGGCGTCGAAGGCACGATCACGACGATCGCGCTGCACAACCTCGATACGCTGGGCACACGCCACCCGGTTGACGACGCGGTGCTGGTGGGGCTGGCCGTCGGCGACTGAGCCCGAATGGGGCAGGTGGGAGAGGCGGATGGCAAACGGCAGGTACAACGTGGCTATCGGACTGCTCGGCCTGGCCTGGTTCATGGTGCTGGGTTTCGTCTTGATCTACGCCCGCGACGTCGCGCCTGGCCGCGCTCAGTGGATTACCGAGGCTGCCTCCGGCAAGCACTTCGAGACGACGCTTGCGCATGTGCATGGCGCGCTGTTCTCCACGCTGAATATTGCGATTGGTCTGACACTCGCCCGCACCAGCGCCGCAGATACGCAGCGGCGCATCATCGCGTGGCTCGCGCTCGGCGGGCTGCTGATGCCGATCGGAATCCTCGCTGAGGTCATCTTCGGGCTGCCGCCGGTCCTCGTGATCGTCGGCGCGCTTTCGATCATGACCGCGCTGCTGTGGCTGGGGATCACGTGGCTGCGCGCCGCGCCGCGCGCGTCGTCGCTCTCGTGAGATCGAGGTGACGGCGGGACGTCCGGGGCCTGCGCCGATCCACGTGCCGTTCATCGTCATGAGCGTGGTCATCGCGGTGTTCGGCGGCTTCGTGCTGGCGATCGAGTTGACGCTGCTCGGGGCGCTTGGGATCTCGAATGCGGCGTGGGTGGCGCAGGCCCAGGTGCACGGACATCTGCAGGCCGTCGGGTTTGTCGGGCTGTTCATCGTCGGGGTCGCGTATCACCTCGTGCCCGGGTTCACCGGCGGCCGGGCGCTACCGCATCCTGCGCTGGTCACGCCGTCGCTCTACCTCATCGCGGGCGGCGTGCTGGCTCGGGCGATCGGCCAACTCGGGATGCCGTCGCCGGCGTTCGGGGCGCTGGCGGTCGCCGGCGCGCTCGCCGAGGCCGCCGGGGCGCTGTGCGCTGCTGCCAACGTCGTGCCCGGCATGTCAGCCTCCTCGGGCCGAGGCGATCCGACCGGGCCGTTCTTCCTCGCCGGCACCACGTGGTTTGCGATTCAGGCGCTCGTGGGCGCTGGCTGGCTGGCGGCGACAGCGGTGGGGCGCGGTTCGGTCGTGCCACCGGACCAGGATGGGGCACTCACGCTACTGCAGTTCTTCGGCTTCCACCTGATGTTCATCCTCGGCGTCGGCGTGCGCTCGTTTCCGGTGTTCTTCGGGGCGACGCGGCTGACGCTGCGCGCGGTCGCAGTGCCGTGCATCGCGATGCAGCTGGGCCTGGCGTTGCTGCTCGTGCGTCCCATGGGACTGGCGGGGCATGCAGGCGGAGGTGTTGACGGGATCGCGCTGCTGCTGCTCGGGCTCGGCGTGACGTGGATGTCAGGCCTGTTCGGGTGGTGGCGTCCACCGCAGCGCGTGCGTCCGGTCTCGCGCGGATTCGCCGTCACACTGCAGCTCGCGCTGGGCTGGCTGACGCTGGTCGGACTGATTGCGATCGGGACCGGGGCGGGTTCGCTCCTCAGCGGCGCCGCGCCCGCCTGGAACGTGCTCGATGCGCTGAGGCACGTGTTCGCCGTCGGCGTGGTGCTGACGACGATGGTCGCGATGGCGCAACTGATCCTGCCGGAATTCGCGAGCGAGCGGTTCAGCGGCGCGCAGAGCCCGATGCGTGGTCTCGCGCTCGGAGGCGCGCTCGCGATCGCAACCGTCCTCCGGGCGGCGCCGAGGTTCCTCGACGGCTGGCTGCCGGTACCAATCACCGAGTGGTCGATGACCGCCGGCGGCGTCATCGCGCTCACCGTGGTGGTGATCTTCGCGGCGCTCTTCCTGCGCGGCGTGCGGCGACATCGGGCGCTGCTCGCTCGCTTTGCCGCTCTGGCGGCCAGCGGCGAGGCGTGGGCATTGCACGACGCTTCGCCCGAACCTCCCGATCGAGGCGCGCGCGCCTGACGCCCGCTTCCACGGGCATGGGCGTGCGTACGCATCGTCCGGCAGTGCGTGACCGCGCGGCCTGTCGCATGCCTACCATGGATGTGAAGGGCGGTGCTCCATGACCAACGACGCCTCCGTTACGAAGCGGGATGCGGAGATTCGCCGCGACGAGCTCAAGGCTGAGGACGAGGTCCGGGCGCTGATTCCGCTTCAGATCGAGCTCGTGAAGTTGCAGCGGCACCTCATCGCGTCCGGCGGGAAACTTCTCGTCATCTTCGAGGGGCGGGACGCGGCCGGGAAGGACGGCACGATCAAGCGCTTCCTGGAGCACCTCAGCCCGCGCGAGGCGCGATCGGTCGCGCTGCCAGCGCCGACCGATCGCGACAAGACGCTCTGGTACTTCACGCGCTGGGTACGGCATTTGCCTGCTGCAACGGAGCTCGTGCTGTTCAACCGCAGCTGGTACAACCGCGCGGGCGTTGAGCGGGTGATGGGGTTCTGCACGCACGATGAGCTGGAAGCGTTCATGCGCTCTGCGCCGGCGTTCGAGCAGATGCTCGTGGACTCCGGGATCCATCTCATCAAGTACTACCTCGACGTGTCGAAGGATGAGCAGGCGGCTCGCCTCGAAGATCGGAGGCGCGATCCGCTGAAGCAGTGGAAGACGAGCCCGCTCGACGCCATCGCCCAGGAGAAGTGGGACGATTACAGCCGGGCGCGCGACGAGATGCTTGAGCAGACGCACACGAAGCACGCGCCGTGGACGATCGTGCGCGCAGACCACAAGCACCGCGCGCACATGAACATCATGCGCGACCTGCTCTCGCGCCTCGACTACGAGGGCCGGGACGACTCGGTGCTGCATGCGGACGATTCGGTTGTGTTGCCGTATCCCGGAGGCAAGCCGAAGCACGGTCTGCTCGTCCCGTGACGCGGCCGGGCACCGGCACGGGGACAGGCGGGGTGGGCGAGCCCGATCCCGTTGCGGTCCGCCGTGAACTCCTCGACTTCCTGAACGAGGCGAACGAGTGGCGACGCCTCTTCGCCGAGGCGCTCGGTACGTTCTCACTGGTGTTCGTGGCGGTCGGTGCGGCGATGGTGAACGCGCGCTTCGGCGGAAATGCCGTGAGCGTGGCGGCGCAGGTCATCGCGCCCGGGTTGATGGTCGGCGCCGTCATCCTATCGATGGGCGCGGTCTCCGGGGCGCACCTCAACCCTGCGGTGACGATCGCGTTCGCGATGCGCGGCAATTTCCCGTGGAATCGCCTCCCGGGGTATGTCATGGCGCAGGCCGTCGGTGGCGTCGTCGCCACGCTGCTTCTCGTGGCGCTGCTCGGCCGCCAGGGCGATGCGGGTCTCACGCTGCCGGGGACGGGTGTCAGCCTGTTCACTGCGGCGTGCTGGGAGGCGCTGCTCACCGCGGGGCTCGTCACCACCATCCTCGGGACCTCGTCCGGCGCGCAGAACGTGGGGCCGCTCAATGCGATTGGCGTGAGTGCGTACATCGCGCTCGCCGGGTTGGTAGGCGCGCCGGTGAGCGGAGCGTCGATGAACCTCGTCCGCTCGCTCGCGCCGGCGTTGGTCCTGGGGGAGTGGACGGCATGGTGGGTGTACCTCGTCGGCCCGCTCGTCGGCGCGGTGGTTGCGGTCGGCTTCGCGTGGGTGCTCCGCGGCCCCGGCGGCGGCTTCTACGGGAAGCGCGCCGCACAGGGCACGCTCGGCTGGCTGTGGCACCCCGGGCCGATTGACTACGAGGTGCGCGGCGGCCCGTCCGAATCCGACGAGGCCCCGCGGTCTCGCTAGCGGATGCCGGTGTCGTATTGCACGTTCACCGTCGCGTACTGCCCTGTGACCACGTCGACCTGCATCGTGGCGGCTCGGGGCAGCGTCTGGCCCTGCGGGCTCAGCGGCACGACCGTGTAGTGTCCTGCGGGGAGCGCGACCGTGTAGCGCCCGTCCGCGCCGGATCGGACCTGCGCCGCCTGAGTTCCCGCCGCGTTGTTGATCGTCAGCGTCGCCTGGTACGGGCTATCGCACGGCACGCTGACCTGGCAGACCGGCGTGATGGGGCCGAGCGTCACGGTGCCCTGGATGCCGGATGAGCCTGGCGCGGGGAGCACCACGATCGTCACGCTGAACTGGATGAGGTAGAGCGCGCACGGTGCGCCCGCTGGGCAGGGCGGGGTGCCCGTCGCACTCAGGGTGGTGGTCCCGGGCTGGTTGGCCTGGTAGACGCCCTGCGCGCCGCGCACCACGGCGATGTTCGCCACGCGGCTGACGATGGTCTGGTCCGCGACCTGCGGCACCCACGTCACGGCGTCGCCCAGCTGGAGCAGGAAGCGATCCCCCACCCGCATCGTCAGCTTGGTGCCGTTCTGAGACTGCGTGACCGTGGTGGGCTGCGGCGGTGTCGGCGCGGCGACCAGGGTCACCGCGATCGCCTGCGGGAAGTTCGCCGCACTGGCGCTTGCGGCGGGGAAGGCTGCCGCGAAGCCCGACTTCACGAACGTGGGGGCCTGCACCGGCAGCAGCTGGTACCGGCCGGTCGAGTCCTGAACCCAGACGCCGGAAGCACCGGCGTTCCCGGCGGTCAACTCGAGGTCGTCGACTGTGCCACCCGAGTACACGACGAGCGCCAGGCCGAGGTTCCCGTAGACGGGGGTGGGCGTGAGTTGTCCGGAGGGCATGGGCATGGGTGCCACCTGACCGAGCGCCGGGCTCGCGAGCCCCGTGTCGGCGACGGTGGCCGCCGATGCGCTCGAGCCAGCGAGGACGAAACTCGCCAGAACGAGCAGGAACATCGCCGTCATGAACTGTCGTGTGGTCCGCATGGTGGTTCCTCTTCCCGTGCCCATGTAGGACGCCCGGGCCGGGCTCGTGGTTCCCGGGAGCGCTGTCGAGGCTCCCGGTCGCCCCAATCGTGCGTGACGCGGGGTCACCGAACCGTTACGTGCGGAACGCGCAGGGCGCGGTGGGCATGCTGGGCGGCCCGCGGTCGGCGAGGGGCTACAACTAGACCCGAGCGGTGAGCCAGCCACCGGGAGGCGGACGGAGCCACCGCTCCTTCCGCACATGGTCCGGGCCGACGATGTACATTCCACGCGCTGCGCGCGGGGTGTGCGGAGCAGAAAAGCGGGGGGCAGCGATGGCACGACCGACGATCTACCCAACCATGGCCGACGCGGTCGCGGATGTCCCGGACGGGATCACGCTGATCGTCCCGGGGTTCGGGGTCGGCACGCCGCTGAACCTCCTGACGGCGCTCCACCAGCGCGGCACGAAGGAGATCACCGTCGTCCAGAACGGTGCGGCGCAAGCCTCGACGGACCCGAGCGTGCGGAACGTCGGCAACCTCATCGAGGACGGCCGGGTGAAGAAGCTCATCGCCTCGTTCACCGCGGCGACGCACCCATCGCGCCCGTCGATCACCGAGCAGATGGCGCGTGCGGGGACGCTGGAGGTCGAACTGCTGCCGCAGGGCACTGTTGCTGAGCGCATTCGTGCTGGCGGCGCCGGCATCCCCGCGTTCTACACCCCGGCCGGCGTTGGGACGCTCCTCTCCGAGGGCAAGGAGCACCGCGTGTTCAATGGGCGGACGTATGTCCTCGAGGAGGGGATCGTCGCGGACTACGCCTTCGTGCACGCGTGGAAGGCCGACACGGCCGGCAACCTCATCTATCGCCACGGCGCGCGGAACTACAACCCGATCGCCGCGATGGCCGGGCGGACGACGATCGTCGAGGTGGAGGAGCCCATCGTCCCCGCGGGGACGTTCTCGCCGGACGAGATCCACACGCCGGGTGTCTTCGTCACGCGCATGGTGTAGATCCCGGCGGGCGGACCGCTGCGCCCGGCGCGTGCCGCTGCTCCCGCGGCCGAGGCACGGGAGGGGGGCGCCCCCGCGAAGCGTGGCCTGACGCGCGAGCAGATGGCGGCGGTCATCGGTCGACGCCTGCGCCCCGGGTCGGTGGTGAACCTGGGCATCGGCATCCCCACGCTCGCATCCGGCTACACGCGGGAGGAGGACGACATCCTGTTCACGTCCGAGAACGGCGTGATCGGCTACGGCCGTGTGGCGACGCCCGAGGAGGGCGACCCGGACGTCTGGAACGCGGGCGGCCAGCAGGTGACGCTGGTGCCGGGGGCGAGTTTCGTGCACCACGCGGACTCGTTCGCGTTGATCCGCAGCGGACGGCTCGATGTCACGGTGCTCGGTGCGTACGAGGCCGCCGCCGATGGTTCCTTCGCGAACTGGCGTCTCAGCAACTCGGCATTCGACAACCTCGGCGGCATCGGCGGAGCGATGGACCTCGTCGCGTCCGCGAAGGAGATCTGGCTCGCGATGGAGCACACCACGCGCGAGGGCAAGCCGCGTCTGCTCGATGCCTGCACGCTGCCGGTCACGTCGCCCCGCGGCGTGACGCTTGTCGTCACCGACATCGCGGTGGTCGCCGTGCGGGATGGACAGTTCGTGCTCGAGGAGTACGCGCCCGGGTACACGGTCGAGGAGGTCGTCTCGCTGACTGGAGCACCGCTGCAGGTCAGCCCGGACGTGAAGGAGATCGCGCTCTAGCGGGCTGGCGCGTGTCAGCTTTCGAGGCGCTCGATGTCGCCTTCGAGGCGCAGACGGCGTGCGGCATCGGCCTCGTCCTCGGTGGTCTTCGTGATCCCCGGCAGCGTGAGCCGGAGCAGGAGCGGAGCGGCGAGGGTGGTGAGCAGCGTCACGACGATGCTCGCCGCGAAGACCTCGTCGCCGATGACGTGGCTGTTGCGGCCGAGCACCGCGATCACGATGGCGACCTCGCCGCGGCTCACCATCCCCGCGCCGACCGCGAGGGATTCCCTCGGCGTGAACCGACCGGCCAGCGCACCGACACCCGATCCGATCACCTTGCCCAGTACGGCCGTCGCGAAGAGCAGCAGCGTGAACACCGGCGTCGAGATAACCGCGTGGATGTCGGTCATCATGCCCGTGGTCACGAAGAAGATCGGCGCGAAGAGCGCGTAGCCGATCAGATTGCCGAAGTTCGCCAGGTCGTCGCGCAGCACCGTGCGCCCAAACAGGACGCCCGCGAGGTACGCGCCCGAGATCGCAGCGAGGCCGCCGATTGCCTGCGCCGCCCATGAGATCGCGAGCACCAGCGCCAATACCTCGATGTAGCGGTCGTGCGTGTCGTTGTGCATCAGCCGGCGCGCGGCGAGGCGCGTGAGCCACAGCCCGGCGAAGAGGGCGATCGGGATGAACGCAGCGAGGCGCAGGAGGTCGAACATGCTCCCGCCGCCCTCGACGCTCACGACGACGGTCAGCACCATGACGCCCACGATGTCGTCGATGATCGCGGCGCCCAGGATCGCGCTGCCGATCCGCGTCTGGAGATAGCCGAGCTCGCGGAGCACGTGGGCGGACACGGTGACGCTGGTCGCGGTCATGATCGTGCCGATGAAGATCGATTCGGCGGTCCCGTAGCCGAACCGCTGCGCGAGGAAGAACGCGGCGGCCATTGGGACCGCGACACCGCCCACGGCCGCAAGTAGCGCCGCGACGCCGACGCGCCGCATCTGCACGAGGTCGGTCTCCAGCCCCGCCACAAACAGCAGCAGCACGACGCCGATGCTCGACATTCCGAGGAGGGTGGGGGTTTCGGGGATGAGGTTCGTGACGCTCGGGCCGAGGATGACGCCCGTGAGGAGCACGCCGAAGACGCTGGGCAGCTTGAGTCGGATGGCGATCTGCGCGCTCACGCGGGCGGCAAGCAGGATCAACACCAGGCTGATGAGCAGGTTTGCGGTCTCGTCCACCGATGACGCCCCAGCCCAGTTGCGCCGAGCTCAGGCGCCCATGCAACGAACGCGGTCACGAAGCAAGGCGCCCGCCGCCCTCGCGCCCCTTGCGGGGAGCCTAGCCAACGAGCGGGGGTTCGTCGAGTTTCCGGCGGCTGAGGAGAGCCGGCGCGCCGGAGCAGGGCTTCGCATCACGATCGACTCGGGCCGGGCACCTGCCCGGCCCGTTGCACCGAAGACGCGGCGTGTCGGTGGCGCGGTCTCGACCTCCGCGCGCCATTCGCGAAGTCCCGCGGTTGCGAGCAACTCCGAGCGTCAGGTGATGATCGCGCGGTTACACTTCGACGCGGACTCGCGCGGACTCGATGCGACCTGCGCGCGCGGTGACGAGGACGCCTGCGTCGCCGTTGCGAGCTACGAGGAGCACCTGTGAGTACACGGCATCGCCGATGCGCCGCACGGCGGTGTGCTCTTCGACCAACGAGCGCGCCTGGGCCTCGCCATCGACGAGCGCTTCCTCGATGACCCGTCCCTCGATGTGCGCGGGCACATCCAGTCCGAGGATGCAGAGGATGGTCGGCGCCAGGTCAGGATGTCCGGTCACGCTGTCGATGCTGGTCGCCCGCTTGAATGCCGGGCCTCGCGCGACCGTGAACGTGCGGAACTCCCACGGGCTCATCGAACCGTGTGTGCCACGGCCCGCCGTGCCGCCGGCCGAGTAGACCATGCCGGGCTGGCCGTGCTCGTTCTCTTCGTTTGACCAGGCGAACGACAGCGCGAGGTCAGGCGAACGTTCGCCGTCCATCCCCAGGAGCGACTGCGGGAGGGTCCCGGCGATTGCTCCCACCCGCTCCGACGCGAGGATCGGTCCCGCCCACGGCTGTGCCATGAGCCATGCCGCGAGGCGATCCGCGATCTCCGGGTCGTGGCCATCCACGTAGAAAAGAGCGGAACCGCCGTTGCCGGCGACGATGACGCCGCCGAGCTCGCCGGGAGCGGCAAAGCCGGCCTCCGCGAGTCGCTCCTGCAGGGAGATGCCCTCGACGATCGTGGACTGACCGTGGTCGCAGGTGACGATGACGTTCGTGTCGTCTCCGCTCGCTTCGATCCAGTCGAGGAGGCGGCCGAACTGGACGTCAGCGTCTCGCATGGCCTGTCGCACGGTGGGCGAGTTGAGCCCGGTGCCGTGCTGTGAGCTATCCGGTTCGGAGAACCACAGCAAGGCGACCGCCGGATCTCGCTCGTCGAGGACGTAGTCGAGGAAGAGCGTCGTCAGGTGCTCGAGGCGTGCGCTGTTCGGCAGTACCTTCTCGGGCCACTGGCCGAAGCGATCGACCAGCATCTCGTAGAGCGGGCGTGGCAGGGAGAAGTCGGTGTGCAGCGTCGCACCGAGGGTGGCATCTTCGCCGTTCGGGTGGTGCAGGAACGCCTGTCCCGAGGTGCCGACGCCTGCCGCGATGTACTCGAGTCCATACTCGGCGAGCATGTCCGCGAGCGTGGGAACGAACAGCACTTGGCCGGTGCGCCTGCGTAGTTCGGTCAGCTGCGGTTCGAGCGCATCCATCGGTTCCGTGGGATGGAACTCAGGCACCAGCGACAGGTTCGCCGCGAGGCCGTGCGTGCCGGGGAAGCACCCGGTCACCATCGCGGCCGCGTTGAGGCGGGTCACACTCGGGAAGACTGGCCGATGGTTTGTCAGCCGGACACCGGACGAGGCGAATGCCGACAGGTGCGGCATCAGGTCCGGGGTGACCAGCTCTTCGTTCATGCCATCGAACACCACGATCACGACCTTGGTCATCGCGCCAACTCCTAGACTGCAGGTGCCTCGCGTGGAGCCGATACGGCGGCGAGGCCGTCGTACTGGCGGTGCAACCACGCACCGATGGATCGGTTCTCCGTACCGTCGAAGCCTTCGAAGCGTGGCCCCCAGGTGATGACGGGGACACGCGCTTCGTGGAGCGATCCGTGCGAACGGATCTCAACGGCGCACTCCGGTTCGTCGCCGCCACCGAACGCCGTCTCGATATCGCCGAGCAGCACCAGTTCGCCGATGAGCGCGGGATCGAGGGCGAACTCCCCGGCGGCCTCCTCGCGGGTGAGCACGCGCTCGATCCCTGCGGATGCGCGCAGCACCTCGGCGGCCCGTTCGCGTATCGATCGGTCGAGGTGGATGTACGCCGAGCCGGACATGTTGCCGTGGTGCCTGGTGTAGCGATCCTGCAGGGTTGAGACCGACACGGCCTCGATGCCGTGCGCCGCGAGGATGGCCTCCGGGCTGAGGCAGCGGCGCTTCGCGTTCATGCCGTGATCGGCCGTGATCGCGATGCTGACGTCGTCGATGCCCTCGATGAGCGCTCCGACGAGCCGATCCGACTCGGTGAACGTCGCCCGCGCTTCGTCGGCCTCCGGCGGCAGCATGTGTCCGAGGTAGTCCGTTGTCGTGACGTACAGGAAGTCCGGACGCTCGCGTTCCATGACCAGGCGCGCCGCGCGCAGCAGCCAGAGGTTCGCCTCGAACGAATAGATCGGCGGCGGCGCGCCGATGGACTCGACGACCCAGGCCAGCGGATGCTCGACCGAGAACGTGACGTCGGCGTGCTGACCGATGATCGCGGCGAGTTTCGCCTTCGAGGAGATCGCCGCCACGCGCTGGCCGGCGTCGGCCGCTCGCTGCTGGAGCAGCGGGACGCGGATTGCGTCCGGCGACTCCATGTAGACCTCGACCCCGTCCGATCCGATGGCGAAGTTCGCGTTAATGCCGTGCGCAACTGGCTTCGCGCCGCTGAGGATGGAGACGTTATTCACGTTCGTCACGCTCGGCATCTGACAATGCCCCGTGATCCATCGCCCCTCGCGACCGAGGCGGTCGAATACCGGCGTGTCCGCATGCACGAGGTATTCGGGCGCCATGCCGTCGAAACAGATGACAATCGTGGGCACGGTGCTCCCTTCCCGACCGCGACTACACCCGCACGCGCGGGTCCGTGAGTCCGTACAGCAGATCGACGCCGAGGTTGGCGGCCACGAAGAGTGCGGTGATGACCATCACGACGGCCTCGACGACCGGGTAGTCGCGATTGCGGATCGACTCGATCAGCAGGGTCCCGATGCCCGGCCAATGGAAGACGGTCTCGATGATGACCGCGCCGCCGAGCAGGTGCCCGAGGGCGAGTCCCATCACCGTGATCGTGGCAGTCAGCGAGTTCGGCAGGATGTGCCGGCGCAACACCGTGAGCGGCGTGAGGCCCTTCGCGTGGGCGGTGCGCACGTAGTCAGACCGCAGCTCCTCGCGGATGTCGGAGCGCAGCGTCCTGACGAGCGTGCCCGAGATGTCGATGCCCAGTGCGAGGGCCGGGAGGACGAGGCTTCCCGTCGCCGGAAGCACCTGCAGGCGCACCGCGAAGAAGAGCAGCGCGATGATCCCCAGGGCGAACGTCGGCACCGAGATCATGAGCATGGCAAGCACGGTTGCCGCGTGATCGAAGATCGAGCCGCGGAACGCGCCAGCGAGGGTCCCGAGCGGCAATCCGACCACGAGTGCGATCGCCATCGCCGTGGCGGCAAGCTCCAACGTCTTCGGGAACGCGTATGCGAACAGCTCTCGCACGGGCAGATGCGTGAAGTACGAATGGCCGAAGTCGCCGCGGACGAGGCGCCCGACCCAGTCCGTGTATTGCAGAAGCACAGGGCGGTCGAGGCCCTGTTCCTGACGAATGAGCGCCTTGTCGGTCTCGGACACGGCTCCCTGTACCGACAGCACGTCGGCGACATCGCCCGGCACGATGCGCAGCATGAAGAACGTGAAGAGCGACGCGAGCGCCAGGGTGATGATCACGGGCGGTATTCGGCGGAACGCGTACTGCAGCATCAGCCGCGCCTCGGGTCGAGGTACTCGCGGAGGCCTTCGCCGAGGAAGAACCATCCGACGATGACGATGCTCAGCGCAACGATGGGGACCAGCGCGACGTGGGGCGCGACGTAGATGACCTCGGCGCCGCTGGAGAGCATGCGCCCCCACGAGGGATTGCTCGGCGAGACGCCCAGGCCGAGGAAGGACAGGGACGCTTCCGTCACCATCGCGCCCGAGACGGCGAACGAGCCATGCACCGCGATGAGGCCGGCCACGCTCGGGCCGATGTGGCGCGCGAGGATGAGGGCACGCCGCTGCCCGAGGGCCTCTGCGGCGAGCACGTAGTCCATGCTCGCTTCGGTCATCACGGCGCCACGGACAAGCCGTGCGAAGTACGGCACGTATCCGACGGCCAACGCGAGGATGACGGACTTCTGACTGGGCCCAAGCGCGACGATCATCACCAGTGCGAGGAGCATTCCCGGATAGGCGAGCTGCACGTCGAGGACGCGCATGGCGACCATGTCGAACCAGCCCCGCAAGAGCCCCGACCACGCGCCGATGATGGTGCCGAGCGGCAGCGCGATGGCGATCGCGAGGACGGCCGTCAGCAGCGTGATGCGCGCTCC
Organism: uncultured Chloroflexota bacterium; assembly: GCA_903917615.1. Lineage (GTDB taxonomy): Bacteria > Chloroflexota > Dehalococcoidia > UBA2979 > UBA2979 > SHYQ01. The sequence goes on along the minus strand of CAIXBH010000059.1, from coordinate 13,466 downwards.
GTAGAGCAGGCGCGACAGCACGTCGCGCCCGAGGTCATCGAGTCCAAGCAGATGTGCCGAGGACGGGCCGTCGTACTGGTGCGCGATGCTCTGCGCCAGCGGGTCGTATGGCGCGAGCAGAGGGGCGAGCAGTGCGACGGCGATCGCGAGCGAGACAATCGCCCCGCCAATCCAGAACTGGCGGCTGCGCGGCCGCCGGCGCTCGCGGATGACCGCGGGCACCGGGGCGGCCGCATCGACCGTCCGCGGGGCGGGCCGGTCGATGTTGAGGGTGGCCATGCGGCCTACGCCTGGATCTGGACGAAGCTGACGCCGCCGTCGATGCGGTTGAAGTTGGCGACGGCCCCCGTCTGCCAGCCGCCCGCCTCCTTGCGCACAGCCGTCGTGCCCGCCTTGTGGTAGACGACGATGGTGAAGAGTTTGTCCATCGCGATCTTCCATGCCTCGAGGTACTTGGCCTTCCGGGCCTCCCCGTCCACCAGCGTCCAGGCCGCCTTCACGAGGCGATCGAACTCGGGGTCCTGTGGGCCTCCCCAGAGGCCCGGGTTCGGGCCATCCGACATGAGGCGCACGTAGCGGAGCGCGATGTCGGACCTTGGACCGGAGCCGGCGTAGTAGATGTCCCAGTCGTACGACTGCAGCCGCGTCTCCGTTGCAATGTCATCGGCGACCTGGAGGTCAGGCGCGATGCCCGCTTCCTTCAGTTGCGCCGCCACTGCCTCGGGCTCGCGCGGGCTGCTGTTGACCGGCATGACCGGCTTCAACTGGCCCGGAGCGATACCGGCTGCCTGGAGCAACTGCTTCGCCTTCGCGATGTCGCGCTTTGCGAACGGGTCGACGACCTTGTCGGACCAGTAGAAGGACTTCGGTGGCGCCATCTGGTCGGCGACCGTCCCGGTGTCGCCGTTCGCGAACTCGTTCAGCGCCGACTTGTCGAGCGCGTACCCCATGGCCTGTCGCACACGGATGTCCGTGTACGGCGCGCGCGCCTTGCGGTTGTTGAACGACAGGAACTGCCACGAGGTGGCCTTCTCCTGCTGGAACGTAATTGCCGGATTGCTGCCGATCAGCTTCCGCTGGTCACGGGAGACCCCGGTCATGTGAATGTCGCCCGCCAGCAGGGCCGGGGTCGTGTCGCCCTTGAGGTTCTTGATGTCGATCGCGTCGATGTATGGCTGGCCCTTGCGCCAGTAGTCCGGGAACCGTTCGAGGACGATCTTGTCGTTCGGGATCCACTGCTTCCAGACGAACGGTCCGGTACCGATGGGCGTGGTGATCGTGCTGTCCCAGCCCGGCGACTCCGGCGCCATCAGCCACATCTCGGAAATGAGCGAGGTCATCGGGGAGTACGGCGAGCTGAGCTTCACCGTGATGGTGTTCTTGTCGGGCATCGTCATCGTGTCGATGCCGTCCGCGACCGACTTGAGCCACGCCCCCTTGGTCGCCTTGATGCGGGCGAAGTTCTGGCGCACGTCCTCGGACGTCATCTCGCGGCCATTGTGGAACTTCACGCCCTGCTTGAACTTGAACGTGTATGTCGAGGCATCGGGGGCTTCGACGCCGTCGAGCAGGAAATTCTGCGTCGCGCCGTTCGCGTCGATCGCCGTCGGGGTGTCAGCCACCAGGGAGGGGGTGGGCATCGTGCCGCTGTGGCGGTGCAGGTCTTGCGTCTGCGGGATGTCGCTGAGCAGCAGCTTGCCGCCGCGACGGACGGCCGCTGCGGCGGAGCCGCCGGCTGCGAGTGCCGTCGTGTTGTTCGCGGTCGGCTTGGCGTCGTTCCCGCAGCCGATGAGCGCTGCGCCGATCAGCCCGGCGGAGCCGAACACGCCAGCGCGCACTACGCCGCGCCGAGCGACCCTGCGAGTCCAGTAGTTTCCTGCTGTGCCTGTGCGATCCATCGCTTCGCTCTCGGTGCCCCGCGTGGTGCGGTATCAGTGATTCCCTTGCAACGATTGATGGCAACGTACGGAGCGGAAGTTATGTGCCAGTTCGCACCGCATTAGCCTCGTGTTTGCGGCGCGTTAGGTCTGCGTGATCGGGTGACGCGTTATCCGCCAGTTGAGGCCGGGAACATTTCGCGCTGGCGTGTGCGCATGCGGGAGGGGGTTCGCTGGCGGGTACGTGGCTGCGGGCGTCTCGAGGGCCGAACGCGCTGTATTCGTTGCGCCATGCGGCCATGGCCGCTGGGATACCGAGTGCACGGTCGCGCACAGCCGACGTGAACGAGGATGGAGCCGGCGCGGAGTGGGGCACGCGCGCCAGAAGGGGCCTGCAGTTAGAGCGTGCGCCTGTAGCGCTGCCATGGGACTCCGCGCCACCACAGGCGGATCGCGTGCCAGAAGATCAGCGCGGACGTCTTCAGCGCGACAAGCGGGTCGCCAGCAATCAAGCGCATCAGGTTCCGATTCGTGAGCGGAACCCGCTGCATCTCCAGTTGAGCGACCAGCACGGGCTCGTTGCCCTCGCTCTCCCGGATGGTGATCGCCAGTCGCTCGCCGTCGTCCTGGACGAGCAGTTCATACTGCGCGTCCGCTGCGATGAACGGCGACACGTACATCTGCTTGTGCTGCGTGCCCCTGAAGACCTGCCCACCCTCCGTGCGCGGCACGAATTCGTAGACCTGGCGATCGCCATGCGTGTTGTGTACTTCGGCCAGCACGAGGCACAGGACGCCCGCTGCGTCGTGGCACAGATAGAACGACACCGGGTTGAACACGTATCCGAGGAGACGCGGGTAGGCGACGAGGGTGACGTGCAGGTCTGCCGGGTCGAAGCCGTGAGTGAGCAGGCGGCTCGAGATCCCCGTCCGAAGCCCCCCGCTATCGGCGTCGAGGTGATCGGCATCGCGGACCTCCAGGAGATTCCGACGGTTGAAGGAGAGCAGCGGCAGCGCGCGATCCACTTCGGTCTGTTCGTCGAGATCCAGCGCCAGATACCAGACATGGTGGGTGAAGTCATACGTCGTCACCCGCGAGCGGCGGTGACGAATCGTGCCGACGAGGAAGTGCGAGCGAAGGCGTCGACGGCCGTTGGTCACCAGTGGACGCCGAGAGACTCGGCGATCTCCATTCCGGAGCGCGCACCGTCCTCGTGAAATCCATAGCCGAGGTGCGCGCCAGCGAAGTAGGTCTGGCGCTGCCCCTGCAGCGCTTCAAGGCGATGCTGGGCCTCGAGGGTGCGCGGCGAGTAGACGGGGTGTGCGTAGTCGAACGCCGCGATCACGCGCGCCGGATCGACGCGCTCTCCGGGGTTCACGGACACGCAGTACGTCGTCGATCCGGACAGCCCCTGCAGGCGGTTCAGGTCGTAGCTCATCGTGAGCGTTGTCGGGAATCCATCGTGCTCGATGCGGTGGTAGTTCCATGCCGCGCGGGCCGATGCGCGCCGCGGCAACACGCGCTCGTCCGTGTGGAGCACCACATGGTTCTGCGCGTAGGTGAAGCCGCCGAGAGCATCGCGCTCTGCGGGCGAGGCATCGCCCAGGAGCGACAGTGCCTGGTCGGCATGGCACGCGAACACGACGGCATCGAAATGGCGCTCGCCGTCCGGCAGCGCCACGCAGGCCCCGCCCCGTTGCCGAGTGACACCCGTGACCCGCGTCCCGCAGTGCACGCTCGTCGGGTCCAGCGTGCGAAGGATTGCCTCCACGTACTTCCGGGCTCCGCCGACGATCCACCGCCACTCCGGGATGCTGTGCAGCGCCAGCACGCCGTGCTGGTCCAGGAAGCGAAAGAGATAGTTCGTCGGGAACGCGAGCACATCGGCCGGGGCGTTGGACCAGGTCGAGGCGATGAGGGGGATGATGATGCGCTCGCGGAAGTCGCGACTGTAGTGGCCGCGGCGGAGGTACTCCTCGAAGGGCATGTCGTGCAGTACATCGCGCCGCAGCACGTCGCGCGCGTTGCGCTGGAAGCGCAGGACGTCGAGACCCATCATCGCGCGGCGCAGGCTGAACAGGTTGCGGGGGCTGCCGAGGTACCCTCGCCACCCGCGGCTGCTGTACTCGAAGTCATCGAGCTCGGAACTCACGCCGAAGGACATGTCGGATGGTCGTGTCTCAACCTCGAGCTCCCGGAGCAGGCGGCTGAAGACGGGGTACGTGCGCTGGTTGTAGACGATGAAGCCGACGTCCAGGGCGAGTTCGTCGCCTGCCGCATTCCGCGTCACGACCGTGTTGGCGTGTCCTCCGGCGGTGTCGCGCGCTTCGAACAGGTCCACCCGGTGTTTCCGCTGGAGGAGGTACGCCGCAACCAGGCCGCTGACGCCCCCGCCGATGATCGCGATATCCACGCCTAGGCTCCTGTCTCGCCCGGCCGGTCAAGCAGCCACCCGCTCGTCGCCTCGCACCACTGCCAGAGGCGCTCACGCCGCTCCGCGGTGTCTGCCGCTCGCGTCTTCGCGATGCGGTGCGTGGGGCGCTGTACGCGGTCGAACCAGAACGCGCCGCTGGACTTCTCCGGCTGGCGAGCGGCCGCCAACCACGCGATCGTGTCTGCGCCTTCTTCGGGCGATCTCAGGAGTGGGCGCAGCAGTTGGCGGAATCGGGGCAGCGACGCCGCCAGGCCCGGCGTGTCGACCCAGCCGGGGTGCATCGAGTGGAACACGACGGAACGTCCCCTGGCACGCTCGGCCCACAGTTCCGTAAGCGCGATTTGTGCGCGTTTCGCCAGAGTGTACTGCTTCGCGCCATCGAATGCGGCGGGCGCGGGGTCGAGGCCTGAGACGGTGAGCGGGGCGAGGTAGGCACCGCCGGACGAGACCGTGATCACGCGGCCGGGAGCGCCGATCTCAAGTCGCGTGAGCAGCAGTCCCGTCAGGAGGAACTGTCCGGCGACCTGCGCCGCGGAGGTCTGCTCGACCCCCATCGGAGAGCAGCGATACTCCGCCGCAAGCGCTCCCGCGTTGTGAACCAGGATGTCGAGTCGAGCGTGCTGCGCGAGCACCTCGGCCGCTGCTCGTCGCACCTCCTCGGCGTCGTCCATCGATGCCAGGACTGTCGAGATGCGCTGAGAGTCGGCGAGCCTCACCAACTCGAGGCGTGCCGCATCGGTCCGTGCCTCGTCGCGACCAAGGATGATGACGTGGGCGCCCATCTTCGCGAGCGCCAGCGCGGCCGCGAAGCCGATGCCGGACGTGCCCCCCGTGACCAACGCTATGCGGCCGGAGAGGTCGTAGGACTCCAGTGCCCGCCACCGGGCGACACGACGTCGCACGGCGTAACCGATCCACGTGAATGAGGTCACCACCGGCCACTCGATGGCGCGGTCCACGACTCTTGCTAGCGCGCCCATGAGCACCCCGTCCGTGCGTTGCGCACTAGGCAAACCGGCGCGCAACCACGATGGCGATCGCGGCGACGACGGCGGTGAGGGACGCTCCCCACGCCATGTCGACGATGGTGACGACCATCGACCATCCTCGGACGGTAGCCTGATTCGTGAGGTCGTAGGTGCCGTACGCGACCAGGCCCAGCAGTGCACCAACGGCGACCACGCGACTCAGCGGCCAGTCGCCGTCGAGCGCCGGACGCACGACCAGCACCAGGACGCCGATGGCGTACAGCAGGTAGAACGCGAGCGCGGGGACCATGCTCGGTGCGTCGAGCAGCAGGCCGGAGAGCTGCCTGCGGTAGAGGCGTGTGGTCATCGTCGTCAGCCAGATCGCGTCGAGCACGCCCATCGTCACGAGCGTCGCTGCCGCTGCAATCGCGGTCGATGCCATTGTCCGCCTCCCAATGTGTGCCTTGTCAGAACTCTGGGACGCGTGACCTGCCCAGCCACGGGGCGGCGAACGCCGCGGCGGAGCCGCCTCGGTCCTGCGTCCGCCGACCTGATCGAGGATCTCACGGTGAGTCGTCCCGCTGCTGGTTCGTCCAGGGCGTGTCCAACCCCACGCGGATCCGCCGAGGCACGTCTCCCGCTACCCCGTCGGCCACGTCGTGCGGGCGGAGTATCGGGTCGAAGCCGTCACCCGGCCGTGACACGCGCAACAGGCGTCGAACTCGGCGCCGCGAAGTGTCGAGAGGGACCGACCTCGCGAATGGCGGAAGCGACTGCGGGTCGGGGGGCACCGCCAAAGCGAGGCAAATCCTCGTCGATGGCGGGGCTGTCAGGGTTGTGTCTGGTTGCGGGCGGATAGCAACGCTGCGGCTAAGTCCGCGCCGTCGCTACCACTGCACAAACATCGGAATCACTGTTCACCGGCGGCGAAATCACGGTCGCGCCGTTCCGTCTCGCGGTATCGCTGGTAGATGAGACTCGGGCAGCGACGGTTGTCTGAATATCCCGACAAGGAGTAGTCTTTGACTCTTGTCTTGATTTCAAGACATATGTCCATCCTCATCGGTTGTCGTGATTTGCCGACATCGGTGTAGATTGCTATGATGTCGGTGAATTACGACATTAGGAGCAACCGATGGGCGAAGAGCCTCTGTTCCGCATCTACTCAGCGGACTCGCTGGGAGCGGCAATCAAGCACTACCGGGCGCGGGCCGGCCTGACACAGGCAGAGCTCGCGGAGAGAGTCGGGCTTCACCGGAGCTACCTGTCGGAGATCGAGCAGGGCCGAGAGACCGAGCACATGAGGCGGCTCTTCCGCATCCTCCGGGAGTTGGGCGTCCGAATGTCGCTGCAAGAGGCGGACTGGTAATGGCCGGGGGCCTTTCAATCTGGCTCTACGGAACCCTCGTGGCTCGCATCGAGCAGGGCAGCAACGGTCGTCTTCGTCTCCAGTACACCGATGATGCTCGTACCCAGTTCGGCCTGGGAACGCCGCTGCTGTCGCTGAATCTGCCGGTGGTCGACCAGCCATACCCAAATGCGCGCACGCGGGCGTTCTTGGATGGCCTACTCCCGGAAGGGGAGACGCGCGCCACGATCGCCGCCGAGTTCGACCTCGTCGCGAATGACACCTTCGGTTTGCTGCGTGAACTCGGCCGTGACTGTGCCGGGGCGCTCATCGTGCTCCCGGACGAATCATCGCCCCCGGCACAGGCAACAACGTCCACCGCTACACCGCTGTCCGACACCGAGCTCGATGAACTTGTTCGAGGGCTTCGTTCGCGGCCCCTCGGCGTCAGTGGCCGTGTGAGACTTTCTCTCGCCGGCATCCAGGACAAGCTGCTTCTGACGAAGATGCCAGATGGCTCCTGGGGGCGGCCCGTGGACAACACGCCGTCAACGCACATCCTGAAGCCCCCTCACGCCACGTACCGCAACACCGTCGAGAACGAAGCCTTCTGCATGCGCGTCGCGAAGTACGCAGGGCTTCCCGTGGCAGAGGTCGAGGTCATTCAGGTCGAAGGCCGCAAGCTGATCGTTATTGAACGATTCGACCGAACGGTCGATGCACAGAGGATCGTGACTCGCGTGCACCAAGAAGACCTGTGTCAGGCGCTCGGGATTCTGCCAAAGAACAAGTACCAGGAAGACGGCGGTCCATCTCTCCGGAAGGTCGCAGCTGTGCTCATGAGCGCGACGGAGCGGTCGTCACTCGAAGCACTACTGAGGGCCGTCACCTTCAACGTCGCGCTCGGCAACGCGGATGCACATGGGAAGAACTTCTCTCTGCTCCACCTTCAAGACCTGAGCTTGCGGCTTGCGCCTCTGTACGACTTGATGTCGACGCTCGCGTACAAGGCGGAAGGGGTGACGGAGCACATGTCGATGTACGTCGATTCTGTTCAACGCATTGATCGTGTCACGTCAGATCGTCTCGTGGCCGAGGCGACGGCGTGGGGGCTATCTGGTTCGCGCGCAGTTGAGATTGTGAGCGACCTGCTTGGGCGATTACCCGAAGCAGTGCGAAAGGCTGCTGAGGAGATTGACGGATTGCCCCCAACGCTGTTGCCGGCATACGAGGCACAGATGGACCGGTTGAGTCATTGATCGGGCGGAGGGGGGTCGGTACTGATGGTCAATGAGAGAACTGAGGGCACGTCTACTCCCAAGGCCCACTTCTGCACATAAAGAGTTCCAATGACCGGGGGCTTCCCGCCTGACTCCTCCTGGTATCGGACAGTGTTCTTCGTTTCCTTCTCGATCGAGAACCTAATCTGATGCTGCACGGCTGCCTCCTTTCACCGTCGTCGTATCGTCAGTCGCGTCGCCAGAAGTCATGCCAGTCCGTTGCAATTTCCTTCGCTGCAACGAGGGCAGCCACCTCGCGGTCGATCTCGATCCGAAGTTCATCGGTGAGATGTTCGGTAAGTGCCTTGGCAACCGACTCTTGAAGAGCCAGCCATGAAATCCTCCCGCGCTCCGGAACCGTCCATCGGATGAGCCGACGGATTTCCTCAGCTCGTTCGTCGCCGTCGGTGGACGATGCCGAATCTGCAACGGCAGTCTCAGTCTGAGTCCACTGCGCTTGCGCAACCTCCGTTGACGATTCAATTGCCGCTGGCAAGCTCGGCGCGGCATGAGCATGTGCAGGTCCGACGACCTCCGGCACTACGAAGCCGTCGTCCTGTTTGACCACGAGGTCATCCAGGAACCTCAGGACGCGGGAGAGCTCGGCTTCCCGGTCAGCAAACCAATCAGCGGACCAGATTCGATACAGCCGCCAGCCTTTGCTTTCGAGGATTTCCTGCCGCAACAGATCTCGGTCACGAGCAGAGGCGGAGGAGTGATAGGTCGCTCCGTCGCACTCGATTCCCGTGATGTACCGATCGGGATTCTCGGGATCGACGACTGCGAGATCGACTCGGAATCCGTTCACGCCGACCTGTGTGTGCACCTTCCAGCCGGCATCGCCAAGCGCCGCGGCGACCGCTTCCTCAAATGGGCTGTCGAAATCGCCGGTTGGTGCGTCGGTCGGCGCAATCATCCGCGACAGATGGCCCGTGGCGGCATACGCAAGGTAGTCGCGGAGCACTGTGACTCCTCGATGTGTCGTAGGTCCGGGCGTGATGTCCGAGGACTGCATTGAGGTGAAGACCTCGCACCGGTACTTCGCGCGAGTGATTAGGACATTCAGCCGACGATGTCCATTCAAGGAGTTGATCGGGCCGAAGGTTTGCTGAACTCGTGTCTGACCCTGCTGCTTCCCATAGACGGTGCTGATCATAATGACGTCGCGCTCATCACCTTGGACCGATTCGAGGTTCTTGACGAAGAACGGCTCCGTCGTCGAGTCCCAGCGAGCCAAGAATCGCTGCGCTACGGGATCCCGCACAACCAATTGATCCAACAGGTTAGAGATCGCATCGGCTTGGGCCTGGTTGACTGCGGCAATCCCTAGCGACCAGTCGGCGCGGGTTCGCATGTGCTCCAGGGCGGCTTTCGCAACCACCTGAGCCTCTTCTTCGTTGAGGCCCGAGCCTTGATAAGTGCCGCCGACGAAATGATGGATAACGCCGAGAGGGACTCCCTCCAGAACACGCTCGGCAGACGGGAAGATCTGAAGCCGATCGTCATAGAAGTTCGTATTCGAGAATCGAATCAAATCTTCGTGACGCGAGCGGTAGTGGAAGAGCAGTTCCCGAACTGGCCGTGCCACGGCCGCGGCGAGTTCCAGGATCGATTCAGTTTGCTCCTCATCGGGGATGTTGCCGAAGGGATCTGCCTCGAAGAATGACGTTGGAGGAAGCTGTTGTTCGTCTCCGACGATTACGAACCGTTCGGCTCTCCCGATCGACGTGACGGCCTCCTCCGGACGCATCTGGCTCGCCTCGTCGATGATCACAACATCGAAGCGTTGCGTCGGCGACACGAACTGAGCGACAGAGCTTGGCGACATCATCCAGCACGGCATGTTGGACTTGAGCGCATGTGCCGAGCGCTCAAGTAGAGAGCGAAGGGGCAATGACGGGCGCGTCAGTGATGCTTGGTGCTCCAGTAGACTCCACTCGGTCCAATCGGACCTCTTGCCCCGCGAAACCCCGCTAACGTGCGGACGGCCGCGAAGTTCGGAGTTCGCCGCCGCAGATGACAGTCTGCGTAGACGTGTTCCTGCATCCGCGAATCGCTCCCGCAGCGACTCCATCTCCGTTCGCGAGACCTCCGCGATCGCTCGAAAGTTCGGGAAGACGAGCCGCAGAAGGGTCACCAACAGTCGTCGGTGGGCATCTTGAAAGAAGGTCGAATCGAATACGGCGCCACTAGGGGCGCCATCAAGCAGGCCTAGCCGCCTACCATCCCTGACAGCGCCAAGGAACTGCAGAGCGACCGCGAGCGAAGCGTGCTGGCCAACAAGCTCATCGCAACTTTCGACGACAGATTGAGGACTTTGGTTGTCTTGAAGGCGAGGAATTGGAGTCGAACCGAAGAGCGCGTCGACGTGGATACGCTGGCGGCGCAGGCCAGCAACCGCGGCTGCCAACTCAGAGATGTTGCTGTGAGTCCTCGCGAGGAAGGCACTGACGGCCCCCCCATCGAACAGCGGAGGCACTTCGCAATACGAAGCAACGGTCTCCAATGAATCAAACAGATCCAAATCCTGGCTGAGGGTAACCCGGTCGCCCTGCCCCGACACGTCATACCCGGCCTCGGTCAGCTCAGCCAGTGCCGATGCGAAGCGCGCGCTGGCCTCGCGGTTCTCTGCGCGTTGCCCGAGCACCTGGAACAACTCGGTCACCGCCGGACCGAATGGAATGTCCTCGCGTAGATGCGTGGAACGTAGGGCTTCCAGTACTTCGGTCGCGGACTGAATCCAGGAAGATTTCGCAACGACGAGCGCCGTGATGTCAGGCTCTGCCGATGAAAGTTCTGATAGCAGCACTCCGATCGCTTCGGATTCCTCAGGGCTAGGCAGATCGGCAAGCGACGCGGCTTCTTCATTCGTGCCGTGCGTGAGAACGCGGGCCAACGTGGAACCTAGTTCTCCGTGCCGTCGAAGCCGGGTGGCAGCGTCTAGGACCTCGGCGCAAGTGAGGATCGGTGCGAAGTCCGTTTCGACGCCATCAAAGAGATCCCCCAACAGAGAAGATGCTTCGTTCGATCCGCGAAATGCTTCGATGTCTCGGAGGTGCAGGCCGAAGGTCTGTAGGGCGTCAGCGGCCGGTACCGAAGCGGGAGCATCCCTGCGGTGGAGCGTCTTGTAGAGGCGTCGCGCAGCCCGATCCTCTTTGCTGAGGAACGAGAACATCCCGGCGGTCCTGAGACTCGTCGCAGCTCGGAGCACTTCGTCTGAGCTGGTTTGAGCGGATACAACGACGAACTCGCGCGCCTGCTCGGTGCTAGCAGCTCGTAACTCAGCCGCGCGTTGACCGAGTCGTTTGACTGACTCCAGTGCATCAGGTGATGCGAGTGATTGGCGGCGCACGTGAAGTAGCATCCGAAGCTGTTGGGCGAGGTCGAGGCATTCGCTGAATGCGAGAACGTCGTCGCGGGAGCGCAACGGGGGTAAGGCGAGCCGGGTCGTGAGCGCAGTCAACGCACCTGTCGCCCCGACCAGTCGATTGTGTCGGTTACAAGCCTCTGCAAGATCCGTGTCCCACGCCAAGACCGATTGGGAGGATCCCAGAAGTTTCCTCGACTCTAGAAGGTCTTTGGCGGCGAGGACTTGCGTCGGGTCGGGGGGCGAGGAAGCGAGAGCCCGAATACGTTCCGTGAGTCCATCCAACTGATCGGACAGGTCGAGCACCGATCGGTAAGTCTGGCGTTTCGCGCTTTCTTGGAGAAGGGCGATTGCTTTCGGTCGGAGTTCACTAGGGGACGGGTGCCCCAGCTCAGCAACGCTAGCGAGCAGCGAGTCAGAAATCGTGTTCACGTCAGCGATCGTTGGCTCGGCCATCAAGATCGAGCTTGCTTGGGCAAGCCGTGCGGTCGCGTCGCGGTAGCCTCGGAGTGCGTCCAAGATCGTCGGTATCGAGTCCGGGTTATCGAGCTGATCGTCATGGAGTTGAAGCCATGGGTGGTCGGCGCCAACCCCAAAGTCCTGCGCCAGCGTCTCGCGTAGCAACTCGATTCGGCGGCACAGTGCGACGTACTCCTGGATGTCACGGTCGGTGATCCGTTTCGTGACCCAGGCGAGCGACAACATCTCGCTCGGTGAAGTCCGAGAGCCGGGAACCGCGTCTAACTCAGCCAGGGCGGAATGAATCGAGTAGCGCGTCTCTCCAAGTCGCGCACCCAGGAGCGCGACTCGTCGGTTGAGATCGTCGAGCATGTCGAAATACAGGGTGCGGGCTTCTTCAAGCGACTCGGCTGGCCGAGCAGTCCTATTACGGACAGCCGCGAGGTGCGAACGCACTTGCCGAAGGACTTCTGTCCGTGTGGCTTGCTGAGAATGAATCTGCAGGCAGAACGGGCCTAGACCAACATCATCGAGCCGCTTTTGTACGACCTCCAGTGCTGCCGCCTTGTCGGCGAGAAACAGAACTGACTTCTGTCTTTGAAGCAACGCCGCGATGAGGTTCGCAATCGTCTGGCTCTTGCCGGTACCGGGTGGCCCCTTAATCACCAAGTCGCGATCTCGGAGCGCATCGATAACCGCCGACAACTGTGTCGAGTCTGCCGGTAGCGGTAAGACGGGGATCTCGCCGCGTAGCGCTGGTGAATCGACCGGATGTATGTCGGCGCTTTGCAGCGTGTCAGCGGAATCCGTGGAGCCGGCCAGTAGCTTGGTTACTCGCTCGTTCGCGACCCAAGGATTTGCCATCCAGATCGCGTCGTCGTCGTTCGGTGAGCATCCCTGACTCAAGTCCTCGTAGATGACCATCCGGCCTCTTGCCGGAAGAGCGGCGACCGCCAGATTGGGAAGGAGCCGCCAAGTCGGCTTCCTGGAGATGATCTGTCGCTCAACAGCGCGGAAGTAGGTTGAGAGTTGTAGGCCGGTCGTCGAGTTCTGGATGCCCTCCTCTAGGGCCGGGATGTCCAAGTTGAAGTTGGTGCTTAGCAGCACCGCGAGAGCCGGATTGACTTCCGCTGGGCCGGCACTGACAAACGAGTACTGCCAAGTGCCGCTGCGACTGACCCGCTGCACCTCTAGAGGGACCAGTACAACAGGCGCGAGCCGTCGATCGCCTTCGATGCCATCGGTGCCGACAGTTCCAGCGACGTATTCGAGGAAGCCGAACATAGCGAAGACGTGATTCGTCCCCTTCTCCCGTTGGCCTTCGTTGTAGGCATCGCTGAGTTTTTTCAGTGCTCGCCGCAGTTGCGCTGGAGGCATCTGGGGCACGCCTAGCAGCACTCGGCTCGACGAGATGGGATTCACCAGCGTCGGTGCGGCTGTGTCCGATACGGGGAATTCAAGGCGGCGTCCGTCGTCGAGGTATCGAAAGACCGCGTCAATCGTCAAAGAGGAACTGAAGCCGACGGGGCCGATGCGGTCGGTCCATGACTCGCGGTAGTTCAGCAGGCGACTTCGACCAGACAGGTCGAGCAACTCGGTGGCGAACTGTTTCAGACGTGCAGCGACGTAGCGCCTAATGTCTGCCGACGAGTCTGCAACCATGAGATCCCCTGCTCCGCGGTGATTCGAGAAACGGCCAGCGATCTTCAGAGACGGGCTGTTCCCGATGCTCG
>CAIXBH010000058.1 GCA_903917615.1 uncultured Chloroflexota bacterium | reverse complement strand
ATGAAGCCGAGCGCGATCTTCGTGAACACCTCGCGCGGCGGCGTGGTGAACCAGGACGCGCTGATGCACGCGCTGGAGACGGGCAGCATCGCTGGGGCGGCGCTGGACGTCATGACCCCGGAGCCGCTGCCGCCCGACCACCCGCTGTTGAGTGCGCCGCACCTCGTGGTCGCGCCGCACCTCGGCAGCGCGACCGAACCGACGCGCCTGAAGATGGCGCACCTCGCCGTGGACGGGCTGCTTGGCGTGCTCGCCGGCAAGCGCCCACCGAACGCACTCAACCCCGAAGCCGCACAGGTCCGCGAGGGAACACGATGACCGAGCCGGGCAGCGACGAGGCGACTGGACGGCTGTGGCTGGCGGAGACGCTCTGGCGCCTCGGCGGGTTGCAGTTCGGCGACTTCAGCATTGGGCGCACCGTGCGGAACTCGCCGGTGTACCTCAACGCGAAGCTGCTCATCTCGCGGCCGGACGCGCTCAAGCGCACCGTCGCGCTGATCCACGACGAGGTCGAGCTGGGCATGACGCGTCGCAATCGTACCGTCGACCTGTTCGACGGCATCGCGGGCGTGCCGATCGGCGGGTTGTACCTCGCGACCGGGCTCGCGATGCGCATGGACCGGCCGCTGCTCTACGTGCGCCCGCCGCGACCGGCCGACGAGGACACCGCACCGCACATCGAGGGCATCTACCGCCCGGGCGAGCGCGTGCTGGTGGTGGACGACCTCGCGACGGGCGGCGGCTCGCTGGTCGAGACGATCATCGCGTTGCGGGACGCGGGCCTGATGGTGTCCGACGCCGTCGTCCTGATGGACCGCGAGCAGGGTGCAATGCGCCGCCTGGAGGGCATGGGCGTGCGCCTGCACGCGATCCTCTCGCTCGAGGTCACCCTGCGCTACCTCGAGTCCTCCGGGCTGATCGGCGGCGAGGACTTCGAGCGTGCGGTGGCGTACATCCACCGCGAGGGCGAGCCGCGCTCCGAGTTCGACTAGGCCTCACCCGGTCGGCCCAGGCCCCGCCTAGCGGATCGCTGGGCTCTCTGCGACCATCGAATCATGATTATTCGCCCTGCCACCCTCGCCACCTCGATCGTTGCCGCGCTCCTGCTCATGGGCTGTGCCGGCGGAGCGGTCACCTCGACACCCACGCCCACGCCGGCCTCGACCACGGCCACGCCGGCCGCGGGGAATCCAACCGCCACGCCAGCCCTTCCGCTCAACACGGGCAGCGCGATCCCACCGGTGGTCGCGAAGGTGGTGGCGGCGATGACGGCCCGCAAGGCCGAGGATCTCGCCAGCCTGGTTGCCTACCAGCAGATCGGCTGCACGACCGCGCAGGGCGCGGGTGGGCCGCCGAAGTGCAAGCCGGGCGACGCCACGGGCACCTCGTACCGCGTGTTCGCGACGGGCGCGTGCCAAACCGAATGGACCGAGGACCCACTGCCGGCGCTGAAGCTGATCGCCGAGGGCGCGGGGCCGCTCTACGCGGCGGCCGTGACCACGAAGCCGAACCCCGATCCCGATCCGACGTGGCCGAAGGGCGACACGCTGATCATCTTCGGTCCGGTGGACGCGAACGACGTGGACACCTACTTCACGCTCTCGGGCGACCACATCGTGCGGGCGCAGATCCTGTGCGATCACGCCGCGGGGGCTGAGCAACGGCTGTTGACGGCCTCGAACGCGACGACGTTCTACATCCCGCCGACGACCAGCGCGCGCGACGTCGCGGCCAGCGCCACCCCAACGAGGTAGCGCGGAGGCGAGGTCTGGTGCCTCGCGGTGCCTAGAGCAGGCGGCGGATCGGCTTACGACCGGGACGCGGGTCGTAGCTCGACTTGAACATGTCGAGCTTGTCACGCTCGATGAGGTACTTCCCGGCGAACAGCGTCGCTGGCACGCGCCCCTGCTTGATCAGGCGACGCAGGCTTTGTGGATGGATGCCGAGCTCACGCGCAGCTTCCACCAAGTCGAGATACTCATCAAACGGCGAATCCGGCACGTCCACACATCCATTCGGGGAACAATGGATCAAGGGCATATGCAACGTACACAACAGGAATCGCTATGTAAAGCAATCTGTATCCCCGCTTAGGCAATTGTCCGTCGCGGTGTGCGGGAGTCCACCGCACGCTCACGGAGCGGCGATTAGGCAGCTTCGAGGGCTAGAAGCTAGAGCGTGGCCGAGGTGGCGGCGCGGATCTGCTCGAGGGCGATGGGGATCTGGCGGACAACGTAGTCGATCTGCGGGACGGTGAGGCTGGGCCAGAGCGTCATGCGCAGCGAGCCGATGGCGAGGTCCAGCGGCACGCCCATCGCCAGCAGCACGTGCGAGGGCTCCCACGTCGCCGAAGTACAGGCGGCGCCGGCGGAACATTCGATGCCGACCGCGTCGAGCGCATCGACGAGTGACTCGCCCTCGATCTCCGGGAAGCAGACGTGCAGCGTGTGGGGGAGGCGTTCGGTCGGATGGCCGTTCACACGCGCCGTCGGGCAGGCGCTGACGATGCCATGCTGGAGGCGGTCGCGGAGCGCGCTCGTGCGCTGGACGAACGCCGCGCGCTCGTCCTGGGCGAGGCGCAGCGCGCGGGCGATGCCGACGATGCCGGGCACGTTCTCCGTGCCGGACCGCCGCTGCCGCTCCTGTCCGCCGCCCGACTCCTGCTCAAGGAACGGGACATCGCGACGCAGGTAGAGCAGCCCGGTGCCCTTCGGGCCCCCGAACTTGTGCCCTGAGAGCGAGACGAGGTCGACGCCCAGCGCGTCCACGTTGAGGTCGTGCGTGTTCGCGACCTGCACGGCGTCCGTGTGCAGCGGGATACGGCGCCCCAGTTGCGCGGCGCGCGCGCGGACGGCAGCGCCGATCTCCGGCAGCGGCTGCACCGTGCCAACCTCGTTGTTCGCGTAGCCGATGGAGACGAGGACGGTGTCCTCGCGCACGGCGGCAGCGACCTGCTCGGCGGTGACGCGGCCGTACTCGTCGACCGGCAGCAGCTCCACCTCGAAGCCGAAGCGTTCGAGGTATTGCGCGGAGTGCAGCACGGCATGGTGCTCGATCTCGGTGGTGATGACGTGGCGGCCGGCGCCCGCCTCCATTT
>CAIXBH010000057.1 GCA_903917615.1 uncultured Chloroflexota bacterium | reverse complement strand
TCCTCCTTCGGAGGGTCGCTCGCCGTCCTACTCGGCTTCGTGCTGCTCTCGGCATCGCTGGTGCATTACCGCGCCGACGCCGCCGACCACCGTGATTCGCCGAGCGTCGAGGGCGACGCCGCGGCGGACATCACGGACGTCTACGCGTTCCGTAGTCCGTCGAACCCCGACAACCTGGTGGTCGCGCTGGACGTGAACCCCCTCACCGCGCCGGCCGCGAACGCCACCACGACGTTCGCGAACGGTGTCGATTACCGCATTCACGTCGACAACACGGGTGATCTCGTCGCGGACGCGACCGTGATCGCCCGCTTCACCGGCAACCAGTTCTCGGTCTCGGGCCTTGGCGCGACGCCGATCACGGGCACGGTGACGCCGGCGGGCACTGCACCGATCGTGGCCACGGCGGGGCCGATCAAGGTCTTCGCGGGCCTGCGCGATGACCCGTTCTTCTTCGACCTGACCGCCTTCAAGGCATTCACGACGGCCCCGTACACCCCGGTTGCGGGCCTCCGGGCCGCGGGTGCAGGCGCGCCGGCGGACACGTTCGCCGGGACGAACGTCTCGTCGATCGTGATCGAGCTTCCGATCACGGCGCTCACCGGCGCCGCGACCTCGAACACCGGCACGATTCGTGCGTGGGCGAGCACTGCCCGGGGCGGCGCGCAGGTGGACCGCATGGCGATCCCCGCGATCAACACCGCGCTGATCCCGGCGGCTTCGAAGAATGCGTTCAACCAGGGGAGCCCCGCCGGTGACGCAACGACGTTCCGCCCGATGGGCGAGGCCTCGGTCAACGGGCTCCGCAACGCCGTGAAGTCGGTGCTGCCCGCAGAGGATGGCGGCCCGCTCGGCAACCTCACGGCCACGCAGGTCGCGACGGCGCTGATCCCCGACGTGGTCACGATCGACTTCTCGAAGCCGGTGGTGTTCCCGAACGGCCGTCAGCTGACGGACGACGTCATCGATGCGGCGCTGGGAATCGTGCTGAATCGCGGTGGCGGCAAGGGCGTCGGTGACGCGATCAACGGCAACGACAAGGCCTTCGGCTCGACGTTCCCGTTCCTTGCTGACCCGTGGGTCTCTGCGCCCGCGCAGGTGGCCCCGGCACCGGCAAAGACCGGCAACGGCGGCCTCATGCCGGCGTCGCCGAGCCCGCTGTGGCCGGTGCTCTTCGGCGCTGGCGCTCTGCTCTTCGTGGGTGGCTCGGCCGTCCTGGTCCGCCGCCGCGCGAAGTAGCGAGCAGCTCGAGGGCTGAGCGAGAGGAACGAGTCATGATCGGAATCAGTGCCACGACGATCCGTCCGACTGCCCCGCATGGCGGGCGTCGACCACTGCGACCGACCGTCCTCGGATCCCTTGCGGTGGCTGCTGGTGTCGTCCTCCTCGTGGCGAGCGCGCTGCTCGTCACGAGGCAGGCCGCACCAGTGGCTGCACCTACCTCGGGCGTGCTCGAGGCGACGAATGGGCTCGTCACCTTCTGGGAACAGCGCATCGCCGCCGACCCGCACGACACGACAGCCTACAACCACCTCGCGGACGGCTATCTACGCCGAGCACGCCAGACCGGCGACGTCGCGGACTACGACCGCGCCGAGATTGCGCTGCGGGCGTCATTGCGCGAACTGCCCAACGCGAACCCGGATGCCATGCTGCGCCTCGCCGCGGTGCGCGGCGCCAAGCACGAGTTCAGAGACTCGCTGGGGATCGTGAACGAGGCATTGCGGCAGGCACCGGACGAGCCATACGGCCTCGGCGTCCTCGGTGACGACCAGTTCGCGCTCGGCCAGTACGAGGAGGCTGCGGCGACGTACGCGAGCCTGCTGCGCATCGCGCCCGGCCTGTCGGCCAACGCGCGCCAGGCCAACATCGACGAGTTGCGTGGCGATCTCACACGCGCCGGGTACGCCTGGCAGAACGCCCTCGCCTCTGACACGCGCATGCGCCCCGAAGACACCGCGTGGGCCAATACCGAGTTCGGCAACTTCCGTCTGCTCCATGGCGACCTGAACGCCGCTGACGAGGCCTACACGACGGCACTGAGCGCGTACCCGTCGTACGTGAACGCCCTGGCCGGCCGGGCCGGGGTGCACGCAGCGCGCGGCGACTACGCCGAGGCTGCGCGCCTCTACGCCGCGGTGGCGCAGCGCTATCCGGCGCCGCAGTACGTGATCGCCCTCGGCGATGTCTACACGGCGATGGGGAAGCATGACGACGCACGGCGCCAGTACGCGCTCGTGCGGGTGATCGACCGGCTCTATCGCTCCAGCGGTGTGAACACCGACCTCCAGATGGCCCTCTTCTACGCCGATCAGAACACTGACCTCGACGAAGCGCTGCGCGTCGCACGGGCCGCCGAAGCGGACCGCCCCGGGATCGATGCCGATGACGCTCTCGCCTGGGTCCTCTATCGCCGGGGCGACCTGACCGAAGCACGCGCGCACGCTGAGCACGCGCTGCGGTATGGCACGCAGAACCCGCTGTTCCTCTTCCACGCAGGCATGATCGCCGCCGCGCAGCACGACACAGCCGCCGCGCGGGCGCACCTCGACGGCGCGCTGAAGGCGAACCCAACGTTCAACATCCTGCGCGTTCCGGAGGCCAAGGCCACGCTGAAGCAACTCGGAGGCGCCCAATGATGCATCGAACCGATGGCGGCCGAACGTCGTTCTGGGGGCTCGCGGCGATCGTCCTCGCGACGTGCGCCATTGCACTGACGGCGATGCCTCGCGGCGCCTCAGCGCACCCGCTCGGGAACTTCACGATCAACCGATATGCCCGACTCGACCTCTACCGGGAGACGGCGCGCGTCGAGTATGTCCTCGACTTCGCCGAGATCCCCACGTTCCAGTTGATGAGCGACATCGACCGCGATCACGACGGACGGGCGTCTGCCGAGGAATTGCGAGCGTACGCAACGACACTCGCGTCCACAGTGCGAGACAACCTCGACCTCCGGATCGGCGATGCCCGCCTCGACCTGCGCGCGGCGGAGGCGAACGCTGCGCTGCGCGACGGTGGCGCGGGCCTCGACGTCCTGCGTGTCGACCTCCAGTTTTCCACGCCAGTCCATGCCAGCGACGCACGTAGCGTGGTGCTGACGGACCGCAACTACAGCGATCGCATCGGGTGGAAGGAGATCGTCGTGCATCCGTCTGCGGGCACGCAGGCGAGCATCGATCCGGCCCTCGAGCAGGACAGGAGCGATGCCCTGCGTTCGTACCCCACGACGTCTCTCGCGTCGGCACCCGACGTACGCGAGGTGCGGTTCACGTGGACACCCGACAGCGGAGCCGCCGCACCGGAACTGCTCGGCGCGAACCTCGTGCGAACCTCGAGCACCAGTCCGGGCTTCGAGGCGCTCATCCGCCGCCCGGAGTCGTTGCTGGTCGTGATCGCGAGCTTTGCGGCCGCATTCGGCTTCGGCGCGCTGCATGCACTCGGTCCCGGCCACGGCAAGGCAATGGTCGCGGCGTACCTCGTGGGATCGCGTGGGAAGGTGCGTCATGCCGTCGCACTCGGGCTCACCGTCACTGCGACCCACGTCTCGACGGTGTACCTGCTCGGCTTCATCACAATCGCCGCGTCCGCCTTCCTGGTGCCGGAGCGGTTCTATTTCTATCTCAGCCTCGCATCCGGCCTGAGCGTGGTCGCGATGGGCATCGGGCTGTTCATCCCGCGCGCCCAGGCGTTGCGACGACGCTCACCGCAGATCGACGAGGGCGGCGTCCATCGACACGGCCTCTTCGGCGCCGCCCATACGCACGAGCCCGGTGGCGCGGTCATACCGGCGCTCGGCCTCGGCGGCCCGGTCGCGATGGACTTCCTGTCGCCCGTGGTCATCCAGCTGCGACCGACGGCCGCGGGCGCGATGGTCGCCGGCGGGGGGGGCGCCGGCGGGGTGGTCGCCGATGCACCAGTCGCGCAGGTCCGTGCCCACGCGCACGGAACGCCGGACACAGAGCCGACGCATGATCGAGGGCCCGTATCGTGGCGCTCGCTGCTGACTCTGGGAGTTCTCGGCGGCTTGCTGCCGTGCCCCTCGGCGTTGGTCGTGATGCTCGCCGCGATCTCACTCGGCCAGGTCCTGTGGGGCATGGCACTCATCGTCGCGTTCAGCCTCGGGCTTGCGTCGGTGCTCACCGGCATTGGCGTCGCGCTCGTCCTGGGGGCGCGGCTGCGCCGCCTGCTGCCGGCGAGACTCCCCGGCAATTCGCCTTCCCTCGCGCGACTGTTCGCCGCGCTTCCCGCCATGAGCGCGGTCGGCATCGCAGTCGCAGGCGTGCTCATCGTCCTGCAGACGGTGATGCAATTCACCGTGTAGCTGCGCGGTGAGGCGTCAGCACCCGGTCCCACGGGCGCTGTAGGTCGTCCGGAGCGAGTGGCGGCGTTCCGGCTAGCGCCGCTTCATGAGGCTGATGAACACGTCTTCCAACGACGGCGCGATCCGCGAAACGACGACGTCCCGCGCCCCGAGCGCATCGAGGGGCGTCGAGAGGGCGGTCGCCTCAAGGTCATCTGTGAGGACGTGGATGGACTCGCCATAGAGGCTCACGTCCGACACCCCCGGGACGGCGGCGAGGGCGACGAGCGCGTCCATCGTCCGGTCGCACGTCACCGCGTACAGGAGCCCGTTGAGGAAGTGCGCCTTGAAGTCCTCAGGCGTCGCGAGCGCCTTCAGCACACCCGCGTCGATCATGCCCACGCGGCCGGCGTGCTCCGCCTCGTCGAGGTAGTGCGTCGTGGCGAACACGGTGACGCCGGTCGCGGCGAGGCCGTGGATCATCGTCCAGAACTCGCGCCGGGAGACGGGGTCGACGCCCGCCGTCGGCTCGTCGAGGAACAGCAGCGGCGGACGGTGGACGATCGCGCAACTGAGGGCGAGGCGCTGCTTCCATCCGCCGGAGAGCTCGGCCGCGATCTGTCGCTCGCGCCCCTCGAGTCCCGCCATCGCGATCAGCTCGGTCACACGCGCGGCGCGCGCGGCGCGCGGCACGTCGTAGATGCCGGCGTAGAACTCGAGGTTCTCGCGCACGGTGAGATCCTCGTACAGCGAGAAGCGCTGGCTCATGTAGCCGATGTGCTCCTTGATGCGCTCCGGCTGTGTGGCGATGTCGTACCCGAGGACGCTGCCCGCCCCCGAGGTGGGCTGCAGAATGCCGCAGAGCATCCGAATCGTGGTGCTCTTGCCGGAGCCGTTCGGGCCGAGGAAGGCGAAGACCTCGCCGCGGTTGACCTCGAAGCTCACGTCCGAGACGGCGACGCGATCGCCGAAGCGCTTCGTGAGGCCGCGCACTTGGATGGCCGGCGTCTCCGAAGTCATTCGACGCTCTTCTGGAAGCGCGAGATCGAAGCGCCGAGGACGACGACCGCGAAGACGGTGAGCGTCAGCGCCTGCGGCCACAAGACGGACACTCCGACGCCCTTCAGGATCACGCCGCGCAGGATCTGCAGGTAATGCGTCATCGGGATGACCAGGCTGAGCACCTGGAAGAAGCCGGGCATCCCCTCGCGGGCGAACAGGAAGCCGGAGAGGAGGATCGAGGGAAGCAGCGTGAACATCGTCATCTGCAGCGCCTGCGACTGGTTCTTCGCCACCACCGAGATGCCGAGACCGATGCCGAGCGAGCCGAAGAGGAATGGCAGCGTGAGCAGGAGCAGCTCCAGCACCGAACCCTGGATCTGCACACCAAAGAGCAGGCGACCGATCCCGAGTGCCATCACGGTGGACACGAGACAGAGGCCGATATTCGGCAGCGTCTTGCCGAGCATCAGTTCGCTCGACCGAATCGGCGAGACGATGAGTTGTTCGAGCGTGCCGCGCTCGCGCTCGCGCACGATCGCGAGGGCGGTCAGGAGCACGGCCTGCAACTGCAGCACCATGCCGACGAGCGCCGGGATCATCGCCTGCACGCTCAGCATCTGCGGGTTGTAGAGGACGACCGGACGCAGGTCGATCGCGGGACGCGTCTGCGCGACCGGCACGACGCGGCTCGCGACATCGACGGTCGCGAAGGCGGACTGGGTCTGCGCGACGAGGCCGCCCGCGAAGGTCGCGGTCTGCGCGATGGCGGGGTCGGAGCCGTCGACGATCATCTGCGCGGCCGTCGGACGGCCCGCGAGCACGCGGTCGCCGAAATCGGGCGGGATGATGAGGGCCACGCGCACTGCGCCACGGTCGATCGCCGCGAGCGCGGACTCGCGGTCGCTCACCTTCATCCGGACATCGAAATACGTGCTGTGCTCGAACGCGCTCGCAAAGGCGCGGCTGCTCGCCGTCCCCGACTCGTCGACGAGGACCGTGCTGATGTGGTCGGTCACGGTGTTCAGGGCGTAGCCGAACAGCAGGAGCTCCATGACGGGGATGCCGATCACGAGACCGAGCGTGGCGCGATCGCGACGGATCTGGATGACTTCCTTGCGGATGATCGCCATGAGGCGGCCGAGGTTCACGGGGTCGCGTCCGTGCCGGTAAGGAACTGCGCATCCACGGTCATGCCGGGCTTGAGCGAGCCGTCGCGGTTGTCGACATCCGCCTGCACGCCGAATACGAGGTTCTGCCGATCGGCGGTCGTCTGGATGTTCCGCGGCGTGAACTCGGCCTGCTGATTGATCGAGGTCACGACTCCGCCGAACGTCCTCGAAGGGAAGGTAACGGCGGTGATGCCGAGCCGCTGCCCGACGCGCACGCGGGACAGATCCGCCTCGCGCACGTAGATGGTGAGCCGGAGCGTGGAGAGGTCGCTCACGGCGAGCAGCGCTGCACCGGGGAATGCGAGTTCGCCGACGTGGGCGGGGACGCGCGTCACGATGCCGGTGCGCGGCGAGGTCAGACGATAGTCGGCGGCCTGGAGCTGGTAGACGCGCTTCGTTGCGGGATCGGGCGCCTGCTCGACCTGCAGCTGGACGGTCCGATCGTCGAGCGTCGCGACGAGGTCGCCCTCGGTGACGGTCATGCCCTCGGCGCGCGGAATCGAGGTGATCGCCCCGCTCACTCGCGCGGAGACGACGACCTCGTCCGCCTCGAGCGTGCCGGACGCCACCAGCGCCCCGCTCGCGAGGCGCGCCCCGGGCAGCATGCCGCGGTTCCACAGCAGCGCAACCGCGCCCAGGACGAGCACGACCACGAGGGCCGCGATCACCGCACCCGGCGGTCGATGCGCCGTCACGCGGCACCGTCGATCAGTGCGCGGAGCGCGGGGGCCATCGCGGCGACGAGATCGTCCGTCGAGGTCGATGCGATCGGTTCGACACCGACGAGATGCCGGAGGACGAGTATCCCGATCATCTGCGCTCCAATCAGTTCAGCGCGCAGCGCCACGTGTTCCCCGCGAAGCAGCCTCGTGGCAACCGCGAGCATGGTGTCCTCCATCATCTGGCGCAGCCACGGCATGTCCTCGGGGCTCGAGACGGCGGTCCGCAGCATTGCGGCGAACGTCTCGACGTCGCGCGTGAACAACTCCTCGACGTACAGGCGGGCCAGTCCCTCGGCAGCATCGCCGGACGGCGCTTCCAGCCGCGCGCCGACCTCGCCCGCGATACGCGGGAGCTGGACGGTCGCCTCGAACAGGTCGGCCTTGGTGCCGAAGAAGTGGTGGATCAGCGCGGGATCGACGCCCGCGCGCGCGGCGATCTCACGGGTGGTCGTGGCGCGGAACCCTTTCGCGGCGAAGAGCGTGCGCGCGGCCGCCAGGATCTCGGCGCGGCTGTCCCCCTCGGCGCGCGGACCACGTGGCCCGCGTCCGCGTGGAGCGGCTGGAGGTGTCGTCGATTTCACCGATTGATGAAATACCCCCGCAAGGTCGCCGTCAAGCACTCCGCTCGACCCGCGGCGCCGGTGCTAGATTGCCGCGGCAGGGGCCGCACGGCCCAGAAGTGAGGGTTCCGATGGTCGACCTGTCCAATCTGCCGAAGTTCGCTGACCTGCCGGTGTTCGAGGCCACGGGTGAGCACTACGCATGGGACGTCTGGGGTCGCGACGACGAGCTCGGCATGGTGAATCTGCTCACCCCCGAGCGCGTGCAGCGCGCTGCCTCGCTCGTCCGCCGGGGCAAGGTGATCAACGTCGAGCCGTCGAAGGCCATCCCGCCGCCCACGAGCCCGAACAAGACGGTGTTCGAGTACCACCTCAATGTGGGGCGCACGAGCCGCTCCGACTACATGGACCACTGGCCGCTCCACGGCGGGTGGGCGCACCTCGACGGCCTGAGTCACCACCGGTACCGCGAGTTTGGGTACTACGGGGGCCGGCAGGAGGATGACCTCGCCGAGCGCCACGAGATCGGCATCGAGAAGTGGGGGCACCACGGCCTCGTCGGTCGCGGGGTCCTCGTCGACGTCGCGCGCTACCTCGATGAGCGCGGCGAGTTCCCGGACGCGGACCACCGGTACTACATCAGCACCGAGTTGATCGAGGCGACGGCGGCCGCGCACGGCGTGTCGTTCGAGCCGGGCGACTTCATCCTGCTGCGCACGGGCTGGCAGCGCTGGTACGCGGGCCTCTCCGACGCACAGAAGCAGTCGATGGACACGACCGGCGGCAAGGAGAGCCAGCGCGACATCGACTTCATCGTGCTGGACCGGCACATGAAGACCGCGGAGTGGCTGTGGGATCACCGCATCGTCGCGGTGTGGGCTGACAACGGCGCCCTCGAGTCGCACTCCCTCGGCGACCCAGCCGAGGAAGGCGTTGGATCGAACCACCGCCGAATGCTGGTGATGATGGGGATGGGCATCGGCGAGTTCTTCACGTTCGAGGACCTCTCGGCCGACTGCGCCGCGGATGGGGTGTACGAGTTCATGGTCACGGCGAAGCCGGTGAACTACCCGGGCGCGGTGGGCTCCTCGGCCAACGCGTATGTGATCAAGTAGCGGTCGACGCAACGCGCCCGCCCCGCCGAGGAATCCATCCGGCGGCGGCGGGCGTTGCCTTTGTAGAGCCGGCGCACCTCCGCGTCCGCCACCGCCCCCACGTTCACCCGTGCTCGCGGACGCACTGACTTGAATTGGGGTTCCATGCGCTGGCTCATCACCCTCGCCGTTCCGACTGTGCTCTTCGCGAGCGCCTGCAACTCGACGCCGGCGCCGACCCCGAGCGCGACCGCCTCGCCCACCGCGACGGCTGCCGTCGCCGCTGCTACGGGCAGCACCGGCGCCGCCGCCACACCGACGCGACCGCCCGCGGTGCGCGTCAACGGCACCGTCCAGACGATCGCGTCCGGGAAGGTGACGATGTCGGACGGCACGAGTTTCACCCTCGCGGCCACGTCCCGCGTCGTGCGCCAGACGGTGGGTACCGCGGCTGACCTGAAGAAGGGGCAGTTCGTGGCAGTCACCGCGAAGCGCCAGCCGGACAACACGCTGCTGGCGAGCATCGTGTCGGTGTTCCCGGCATCGCTGGCGAACATTCCTCCCGGCCAGCGGCCGCTGCCGGAGGGGAACCTGATGACGAACGCCACCATCGACACGATCGATGGCAACAAGTTCACGGTGGCCTTCACCGGCGGCGGCGCGAACGTGACCGTGGCGCCTGACGCGCAGGTGCTGCTCCAGACCGACGTGACCGCAGCTGACATCAAGGTCGGCCAGAATATCTCAGCGAGCGTCGCCGAGGGTGTCGCGCAGTCGGTGACGCTGAACTAGCGAGGCGCTTCTGGGGCGTGAGCGGGACGGGGCGGACAGCCGCGCTTCGACGAGATCACCCTCTCCCCAGCCCCCAAAGAGGCAGGGGGGAGAGCCTCGAACCGCAGGGGCTCGGACGTGCGCAGGTCCGTCGAGATCACCCTCACCCCAGCCCTCCCCTCAAGGGGGGGGGAGCAGACATGGAAGAAGCCCGCCTCCCGGCGGGCTTCTTCGATCATGAGGGGTACCGCTCGCGCTACCCGCGGTCGCGGAAGTACGGCAGCACGTCCGTCTTCAACACTTCGAGGTCGTGGTCCATGCGCTCCGGCGGGGAGTACATGTTGAAGACGAAGTGGCTCGCGCCCTCCGCGATGTAGCGCTCGCAGTACTCGATGATGTCCTTGCCGGTGCCGTGCGCGGCGTAGCGGTCGACCATCGCGTCCCAGTCGGTCGAGGTGCGCGTCCCCGGGGGCACGCCGCGTGCGGCGGCCTCCGCGTGCGCGACGTCGTGGTTCGGGCCGACGAAGGTGCGGGCGACGATGCCGATCTTGAAGTCGGACATGTCGCGCTTCAGTTCGTTGGCCTGGCGCTTGATCTCCTTCACGCGCTCGCGGAGCCCGTCGACGGTGTTGAGGTTCGGGAACCAGCCGTCGGCGTACTTCGCGGCGCGGGCGACTGCCTCGGGCGCGCGGCCGCCCATCCAGATCGGCGGGTGCGGACGTTGGATCGGCTTCGGGTTCAGGGTCAGGTTGCGGACGTGGTAGTACTTCCCGTCGAAGTTCACGTTCTCTTCGGTGAAGAGCTTCATCATCACTTCGAGGTTCTCGTTGCCGCGCCGACCGCGCTCCTTGAGGGGGACGCCGAGGTTCGGGAACTCGTCGTCGTTGCCCTCGCCGCCGATGCCCACGCCGTAGATGAAGCGCCCGCCGGAGATGCGGTCGATCTGCGTCGCCATCTTCGCGTTCATCAGCGGCTCGCGGAGCGGCAGCACGATCACGCGGGAGCCGACGGTGATCTTCGAGGTCGCCCCGGCCATGGCGGCGAGGTAGGTGTAGCCCTCGGTGTTCTGCGGGTGGTCGCCGACCCACACGGAGTCGAACCCGAGCGCCTCGAGCTTCCGGGCGAATTCGACGTCATCGCCCTCGGCGTTGAGCGCGGCCCCGAACTTGATGTCGTTACTCATCGAGCCTTCCTTCGTCCTCGAGCGCGCCGCCTCGCGGGCGGCCAACGCGTGCTTCAAGCGCCGCCAATGTTATCCTTACGGCCACTACGGGCTCCCTGGGCGGGGTGCTGCCGCGTCGCGATCGACGCAATACGACACCACAGGAAGCCCCCGAATGTCTGGAGGGAACGTGCAGGACCAAGTGAATTACTGGCGGCAGACGGTCAGCCGCCGGGGCATTTTGCGCGGCGCCACCGTGGGAGGCCTCGGCCTCGCGGGTGCCGCGCTGATCGGATGCTCGAGTTCGGCGAAGCCGGCGGCCCCGGCCGCCTCGGTCGCGTCGGCGACCGCGGTTGCGGCGGCGTCGAAGCCGAAGCCGGGTGGCACGCTGAAGTACGCGGTCCCGAAGGACCCGGACAGCCTCGACCCGTTCCGCTCCGGCGGATCGACGTATTACCCGCTGGTCGCGAACGTGTACAGCCGGCTGTTCACCTTCGACCCCGGTGACGGTGGCCCGGCCTCGGGCAAGGTGTCAGGCGACCTCGCGAAGACGTGGGAGCAGCCGGACGCGCAGACGATCATCGTCCACCTCAACCCGGCGGCGAAGTTCGACAAGAAGGACCCGCTGAACGGCCGCAAGGTCACGTCCGCGGACGTGCTCGCGAGCTGGGCGAAGTTCTCCAAGGACTCCGTCTACCGGGTCGACCTTTCCAACGCGGCCAACAAGGACGCACCGTTCGACACGGTCGAGGCTGTCGACGACTCGACGGTGAAGTTCAAGCTGAAGTTCCCGGACGCGACCGCGCTGTCGCTTCTGGGCTGGTACGAGTTCTGGGTTGAGCCGACGGAGGGCCTGTCCGGCAAGATCGACCTGTCGAAGGAGGCGCGCGGGAGCGGCCCGTTCCTCCTGGACAGCTACAAGCCGTCCGTAAACCTCGTCTACAAGAAGAACCCGGACTGGTTCGGTGGCCCGGACAAGCCGTACATCGACGGCATCAACATCTCGATCCTGCCCGACCAGGCGCAGATCGAGACGCAGTTCCGCGCGAAGAACCTGCACTTCGGCGCCGTGTCACCGCCGAACATCCCGGCGTTCGCCAAGGAGCTGAAGGACACCGAGATCGTCAAGACCGGTGCGCCGTCGGGCAGCCCGGGCTGGGGCATGAGCTTCCTGCCAGGGCAGCCGTGGAACGACGTCCGCGTCCGGCGCGCCGTCTCGATGGGCCTCGACCGCGACGCGTTCGTGAAGGTGCTGTACGACCCCGCTCCGCTCGAAGCGGCGGGCGTGAAGGTGAACAGCTACTGGAACGCGCCGTTCGCCGCCGGCTACGGCTCGTACTGGCTCGACCCGAAGGGCTCTGAGTTCGGGCCGGCCGCGCAGTACCTGAAGCTGAACCAGGCCGAGGCCACGAAGATGCTGCAGGCAGCCGGCTTCGACTCCGCGAAGCCGCTGACCTTCGACATGGTCTTCGCGGGCACGTACTACGGGACGGACTACCCGACGCGGGCAGAGACCTGGCAGTCGATGCTGTCGAAGATCGGCGTGAAGGTGAACCTCACCAGCGTCGACTACGCGACGGACTACGTGCCGAAGTACTTCCGCGCGAAGGCGGAGTTCAAGGGCAAGACGGCCGACGCTGCGGTGCAGTATCCCCCGGGTGGCACCGCTCCCGACCCGATCCTCTTCTACTACAAGTACCTGGCGCAGGGCGGTGCGAGCTCGATGACGGGCAAGTACTTCCCGGCGATCGACGACCAGCTCAACAAGATCCGGAGCATGACGGACTTCAACACCCGTCTTGCGGCGGTGAAGGAGCTGCAGCGCTACACGATCGACAACATGGCCGTGATCCCGACCGGGCCCGCGACCGACACTGTCGACCTCGTGTGGAAGGCCCTCCGTGGCCCGCAGCAGTACCAGGCGTGGCTGAGCAGCGCCAACGGCACGTCGTCGACGTCGATCATGTTCCCGAACTACTACTTCCAGAGCGACATCTAGTCGCAGCGGCGGTCGTAACAGGAAGGGCCCGCCAACTGGCGGGCCCTTCTCGTTGTGCGCGGACTGCGAGAGCAGCGAGAACGCGGAGGTGGAGAACCCTCACCCCTCGGCCCGGTCCCGGCGCGATCTGAGGGCGACGCGACTACGAAGCGCCGAGGGCCCCCGCGCGACGCATGGTCGCGACCTCTTCGGCGGAGTAGCCGACCTCGGTCAGCACTTCGACCGTGTGTTCGCCGAGCAGCGGCGCCGGGCGCAGCGGACCGACGGGCGTGTCGTGGAACTTCCACGGCGGGCCGATCTGCGTGACCGTGCCGACGCCCGGCTGCTCCATGGTCTGCACGAGGCCGAGGTGCTTGATCTGCGGGTACTCGGGGACCTGGTCGTAGTTGTTGAACGGGAAGGCGTTGCCGCCGTAGCGCTCCGCGATCTCGTTGAGCTCGGCGCGCGTGAACTTCGACGTGGCGCGGTTCCACACGCCGCGCGCGATGTGCGCGTAGGTGCCGTTCCCGCCGCCGCGGTCGTCGTTCACGATCTCGTACAGCGGGTCATCCTTCACCCAGTCGAGCATGCCGAGGTCCGCGTAGAGCTTGTCGCGCTGCTCCTGCGACATGCCGGGAATGGTGAACAGCACCTGGCCGTCGGAGCAGTCGATGCCGTAGTCGACGGGCTTGATGACGGTGTCGATCTGGAAGCCGCCCCACTCCTCGGGGTTGGTGAGCGCCACCCATGCCTGCGACCGCGTCGCCATGAGCGAGCCGACGAGCGACACATCGATGCGCTGCCCGGGCGCGCCATTCAGGTCGCGCGCGTAGAGCGCGGAGAGGATCGCCTGCACCGCGTTGATGCCGGCGAACATGCTGCCCATGTCCGTGCCGATGCGCACGGGCGCCTCGCCGAGCACACCGAGGCCGTTCGTGTTCTCGGCGAACATCTCCGCGGCGATCTCGCCGTAGGGGGCGCGGTTGGCCCACGGGCCGCGGTCGCCGTAGAGCGAGACAACGCACACGACGAGGCTCGGGTGGCGAGCGCGAAGGGCGTCCGGCTGCAACTCCGGGCGCGCACTCCACTGCGCGTCGGTGATGACGACGTCCGCCTTCGCGATGATGCGGTCCGCGGCGGCGACGCCGGCGTCCGACTCGAGGTCGAGCGTGACGCCGCGCTTCGCGCGATTCAGTGCGAGGAACGCAGCACCGAGGTCGCCCTTTGCCTGCGAGCCCCAGCCGCGCGCGCGGTCACCCGTTGGCCGCTCGATCTTGATGACGTCGGCGCCGGCGTCGGCGAGCTCCATCGCCGCGTAGGGGCCGGAGATCGCGTCCGCGAGGTCGACGACGCGGTATCCCTCGAGTGGGCCGGGCATTACTCGACACCTCGATCCTGCTTCACGCGGGGCAGTTCGGCGCGCACCTCGTCGTTGTGCTCGCCGATGCCGGGGGTGCGGAACCAGCGCTGCGGCGTCTCCGAGAGGTGGTAGGGCGGGCCGCCCGTCCACGCCTCAACGAAGTGCGGGCTCTCGACGTGCTTCACCATCTCGTTCGCGAGCACCTGGTCGTGGTGCCTCAGCTCGCTCCAGCGCGCGACGTGGCTGCACGGGATCCCCACCTGGCCGAACTTCAGCTCCCAGTACTCGACGACGGTCGACTGGAAGATCGGCGCGAGGATCGCGTTCAGTTCGTCGCGGTGCTCGACGCGGTCGGAGTTCGTGGCGAAGCGGGTGTCCTCGAGCAGCTCGAGGTGCTTGATGACGCCGCAGAAGTCCCGCCACTGGTCCTCGCTCGTGACGGAGACGCCGACGTAGCGATTGTCCTGGCAGAGCCAGGCGCCGTCCGGCGCGGTCGACTGCGAGTAGGAGCCGAGCAGCTCCGGGCGCTTGCCGCTGGCGAAGTACTCGCCGTAGCGAATGGACTGCAGCGCCGTGCCCGCGTTGAGCATCGTGATCTCGATGCGCTGGCCCTTGCCGGTGCGCTTGCGCGCGAGGAGCGCCATGAGGATGGACTGCGCTGCGTAGTTGCCGGTGGTGGCGTCGATCTGGCCGGAGAAGCGGTAGCCCTGCGGCATGTCGCCGGGGGTGCCGGTGCCCTCCGCAAAGCCGGTGACGTAGCGGATCTGCGGGTCGGCGCCCGGCGTCTCGCGCATCGGACCGTCCTCGCCGAAGCCGGTGACGGAGCAGTAGATGATCTGCGGGTTCAGTTCCTTCACGGTGTCGTAGCCGACGCCGAGCCGGTCCGCCACGCCGGGGCGCATGTTCATGAGGAAGACATCGCAGGTCTTGAGGAGCTCGTGGGCGTAGGCGACGTCCTCGGCGGACTTGAGGTCGAGGGTGATGCCGCGCTTGTTCATGTTCCAGGCGATGTAGCCGACGGCCCAGGATTGGATGCCCTTGTCGGTGGCCATGGGCCGGTCGCCGAGCACGCCGCCGCGCGCGAACACGCGGGCGTCGCTGCCGCGCGCCTCAGGCGTCGGTTCGACGTGGATGACATCGGCGCCGAGGGCCCCGAGGTTCAGCGAACACCACGGCCCCACCTCGGCGACCGTGAGGTCGAACACCCGAACTCCAGCCAGCGGCCCATCGGTCATCGCATCCTCCAGCCCGGCGGTACTGATCTGCCCGTGGATGATAGATCGCTACTCGCGATGGCGCGTCCCGCGCGTCAGACTCGCGAGATCCTGGCGACCGGCGGATAGTGGGGCGCATGACCCTGCGGCGCGCCCTCACGTTCTTCGACGTCACGAACATCACAGTGGGCGCCATCGTGGGCGCCGACATCTACGTGGCAGCGTCACTGACGGCGGGACGCCTCGGGCCGGCGTCGCTGCTGGCGTGGGCAGCAGCGGGGGTGCTCGCGACCATCCTCGCGCTGACGCTGGCGGAGTGCGCACGCGTCGTGCCGGAAGTGGGCGGGCCGTACGCGTACGTGACACAGGCGTTCGGCCGGCTGCCCGGGTTCCTTGCGGGCTGGTCGATGTGGATCGCGGAGCTGAGCGCACTGCCCGTCTTCGCGATCGCGTTCACAAACTACCTCGGCTACTTCGTCGTCCTCGGCGATGTCGCGACGCACGCCACGCGGATCGCCTTCATGCTCGTGCTGACGGCGGTGAACGTGGCGAGCATCCGCCTCGCCGGGCGGGTCAACGATGCGCTCACGGCACTCAAGCTCGCGCCGCTCCTCGCGCTGATCGGCTTCGGCGCGGTGTTTGCGCTGCTCCACCCGGCGGTGGTCGCGGCGCACCTGACGCCGTTCGCGCCGTACGGCTACGGGCGCTTCGCGGAGTCACTTGTGCTGATCGTGTGGGCGTACATGGGATTCGAGCTGAGCACGGTGCCGTCAGGCGAGGTCATCGATCCGATGCGGACGATCCCACGCGCGCTCGCGACCGGCATGGCGATCGTGACGGCGTTCTACCTCTCGACGAACGTCGTCGTGTACGCGCTCATGGGGCACGAGGCGTTGGCGAGCAGCCCGACCCCGCTCGTCGCGGCGGCAACGGTGGTCTTCGGCGTGCCGGGCGCGGTCATCATGGCGGTCGGCGCGATGATCTCGGTGTCCGGGTCCGACGAGTCGGACATGATCGGTTCGTCGCGCCTCGGCTACGCGATGGCGGCCGACGGACTGCTGCCGCGCGTCCTTGCGGCCGTGCACCCGCGGTTCCAGACGCCGTACGTCGCGCTCATCGTGCAGAGCGCGATCGCGATCGCGCTGACGTTCATCGACCAGCTGTCGCGGCTGATCTCCTTTGCGGTGGTCAACCTCGCGTTCGCGTTCCTGCTGTGTGCGCTCGCGCTGCTCCGACTGCACCGCCGCGATGACGCGCGTCCGACGGTGCGCCAGCGCGTGCTGCCGTTCCTGGGCGCCGCCGTGGCCGTCGCGCTGCTCGGCGCCACAGCCACCACGGACAAGATCGCGGGCGGCATCGTGCTGGGCGTCGGCCTCGTCGTGTACTTCGTAGCCGCACCGGGCGCGGGGATCCCGGAGGCGCAGGAGCGGATCACGGACGCGGCGCGGACGCGACGGCGACTGGTGCGCCGGCGCGGGACGTTCCTCGGCGGGCTGCTGGGCTGGTTCGGCGGCGCGGCGGCGCGGC
>CAIXBH010000056.1 GCA_903917615.1 uncultured Chloroflexota bacterium | reverse complement strand
GCTGCTGCTCTCGCCGTTGGTGATCACCGTCGCGGTCGGTCTTGTGATGCTCCGCTTCTATCCGCCGCTTGTGCGACTCGGCGTCGCTGCGCTCCTGCTGTTCCGAGGCACCGCCGTGGCGATCGGCCTGCGCCGCGCGGGACGCTCGCCGAGCGCGTACGCGCGGCTGATGCTGCTGCTCGTCATGGCGGTCTCCGTCGGCACGTTCGCCGCCTCGTACGGGCCGACGGTGGGGCAATCGCTCGACGAGCGCGTGCGCTATCAGGTCGGCGTCGATGCACGCGCGGTCATCGACCATCCCGACCGCAACACGAGCGACCGCGCGCTGCCCGCCGTGCGCGCGCTGCCTGGCGTTGCGGACGCCGCGACCGCCTATCGAGGCTCGGTCGCGACGCCGAATGGCGGCAGCGTCGCGCTGCTCAGCATCGACACGCAGCGTGCGGCCTCGATGCTGTGGTCGCGCGACGACTTCGCGTCGCAGCCGCTCCCGCAGCTGCTGCATGAGTTGCAGAGCGACCTTCCGCCGGGCGCCGGCCTCGCGCTGCCCGAGGGCACGACTGCCGTCTCTGTCGCGATGCGGGGTGCGGACCTCGGACGCTCCGCGTTTGTCGCACGGTTCCGCGACGCGAACGGCGCGTTCGACGACTCACTGCTGGTGCTGCCGGAGACGGGGCCGAACAAGTGGGTGACCGCATCCGCGCCGCTGCCGCGTGGCCTGGTCGCGCCGATCCTCCTAGTCGGGTTCGCCGTGAACGATCGGCAGGGCGTCGATCTGCGGCACGACGGCACGTTACAACTCGACCGCGTCGCGGCGATCACGCCGGCGCGCGAGGTGGTCCTCGACGACTTCGAGCAGTCGTTCGTCTGGTCGCTCTACGGCGCGCCCGCACGCGACGACACGTTCCGCGCGGCGACCGGCTCGGACGCCGCCTCGGGTGGCAAGTACGCCGAATGGAAGTGGAGCGCCTCGACGACGCCGATGAACCGCGTGCTCGCGCTCAGCGATCCCGCCGTGCCGCTGTCGGCGATCATGAACCCCGTGGCGCTCGCCGCGTTCGGCACGACCGATGGCGGTGTCGCACTGCTCGTGCTCAACGGTCTGCAGGTGCCGGTGCTCGTACGCGGCACCGCGACGCTGTTTCCGACACTCGACCCGACGCGAGGCTTCGTCGTGCTCGCCGATGATCAACTCCAGTCGATCGCCGGGACGGTCGGCGTGCCCGCGCTGCGTCAGCCGAACGAGCTGTGGCTGCGCTTCCGCGACACCGCGTCGATCGCCGACCGTCGTGCAGCGCTGACTGCGCTCGGTGCGAGTACCTCGCCGCTGCGTGTGAAGCCCAACCCGTTGATCGAGGCGACCCTGCTGGACGATACGAACGCGGACCCCACGTTGCAGGCGTCGGGCAGTGGCATCCTGTCGGTCGCGTTCATCGCGGTGCTCGGCCTGTCCGCCGTCGGCGCGGTGGTGACGCTTGTGCTCAGTGCGCGCGCGCGCGCCGTCGAGTTCGCCGTGCTGCGCGCCGTCGGCGCGTCACAGCCGCAGATCCTGCGCGGTCTCTTCCTCGAGTGGGGCGTCGTGTTGATCGCCGGCGCGGCGATCGGCCTCGCGCTCGGGCGCGCCGTGGCGTCGTTGATGCTGCGCTTCCTCGACGTCACCGAACGCGGCGATCGC
>CAIXBH010000055.1 GCA_903917615.1 uncultured Chloroflexota bacterium | reverse complement strand
TCAAGCTGGACCGATTACGACACGAAGCTGCTGTCGCCGGGCGGCGGCGTCTGGTCGCGTAGCGACAAGTCGATCCGGCTGCCGCGCGAGGCCCGTGCGCTGCTTGGAATCGCAGCCGACGCGGTGCCGCCGAACGAGATCGTCAAGGCGATCCTCAAACTCGAGGTCGACCTGCTCTGGAACGGCGGCATCGGCACCTACGTCAAGGCCAGCACCGAGAGCCACGCGCAGGTCGGCGACCGCGCCAACGACGCCGTGCGCATCGATGGGTCTGAGCTGCGGGCGCGGGTCATCGGCGAAGGCGGCAATCTCGGCTTCTCGCAGCTGGGGCGCATCGAGTACGCGGCGAAGGGCGGGCGGATCAACACCGACTCGGTCGACAACTCCGGCGGCGTCAACTGCTCGGACGTCGAGGTCAACATCAAGATCCTGCTGCGGCTCGCCGAGCGTCAGCGCGGCCTGAAGCGCCCGGCGCGCGACCGGCTGCTCGCCAGCATGACGGACGACGTTGCGTCCCTCGTGCTTCGCAACAACTATCTGCAGAGTCAGGCCATCAGCACGCTGGAAGCACGCGCGCTCGACCGTGCGAGCGAGCACTCGCATTCGATCCAGTTTCTCGAGCGCAGCGGCGACCTCGACCGCGCACTCGAGTTTCTGCCCGACGACTCGGCATTCCATGAGCGCGTAAAGCAGGGTCAGGGACTGACGCGACCGGAGCTGTCGATCCTGCTGTCGTATTCGAAGATTTGGCTGCATCACCAGATCATTGAGTCCGACCTGCCTGAGGACCCGTACCTGTCGAACGAGTTGCAGCGCTACTTTCCGCAGGCGCTGGTCGACCGTTACGGCGACCTCTTGAACGCCCACCCGCTGCGCCGCGAGATCATCGCGACCGCCACCACCAACAGCCTCGCAAACCGGATGGGCCCGGTGTTCGCGATCCGGGTGGCCGAAGACACCGGCGCCTCCGTGAGCGCCATCACGCGTGCCTACGCGATCGCGCGCGAGAGCACCGCGATGCGCGATCTGTGGGCCGACATCGAGGCCCTCGACAACCGCGTCCCGGCGTCGATCCAGTACCAGATGCACTACGCCACCGCCCGGGCGCTACGCCACGCGACCTACTGGATCCTCGCCCACCGCAGCAAGGCACTCGACGTCGAGGCCGCGGTCGCAGAGCTCAAGCCGGGGCTTTCGCGACTGGTTGCAAGCGCACCGACGCTCGTCAGCGGACGACTCGCCGCAGGGATGGACGCCCAGCAGCGCGAGGCGATGGCCGCCGGCGTACCCGTGGCACTGGCCGGGCGCATCGCAGCGCTCGCACTTTTGCAGTCAGGCCTCTACATCGTCGATGTCGCGGCACGGCGCAAGCTGCCCCTCGAACAGGTCGCCCGCGTGTACCTGCACCTCGGCACGGTGCTGGACCTCGACAGCCTCGGGCTTGAGATCGACAGGCTCGCGGTCGACGGTCACTGGCAGTCGGTGGCGCGTGCCTCACTGCGGGAGGATCTCTACCGGCTGCATCGCGTG
>CAIXBH010000054.1 GCA_903917615.1 uncultured Chloroflexota bacterium | reverse complement strand
CGCGGTCCGCGCCCCGAGGGCCGTGATGGCGGACGTGATGGCGGTCGAGGTCGTGGGCCCCGGATGGAGCGCCCCTCGGTCGCCCCGGGCGAACGCGCTCGCGGCGTCTCCGACGACGAGGCGATCCGCATCCCGGACGCCCCCGAGGACGCACCGAACCGCCCCGCCGGCGAGTACGCCGACGAGCTCGACCTCGCCGGGAGCACGCTCCGCGACGTCCTGAACCTCCTCGGCCTTCCGGGGACGGAGATCACCGCGCGCGATCCGGAGACCCCGGGCGACGGCGCGGGGCTGGTA
The DNA here is from genome assembly GCA_903917615.1 of uncultured Chloroflexota bacterium. Taxonomy (GTDB): domain Bacteria; phylum Chloroflexota; class Dehalococcoidia; order UBA2979; family UBA2979; genus SHYQ01. The sequence goes on along the minus strand of CAIXBH010000054.1, from coordinate 14,013 downwards.
GCACAGGTGTTCGATATCTTCGGTGAGAACGATGTGACCTCCGACGAACTCGGCCTGCTGATCGGCCGCCGCGGCGAGACCCTGTCGTCGCTGCAGTACCTGGTGAACACGATCGTCTCGCACACGGGCGAGAACGCGCCGGTCTACGGCATCGACATCGAGGGCTACCGGCGCCGCCGCGAGCAGACCCTCGTCGACCTTGCCAAGGAAGTCGCGCAAGAGGTCCGTGAGACCGGTGACGTCATCACCCTCGAGCCGATGCCGGCCGCCGAGCGCCGCATCGTGCACCTCGCGCTCGAGCAGGAGCCCGGCGTGCGCACAGAGAGCGTGGGCTCCGGCGACCGCCGTCAGGTCGAGGTGATGCCCGCCGAGGAGTAGCGTCCACGGGATATCCAGCAGAAACCAGCCACGCTGGCCTCAGGAATACCTGAGAACGCCGGAGAACGACCGTGAACGCCTCTGAACCGCTTTCGGACGCCATCCCGGCGTCCGAACCGGTGTTGATCGTCGGCCCCGTGACGCTCGACCGCTTCGCGGACGGTTCCACCGCCCCGGGAGGTGCCGTGTCCTACGCGGCGCGCGTCGCGGCCGCCCTCGGCATCCGCGCGCATATCCTCACCGTGGGAGCCCGCGGCGCGGACCTCGATGCCCTCGACGGGCACGAGGTTCTCCGCGTCGGCGCATCCGAGACGCTCACCTTCGCGTTCTCCCAGGCGGGGGATGCACGGCGCCTCCGCCTCGAGGCCACCCCGAATCGCACGCTGACCGCGCGCGATCTGCCGCGCGACTGGCCGTCGCCCCGCACCATCATCCTCGCGCCGCTGCTCCCGGACGATGTGGATATCGAGTCGTTCCTCGACCTCCAGCCGGATGCCTGCGGGCTGCTGGCCCAGGGACTCCAGCGTCTCCTCGCGCCGAACGGCACCGTCATCCACCGCGACGCGCCGTCCGAGGCGCTGCGTGCGGCCGCCCAGGATCGCGTCACGATCTTCCTCTCCGAGGAGGAGGTCGCGCAGTGGTCCGAGGACGATCGCGACGAGATCGCGGCGCGCGCGCATGCGCTCGTCATCACCCGCGGCCCGGAGGGCGCCGAGGTCCGCACGCGCGATCACACCGACCGCATCAAGGCGCTCCCCGCGGAGGTCATCGACACCACCGGCGCGGGTGACGTGTTCGCCGCCGCGCTTATACTCGCGATGCGAGCGGGGGATGACGTGGCGGAGCGGCTGGCGGCCGGCTACGCCGCGGCTAGTGTGGAGCGCCGGGGTCCGGCGCCTCTCCCTGCTCGCGAGGAGATCGCAGCGCGCGCCGCGCTGTCGCTCACCGCAGATCCGGGAGCAAGCGCGTGACCGTCGTGATCGCTGTGGCGAACCAGAAGGGCGGCGTCGGCAAGACGACGACCACCGTGTCGCTCGCCGCCGCGCTCGCCGGCCGTGGCCTGCGCACCCTCATCGTCGATGCTGACCCGCAGGCCAACGCGACCTCGGCCGTCGGTGCACGCGTACCCGCGGGCGGGGACAACACCGCGGCGGGCGCGCTCTACTCGGCGCTCGTGGACGAGACCCCGCTCGACGCGGGCGTCGTCGCGACCTCGACGCCCAACCTCTCCGTCATCCCCACGTCCCCGGCACTCGCCGGCGCCGAGGTGGAGTTGGTCGCGCAGATCGCGCGCGAGTTCCGCATGAAACGCGCGCTCGACGATCTCCGCACGAGCTTCGACGTGATGCTGATCGACTGCCCGCCCTCGCTCGGGCTTATCACGGTGAACGCGCTTGCCGCCGCGGACGAGGTCATCATCCCTGTGCAGGCGGAGTACTTCGCGCTCGAGGGACTCAGCCACCTCTCGCACACGATCGAGCTCGTGCGCCGGAACCTCAATCCCCGCCTGCTGTTGCGGGGTGTGCTGCTCACGATGTTCGACGGACGCACGAACCTCGCGCGCGATGTCGAGGCCGAGGTGCGCACGCATTTCGCGAACACGTTCCACGCGGTGATCCCGCGATCGGTCCGCCTCGCGGAAGCGCCGAGTCACGGCGAACCGATCGCCACCTTCGATCCGACGAGCAGCGGCGCCAAGGCATACGACGATCTCGCCGACGAGTTGATCGCGGCGCTGCGCGCCCGCGATCTCCTGCCGCCCGCCGCGGCCGTTGCGGCGACGCGCGAACACACCGACGAAGCAACGCCCGCGCCGGTCGCGGTCGCGCATGCGCCCATCTACCCACCGCCGTACACGCAGACGATCTCGGAGCACACGCATGGTGCGTAAGGGCGGCCTCGGCCGCGGTCTCTCGGCGCTCATCCCCGACGCACCCGTCGAGGTCGACACCCGACCTGAGCGTGACACGCGCATCCCCGTGAACGACGTCGCGATCGGCGACGTCGTCCCCAACCCGCAGCAGCCGCGCACACTGATGGACCCGGAGCAGCTCGCCGAGTTGGCCGAGTCGATCAAGCTGTACGGCATCATCCAGCCGCTGCTCGTGACCGAAGAGGTCGGCGTCGACGGCCGCACCGTCTACCAGCTCATCGCCGGCGAGCGCCGTCTGCGCGCCGCGAAGGCCGCGGGCCTCGAGCGCGTGCCGGTCACGATCCGCCAGACGACGCCGCAGGAGCTCCTCGAGATCGCAATCGTCGAGAACGTCCAGCGCGCAGACCTCAACCCGATCGAAGAAGCGGTGGCCTTCCAGCGCCTCATCGGCGAGTTCGGCCTCACCCAGCGCGAGGTCGCCGAGCGCGTGGGCAAGTCGCGCACGGCGATCACGAACACGCTGCGCCTCACGGAGCTCCCCGCCGACGTGCGCGCCTCGATCATCACGGGGGAGATCAGCGAGGGCCATGGCCGCGCACTCCTCGGTCTCCCGTCCGAGGGCGAGCGACTGGCCGCGTGGCAGCTCGTCGTGCGCGAGGGCTTGAACGTTCGCCAGACGGAGCAGATGGTGCGCGAGGGCGTGAAGCCCCAGCGCAAGAAGGCCACGCCGCCCCCCGAGCAGCGCGGCCCCGCGGCGATCACGCAGGGGTTCGAGGAGGCGCTGCAGCGCACCCTCGGCACCAAGGTCACGCTGAAGCGCTCCCAGCAGGGACGCGGCACGCTGACCATTCATTTCTACAGCGACGAGGAGCTCACGGGCGTCCTCGAGCGCATGCTCGGAGAGGACGCGCTCTAGTGGCCATCGCGGATCGCCTGAAGGAACTCGGCGTAGAGCTGCCACCCGCGACGGTGCCGCTGGCGGTCTACCGTCCGGCCGTGCGCACCGGCAATCTCATCTTCGTGTCCGGCCAGGTCGCGCTGAAGGACGGCGCGGTGATGACCCCCGGCCACCTCGGCGCCGAGGTCACGGTCGAGGAGGGCTACGCGGCGGCTCGGCAGTGCGCGATCAACGGACTCGCCGCGGTCCTCGCGCTGAACGGCACGCTCGATCGCCTGCGCTTGATCCGCACGGTCGGCTACGTCTCCTCGGCGCCTGACTTCGTGAATGCTCCCGGCGTCGTGAACGGCGCGAGCGAACTGCTGCGCGACATCTTCGGCGAAGATCTCGGCATCGGCACGCGGACCGCCATCGGCATCGCGTCTCTCCCCGTGAACTCGCCGGTCGAGGTCGAGCTGCAGTTCGAGGTGATCCAGTAATGCCACGCATCGACTTCGTCACCGGCGCACCCGAGAAGTACGCATCGCTCGTCGACTCGCTGTCGACGATCCCCGACCGCATCGACCAGGTCGTCGCGGGCTACTCGGACGAGCAGCTCCGCGCCGCCCCGAAGAACGCGCCCGAGGGCGACCCGTGGTCCGCGCACCGCATCCTCGGCCACGCCGCCTACCACTGCGACGCCTACCGGACGTTCATCCACCAGATGGCGACGATGAGCGACCCGGTCCGCAAGCCCTTCCCCGGCGGCGTCGAAGATGACGCGTTGCTCGAGGGCTCGCCCGCCCAACTTGTCGAGCGCATCCGCGCTGACATCGGCGGCACGGTGGCGTTCCTATCACACACGCCGGACGCCTCATGGGGCCGCCCCGGCTTCGTGAACGGCGCACGCCGCTCGCTCCGCCAGCAGGTCACGCAGCACATCGGCCACCTTGAGGCGCACATCGCCCAGCTCGCGGCCGCGCTCGGGGCTGTTACCGCGCGGTAGCCTCGCGACGAGTGCCCGACGCGCCTATTAACGCTTGCCGTTATTAACGCGTCTCGTTACTATTCGTCCGTGATCCGCAGTTTCGCGAACCGGGACACCGAGCGCCTCGCCGACCGGGAGCGAGTCCAACGCTGGTCGGACGACGTGCAACGTGCGGCGCTACGCAAGTTGCGCATGCTGGATGCAGCCGCGGCCGTCGACGACCTCCGCGTGCCGCCGGGCAATCGGCTGGAGCGCCTGCGCGGCGATCGCGCGGGGCAGTACAGCATCCGGATCAACGACCAGTGGCGCATCTGCTTTCACTGGCGCGCGGGGGACTGCTACGACGTTGAGATCGTCGACTACCACTGATGAACGCGAGGAAGCGATGACCGCACACGACCGTCTGCCAGCCGTGCATCCCGGCGAGATCCTCGATGCCGAGTTCCTGACGCCGCTCGGCATCAGCCAGTACCGGCTGGCGAAGGATCTCAGCGTCCCTGCGCGTCGCATCAACGAGATCGTCCACGGGACGCGCGGCGTCTCCGCTGACACAGCGTTGCGCCTCGCGGCGTACTTCGGCACATCCGACCGCTTCTGGCTCAACCTGCAGACGCAGTACGACCTCGACGTCGAGCGAGAGCGCCTCGGTGATCGCCTCGACACCGAGGTCACACGCCGGGCGTCCTAGGCCAGCGTCCTATGCTGGCGCACCCGCCTCGATCGGCAGCCCTGGGCGCGTGATCCATTCAGCCCATGAGCCGTCGTAGTTGCGTGCGTTGTGCCAGTCGAGCAGCTCCCACATCGCGAACCACGAGGCCGACGCGCGAATGCCGCCGCCGCAGTACGGGAACACTGGCTTCGATCCGTCGATGCCCGCCGCGGCGTAGAGCGCGCGCAGCCGGTCGACCGGCAGGAAGCGTCCGTCGTCATCGACGAGCAGCTCCCAGTTGAGGTGCTGCGCGCGCGGGATGCGACCGAACTTCGGCGCAAGGTGGCCGCCCGGGCCGCCATTGAACTCCGAGTCCGTGCGGCAGTCGAGGATCGCGGCGCTGTCGTCGCCGTTCGCGATCTGCAGTACCTCCTCCCACGTCGACAGCACAGACGCGTCCTCGGCGCCGAGGTGGCACGTGCGTGGAGTGATGGTCGCCGCGTCGGTCGTGAGCGCGATGCCCTCGCGCGCCATCGCGGTGACGGTGCGGTCGGCGAGGCGCACGTCCGGGAAGCGGAAGTAGCGCAGCACCCAGTAGGCGCGGAACGGCCACATCGACTTCGCCGAGGCCATGCACACGACGGTCTTCGTCTCGTCGATGCCGAGCCGACCGAGCGTGGCCTCGAGGTCCCCCTTCAGCGGGACGAGCGCGCGAATGCCATCGCGCTCGACGGCGAGGTCGACGTAGCCCTCAGTCCACACCGCGCCCGGCAGGTGGCCGGCGTCGTACGCCGCACGCTCACCCTCGACGCCCGCGTGCAGGAAGACGACGTCCGGGTCGTTGAGGTGCGCGCGCACCCAGTCGACACTGACGATGCGATCGGTGTTCGCGGGCATGTTCTCTTCCTCGCTGACTCGTGGAACCCTCGTCGACACGTCGTTTGAACGCTGACGTCGATCAGGCGAACCGCAGCCTGGTGCCTACTCGACGTTCTCGCTCGAACCGCCACCTTCGCCCGCGCCGCCACGACGGCGACCGCCGCGACGACCGCGCCTGCGCGCGCGTCGAGGCGTGCCGTCCGCGTTGGTCTCGCCGTCGGGACCCACGCCCGCGACTCGAGGTGCCTCCTCCGGACGCGGCGGGCGCTCGGTGTTTCCGTCCGCGTTCGCGACCGGGGCAGCCCCGCTCGAACGTCGACGCGCGATGCCCGGGCGGCCTTCGCCACGCGGCGCGCCGTCTTGCCCCGCGCCTCCAGAACGCGGCGGGCGATCCGGTCGCGCATCACCGCCGCCGCTGCCGTCGCGAGCGGGGCGCGAGCGGCGTGACGTCGAGGACCGCCGCTCGCCCTCGGGGCGTGGCGGTCGCTCGTTGCGGTCGCCTCGCTCGCGGCGCGGCTCGTTCGACGAGCGGCGCGGCGCAGGCATGTCGATCGGTGTGAGCACGTCGAGGAAGTTGTCGCGCAGTTCGCGGTCGCGCTCCCGGATCGGCGCCTCGACCTGGTCCTCGAGGTCGGCGGGGCGCACGGCCGTGCCGTACTGCGAGCGCAACTGTGCCGCGGGGATCTCGATGACCTCGCCGGTCTCGTCGATGCGCAAACGCACGACCTCGGTGAGCGCGTTGATGGAGATCACCTTCGCGCGGCCGACGGGGGTGCTGACGCGCTTCCCGACCTTCGGCAGGGTCCCGACGATCTCGCGATACGCCTCGACCTCGAAGGAGAGGCAGCAGAGCAGCCGCCCGCACACGCCCGAGATCTTCGAGGGGTTGGGCGCGAGACCCTGATCTTTCGCCATCTTGATCGAGATCGCGGGGAACTCGACCTGCCACGACGAGCAGCAGAGCGCGCGCCCGCACTGGCCGAGGCCACCGAGCGCCTTCGCGCGGTCGCGGTCGCCCACCTGCTGCACCTCGAGGTCGACCTCGAGGATGCGGCTGGCGTCGCGCCGCAGCCACTCGCCGCGCTCCTGATCGTGCGCGACGTAGGTCAGTTCGCCGCACTCCCCCGCGAGGTCATACGTGAGGCTCGCGACGCGCACGCGGGGATCCGTGCGGGTCGCGATCGCCTGCGCGCGGCCGAGGTCCTCCTGCGCGCGCTCCCGCTGAGCGCGCCACGCGCCGACGTCCTCCTCGGACGCCAGCCGGTCGACGACGCGCAGCGGCCCATCGACCGCCGCGGAGATGACCTGATCCGGCGTGATGACGACCCAGCCGAGGCGCTCGCCCCGGTCCGTCCGCACGACGACGTAGTCGCCCATGCCGAGGTTGAGGCCGTCCGGTGCGCAGTATGCGATAGGCCCCGCTTCGACGAAGCGGACGCCAACGATGTTGTCCATGTCGTCCGCGCGCTGACGGTCGCCGGATCCGCAGATCTCGGCGCCTCGCGCGCGCCTCCTTCTACTCCTCGACCGGCCGCTCCGGGGCCACGGCCCCTTCCCTGACGGAAGAGAAGCCGGGCACGAGCGGGAGGTCGAGCATCATGACTTCGAGCGCGAGCTGCGCGCTCGTATTTGCCAGCAGGTGCTCTCGCGCGGTCTGCACCGCGCGGAGTCCGCGCAGCGCATCCTCGGCCGAGCAGCGGAGATCACCCCCACCCCCGCCCTCCCCCGTCGAGGGGGAGGAGGAAGCGTCGGAGACCCCCGCGCCAGCCAGCATTCTCTCACGCCACCACTCACGCCACAGGTCGAGGGTGGCCAGGACGCTCTCGCGCTCCCGGTACCACGCCCCACCCAGGCGTTCGGCGACGTCGAAGCGCTCATTTCGCCCGGCCGAGGCCAGCCGGGCAGCCTCCGCCTCCGCGGACTCGCGCAGGACGGCCAGCGTCGGGTCGGCGTGCATCCGCATCGCGAGGCCGTAGCGACCGTGCGCGAGCCGGGCGAGCGAGGTCGCCTCGACCGGGTCGAGGCCGGCGTCCTCCTCGAGCGCGGCCGCAAGCGCCGCGTGGGGGAGCGGGCGCAGGGTGAACTCCTGGCAGCGCGAGCGGATCGTCGGTAGGAGGGCGTCGGGGTCGGAGGCGAGGAGCACGAAGAGCGCGCTCGGGGGCGGCTCTTCGAGCGTCTTGAGGATGGCGTGCGCCGCCTCGGTCTGGAGGTCGTCCGCGGCGTCGATGATGAACACCCGCCGCGCCGAGGCGAACGGGGCCAGCGCCGCCACCCGTTCGAGGCGGCGCACCTGGCAGATGCGAATGCGCGTGGAGCGGTCGCCCGCGTGGTCGTGCTGCGACTCGTCGCACACCCCACCGATGGCAATGTGCTCGACGTCCGAGGCGGTCCCGGCATCGATCTGCTTTGCCGCGCGGTTCTCGAGGTCGGGCACGGTCGGGTCGTCCGCGCTGGGCGCGATCAACACCTGCGCGAGGCGTCGGGCGAGCGTCTCCTTGCCGACCCCCTTCGGCCCGCCGAGGAGGTACGCGTGCCCGAGGTGCCCCGACGCGATGGCGTGCCGCAGCATCTCGACCGCCGGGTCGTGCCCTCGCAGGCCCCAGGCGTTCCGCGGCGGTGCGGTGATCGAAGTCATGCGCGTGTCCTCAATGAGGGCGAAGGGCGGCCCACCCCCCGAGCGACTGCGATGTCGACGCTACTCGTCGACATCCAGCGCTCCAAGGTCCTCGAAGGTCTGGCGACGGCGGATGAGGCGGGCGTGGCCGTCCTCGACCAGGACGACCGCGGGGCGCTGCGCGAGGTTGTAGTTCGACTCCATCGCGACCTGGTAGGCCCCCGCCGCCGGCATGGCGAGCAATTCGCCCATGCGCAGTCGAGGCAGCGCGATGTCCTTGATGAGGATGTCGCCGGACTCGCAGTACTTACCCGAGATCGTCACGGTCTCCTCGGTTGGGGCCAGCGGGCGGTCCGGCAGTACCGCCTCGTACCGCGCGTCGTACAGCGCCACTCGAGGGTTGTCCGCCATGCCGCCATCGACGCTGACGTACGTGCGGATGCCCGGCACGACCTTGCGCTGGCCCACCGTGTACACGGCCATCCCCGCACGCGCGACCATCGACCGCCCGGGTTCGAGGGTGAGGTGCGGCAGCGCGAAGCCGCGCGCGTCCGCCTCGCGCTTCAGCGTCGAGGCAATGACCTGCGCGTACTCGGCCGGCGCGGGCGCGTGCTGGTCGTCGCGGTAGTCGACGGCGAAACCGCCGCCCGGCGAGAACTCCGCGACCTCGACGCCGATCTGCTTGCGGATGACCTCGTCGATGAACTCGGCCATCACCTCGATCGCCTGCGCGTACGGCTCCAGCTCGAAGATCGGGCTGCCGAGGTGCATGTGCACCCCGCGGAACTCGAGGTGCGGCGCGGCGACGATGCTGCGGATCGCGCGCTCAGCCGCCCCCGTGACGATGGGCAGCCCGAACTTGCTGTCGAGAATACCGGTGGACGTCTTCTCGTGCGTGTGCCCGTCGATGCCGGGTGACACGCGCACGAGGACGCGCTGCGTCTTGCCCGCCGCTGCCGCGATGCCCTCGAGGAGCGCGACCTCCTCCTCCCCGTCGATGACGACGCGGCCGAGGTCCACCTCGACCGCCAGCGCGAGCTCGGCAGGCGTCTTGTTGTTGCCGTGGAAGGTGACACGGCTCAGGTCGATGCCGGCGGCGCGCAGCGTGGCGATCTCGCCGCCGGACACCGCGTCGAAGCCAAACCCCTGCTGCGCCACGAACCGCGCGAACGGCTTGTTGAGGAACGCCTTCGACGCGTAGACGAGGTCGCTGTCCGGGTAGGCCGCCTGGAACGCCTGCCGATACCCGCCCAGCTGCTGCTTCAGCGTCGCCACGTCGTAGACGTACAGCGGCGTCCCGAACTGCTCCGCGAGCCCGCGCACGTCGCACCCGCCCACCTCGAGGTGGCCGGCCGCGTTCACGGCAGCGGAGACGGGCAAGACGTGAGCCAGCGGCAGAGGCGAGGTAGTCGTCACGAGCAGTCCTCGAGGCTAGTTACGCGAGATGAGTGGGGAAGGAGAGGAGTATCGCACGCGCCGTTTTCGACGAGCCGAGCAGATATTATCCGAGCGGAGCTCAACATGCCGACACTCGCGACCAACTACCCCGAAATGTCCCAGAGCAACCGCCCGCTCGTCGAGGTGCCAAGCGAAACGCGGGTCGTCGAGTACAAGGGACCACTCGCATGGCGAGACGCAAGATGGAAAGTCGTGCGTGCCGCACTCGCGCTCGCCAACGTCGATACGGGCGGATCGATTGTGATTGGAGTTGCGGAACTCACGCGCGGGACGTTCGACCCCATCGGCCTTCCGCCGGAACAGGCTCAAACTTTCGCCAACGATGAGATAAGTCGGCTCGTGAACGAGTACGCCTCGCCCGCGATCTCGCTGTCCACCGAAATCGGCGCGGTGAACAGCAAGATCTTCGTCGTGATCAGCATCGCTCCCTTCGACCAGATCCCCATCGTGTGCAAGAAGGATGGCGAGAACTTAGCGAAGGGCACCATCTATACGCGAGCTACGGCGATGAACGAGTCCGTCGCCGTGCCTGGTGAAAGTGAGATGCGCGAAATCATCGACCGAGCAACGGACTTGCAGGTCAGACGGATGGCGGAGCGCTTCCGAAGGATGGGGTTGTTGTTCCCGCCGAACGCAGCGACACCAACGTCGGATGCGATTGCTCAAGCAAGACAAGATCGTCTCCGCCTCGAGCGAGGTAGTTTCGAGTGAACCAGACAACCGGGGAACAACTTCTGACTCGGATCCGAGAGCGGGCGCATTGGCGGTTTCTGATCGAACCGAACGGTGACGATCTGGCTTTCGGTACTCGCGGTGACGCTCGCGATGCCCTCCAGCAGGCAAGTGTGCGACTCCGCGGATGGGACTTCCCGCATTTTGATCAGAACGGGAGTCACGGCGCGGGTGGTGGCAACCGCCCGGTTGAATCGGGCTGGGAGAGTTGGACTGAGTTCTACGATCTGGAAACGTGCCGTATCTACCAATCCGGGCAGTTCATCCAGTACGCGACGCTGCATGAGGACTCAGACCGTGAAGGTTGGGGGCCGCGCGGCGCACGTGGTCCGTTCCTCGATTTCGTTTCCACAATCTGGCACATCACCGAATTCGTGGAGTTCGCGCGCCGACTCACGGCGCTCGGCAGTTACGGGAACGGCGTGAACCTGTCTGTCCAGTTGTCCAAAGTCAGCGGGAGGCACCTGACAGCGGAGATCCAGCGCGGATTGTTCAGCAACTATGCGTGCGACGAAGATCAGATTCGATGGCGCGGCGATGCCACGGTCGAACAACTGTCCGTCTCGTCTCCCGATATCGCGCGCGAGGCCGTCCGGAACTTGTTTGAGTGGTTCCGATTCGAAACCGACGACTCGGTCATCGCCGAAGTCCAATCGCAACTCCTCGAGCGAAGATTTCGATAGGACAGCAAACGCGTCGGCTTATGGCCAATCGTGCGCCCGCCACGCCGCCCACCGCCTACGGCGTCGGCGTTGGCTTTCCGCCGCGGCAGGCCTGCGCCCACGTGTCGAGGCGGGCGAGGCCAGCGGCCATCGAGGCGTCGCCGGTCTTGGCCATCGCCGCCCGGACGGGCGGGTCGCCGAACTTCAGCAGGTCGTAGTTGATGCCGTCGAGCGCCTGACGGACTCCCGTCCAGGCGGCCACGAACTGCGCGACGTCCGCCCGCTGCGGCTCGGGGACGGTCTTCTGGTACTTCGTGATGTCGTCGATGAACTGCGGTACGCCGCGCTGCAACTGGCTCTGCACGCCGGTGATGATCACGACCGAGCGCTGGTGGACCGCCGGCCAGTCCTGGCAGGCGTCGCCGGTCAGCGCGATCGGCGGGGCGATGGCCGGCGTCGGCGTTGCGGCGGCGGCGGTGCTCGACGGCGTCGCGCTCGCGCTCGGCGTCGTGGAGGGCGTCGGTGTGGGGGCGGGCTTCGAGCCGCCGCACGCGATCGCGAGCGAGGCGAGCAGCGCGGCGAGCAGGATCGAGGTGCGACGGGAGACGAGGTGGTGCATGGTCAGAGGGTACCGGTCGCGCCGTTACCGCGCCGTGTCGACGTGTCGGCTCAGGCGCGCACCCGCCACATGTTCCCGTCGACCTCGACGGTGACCTCCCCACGGTCCGCGAGCCGCGCGAGGTGCGACCGCACCTGCCCGAAGGCGGCGCCCCGGAGCGAGGGTGAGACGCCCGTGTACATCGCGCGGAAGAGCGCCTCGTCCGTGGTGGGGCCGCGACGCACCAGGTCGAGGATCTGCTGCGCGCGCGCCGCGATGCGCGTGAGCAGGTCGGCGATCTTCGCGTCCGGGTCGTCGATCATCGGGCCGCCCTCACCGCGCGAGTGGCCGGGGGCGAAGCGGGTCGCGCCCAGCGCGCGCATCCGCTCCAGGCTGTCGATGAACGCCTGCATGTCGCCACGCGGCGGCGGGTCGATCGCAGTGCTTGTGCCGCCCTGCGCGTTGTCGCCGGTGAACAACAGCCGCGTCTCCTCGACGAAGTAGCACGTGTGCCCGGCGGTATGACCGGGCGTGTGCACCGCGCGCACGGTGAGCCCGCCGACGCGGAACGTGTCGCCGTCGAGCAGGGGGCGGTCGACCTGTGCGGCGTACGACGCCTCCGCGATCGTGCGGAAGTGCGCGGTGGCCTCCGGGTCGCCGGCGAAGACGAGGTCCTCGCGGTCGAAGGGCGTGTGCAGCAGCACCTCGTCGAGGGCGTTGATCGCCACCTCGGCGTCCAGCAGCGCGCCAAGCCGGCCCGTGCCCGAGGCGTGGTCGAAGTGGTGGTGCGTCAGCGCGACGGTGCGCACGCGCAGCCCGTGCATGCCCGTGAGCGCGGCGAAGAACGCGCGGCGCGCCTCGTGCGAGACGTCGTCGCCGTTCCCGGCGTCGATGACAGCCGCCTCGATGCCGTCGTGCAGCACCCAGCAGTTGGCGCTGGGGAAGGTCACGCGCCCCGCGCGCACGGCGACGTTGAACAGCACGAGGTGCTCGTCGATGCGCTGGCTGGACGACTCGACGACGCGCGCGCCGGTGGGGGAGGTCATGCGCCGCATGGTATCGCGCGATTGAGGTGTGGCCCGTGGCCGATTCCCTCCCCCTCGAGGGGGAGGGAGCGAATCCGGACATCGCGCGCATCTTAGGACCGCCCTAGTCTCGGCGGCATGCCCACCTCGACCGCCGTCCCCGCAATCACGCCTCGACGCCTCGGGCTGCTGCGCGCGCGCCTGCTCGACTGGTACGAGGCGCACCAGCAGCCGTTCCCCTGGCGCGACGCGCGCGACCCCTACGCGGCGATGGTCGCGGCCGTTGCTGCACAGCAGACGCAGATGCCGCGCGTCCTCGAGATCTACGAGCGCTGGATGGCGGCGTACCCGACGCTCGAGGCGCTCGCGCGGGCGGACCGCGCGGACGTCCTGCGCACGTGGGGCCGCGCAGGCTACCCGCGTCGTGCCGTCTACCTGCAGCAGGCGGCCCAGCGCTGCCTCGACCAGCACGAGGGCAGGATGCCGCGCGACCTCGACGCGCTGCTCGCGCTGCCCGGGGTGGGACCGTTCACCGCGGCGATCGTGCGCTGCTTCGGCTTCGCCGAGGACAGCGTCGCGATCGACACGAACGTCGTGCGCCTCGTGGGACGGCTCGTGCTCGGCGACCTGCAGCCCGCGCGCGAGTCGTCGCCCGCCGCGATCCTCGACGCGGCGACGCGGCTGATGCCACGGGGCGAGGCGGAGCGCTGGAACCCGGCACTGATGGACTTCGGCGCGCAGGTCTGCGCGGCGAAGCCGCGCTGCGAGGCCTGCCCGCTGGCGACGCTGTGCGCCGCCCGGCCGCGCTTCGCCTCGGGCGAGGTTGCGGAGCCGGTGCGCGCGCAGGGCGCGTGGGCCGGCTCCGACCGCGAAGGTCGCGGACGCATCCTCGCCGCCCTGCGCGCCTCGGAATCGCCGCTGCGCGAGGCGGCACTCCTCAGTGACCTCGACGCCGGGGGCGCGGAGCGCGAGCGGTGGGAGCGCCTACTCACCGCGCTCGTGGCGGACGGCCTCGCCTGGCGGGCGCGCGGGCGTATCGGCCTCGGCACCGCGCCCGTCCGAGCGCCTGTCCGCGCGCGGCGAGTGGCCGAGGACTGAGCACGGGCATCGCTGCGCCCACCCCCCATCCCCCTCCCGAGGGGCTTTGCCTCAGAAGGGGCGGCTGCCCCAATAGTCGGAGCGGTGCCCCAAAACCCGTGTCTGGGGCACCGCTGCGATGAATGCCTCGTCTGTCTCGGCGGGCGATGCTGCGGCGGCGACGGTGAGCCTATTCCGGGTCT
>CAIXBH010000053.1 GCA_903917615.1 uncultured Chloroflexota bacterium | reverse complement strand
TTCCTTGGCGCGGGCCTGCGTCGTGTGCACGCCGCCGTCACGGATCACGGCCTGCGTGATCGTGCGGAACATGTGCAACCTCTGCGAGGTCGGCATGTCGAAGCGGCGGCCCATTCGTGCGTGTCGCATCGGCGGATCCTTATTCCATGTCCCGGCCGGCTTCCTTCAGCGCTTCCATCAGTGCGGCGCCCAGGGCGCCCACTTCCGGGTCTTCGCGCATCGGAGCGGCAGTAGCGGTCGAGGTGGTTGACGGCATGTCCGGCTCACCGGCAGCGCGACGCGATTCGACGCGCGGCGCCGGGAACCCGGAGGTCACCAGCTTCTCCTTGAGCTCGAAGTACGACTTCTCACCGAAGTTGCGAAGGGCCAGCAGCTCCTCCTCGGACTTCTCGAGGACGGCGCCCACGGTCATCAGGCCGGAGCGCTTGAGGCAGTTGTATGCGCGCACCGACAGGTCGAGCTGCTCGATGGGCATGTCGTAGCCCTCGAACGGAGCGACCTCGGGGGCGCGCACCGGCTCTTCCGCCGCCTCGGGGCGACCGAGGAGCTGGAACGGGTACATCTGCTCACGCACGAGCTCGGCGGCCATCGAGACGGCGGTCTGGCCGTCCACGGTGCCGTCGGTCCACACCTCGAGGTCGAGGCGGTCGTAGTTCGTCGCCTGGCCCACGCGGGTGTTGGAGACGCGGTAGTTCACGCGGCGGACCGGAGTGAACAGCGCGTCGACCGGGATGACGCCGATCGGCAGGCCCTCGGACACCGTCGCCGGAAGGTAGCCGCGGCCCGTCTCGACGTTGAGGTCGACGATGAGCGAGGCGTCCTTGCCGTCGAGCGTGGCGAGGTGCTGGTCAGGGTTCACGATCTCGTAGTCGGCGGTCGCCTGGATCTGGCCGGCCGTGATCTCGCCGTCGCCCGACACCTCCAGGAAGAGGCGCGCGGGACGGTCGGCGAAGGCGCGGAGGCGCACTTCCTTCAGGTTCAGGAGGAACTCGGTGACGTCCTCCTTCATCCCGGTGACGGTCGAGAACTCGTGGTCGACGCCCTCGATGCGCACGGACGTGATCGCCGCACCGGGGAGCGAGGACAGCAGGACGCGCCGCAGCGCATTGCCGAGCGTGGTGCCGAAGCCCGGCTCGAGCGGCTCGGCGACGAGGTGGACGTACTCCGTCTCCTCGGCTTCGACGCGAATCTCGGGCATCAATAGATCGGTCAAGGTCACCCCCCTCGTCTGGTGATCCCATGGCCGGGATCGACGAGTGTGTTCCGAGCAAACGCTATCGCGAGTAGTACTCGACGACGGCGTTCGGGTTGAAAATCGAATCCCAGTCGCCCGGGCCCGGCGTCATCGCCATGCGCGCCTTCAGCGCGGCACGGTCGATCTCCAGCCAGCCGGGGACGTCGCGGCTACGGATCTCCTCGACGAGGATCTTGCCGTACTCGCTGCGGGCGCCGCGCTCGGTCAGGCTGATCTCCTGGCCCAGCTTCACGCGCGCGCTCGGGATGCTCAGCTTCTTGCCGTCCACGGCGATCAGCCCGTGG
>CAIXBH010000052.1 GCA_903917615.1 uncultured Chloroflexota bacterium | reverse complement strand
GCCGAGGAGGTCGTGGACCACCTGTACCTGCCCGGAGCAGAACGGCCCGGCGCCAATGCCGATCGTCGGCACGCTGACGCGCTGCGTGATCATGTGCGCCAGCGCCGTCGGCACCAGCTCGAGGACGATGGCGTAGGCGCCAGCCTCGGCCAGCGCCTTCGCGTCCGCGATCAGGTGGACGGCATCGCGAGGGGTCTTCCCCTGCACGCTGAAGCCGCCAAAGGCGTTCACGGACTGAGGGGTGAGACCGATGTGCCCCATGACGGGGATGCCGGCCTCGACGAGGTGCCGCACGGTCTCGGCCGAGCGGACGCCGCCCTCGAGCTTCACGGAGCCACAGCCCGTCTCCTGCATGATGCGGGTCGCGTTGCGCAGGCCCTCCTGCCAGCCGCCCTGATAGGAGCCGAAGGGCATGTCGACGACGACGTGGGCGCGCCCGGCGCCGCGGACCACCGCCTTGCCGTGGTGGATCATGTCCTCCACGGTCACCGGGACGGTCGAGTCGTACCCGAGCACCACCATGCCGAGGGAGTCGCCCACGAGCAGGATCGGCACGCCTGCCTCGTCGGCGAGCTTCGCCGTCGGGTAGTCATACGCCGTGAGCATGGTGATCGGCTTCCCATGCTCCTTCATGTGCTGGATGTCGGTAACGGTGACGCGCTTCGCGCTGGTCATTCCGGAGCCTCCGTCTCGGTCACGCAATGGATCCAAGCGGTTGTGCAGGCTGGGTCGTGTTCGTCGGGAGCGCCGGTTCGCCTTCGGCGAGCCGGATCCGTTTCACCGCCAGATTCGGGTCGGTGGAGGTGCCGTCAGTATAAACACTCCGGCGCAAGTCCACGCATGTGATGGCGGGACGCTAGCCCCTGGCCCAGTGCCCGCGCGCCGGGCGCACGCGCGGGGCGACGTGGCGCGCCTTCGATGCGACCCATTCCCCCGCGGAGGGCACACCGACCAGTCCGGTGGCATGGCGCACGCCGCTGAGGATCGCGCGCTCCATGGCGAGCGTGCACATCGCCTCGATCGCCGCGTATTCGTCCGCTTCGACCGGGTGCTCGCCGGTGGCGAGGGCAAAGATGGTGTCGCCGTCGCCGCGGGTGTGCACCGGCCAGATCGTCCGGGCGAAGGCATCGTGCGCCACGGTGGCGATGCGATTCACCTGCGTCTTCGTGAGCACGGCATTCGTCGCGACGATGCCAATCGTGGTGTTCGCGCCGGGCTGCTCTGGCGACGGGACCGAGGGTGCCTCGACCGGCCGGCGGCGCGCCCGCCCGGTCCGAAGCATGGCATCCACGTCGAGGAAGGAACCGGGCGTATCGCCCCGCGGCGCCGCGACCACCTCGCCGGTCCGCGCGTCGCGAATCGTGCCGACCGCGTTCACGGCCACCAGGGCTGCGACGACCACGCCGGTGTCGAGCACCTCGCTCGCCGTGCCCAGGCCGCCCTTGAGCGCGCGGTCCGGGCCGCCCTGCTTCGCGATCGTTGCGCCGGTACCGGCGCCGACCGAGCCCTCGGCCACCCGTCCGGCCGAGGCGTGCGCGGCCGCCCAGTACCCGGCGTCGTCGCCAGGCCACGCCGCGTCGGCGATGCCGAGGTCCATCAGAATCGCGGCTGGCACAATCGGCACCACGGTGCCTGCGATTGGGAACCCGATGCCGCGCTCGGCGAGGTAACTCATCACCCCCGTCGCCGACTCCAGACCGAAGGCCGAGCCCCCGGAGAGCACGATGGCGTGCACCTCCTCGACGAGGTTGCCGGGACGAAGGAGATCGGTCTCGCGCGTGCCCGGAGCGGCGCCCCGGACATCCACCCCCCCGACGGTGCCCGGGGGACAGAGCAGCACGGTGCAGCCCGTGGCAGCGCGCGCGTCGGACCAGTGGCCGACGCGGAAACCGCGGATATCGGTGATGGCGTCGAGGGGGCCCGCCCCGCTGGAGGAGGGCACGCTTCGGACGCGGCTAGCCGGCGGCCTGAGCGGTCAGGATGCGGGCCGGCGTGACCTCTTCGACGAAGTCGAGGCACCGGCGCAGGTAGAGGTCGGGCGTCTCGCGGTACGCGGTCGCGTGACCCATGCGGTCGGGCAGCACACACACCTGATCGCGCCCATCGAGCGATGCGGCGGCGATGTTCAGCGTGTGCGCGACGGGGACGCGGTCGTCACCCTCGTTGTGAATCAGCAGGATCGGGGCCGTCACCTGTGCGATGTCGCGGACGGGCTGCAGGGCGTCGATGTCGCCGCCGAAGATGCGGCGGGCGAAGAACGTGACCAGCGCGAACAGCGGTGCCGGCACGTGCCGCCAGGTGTGGCGGATGTAGGTGCGCATCGTCAGGAACGACGAGTCGGCGATGATCGCCGTCACGTCGTCGTTCTGTGCGCCGGCGGCGATCGCCAGCGCCGCGCCATAGCCGAAGCCGTGCACGAGCACGGGCTGCGTACCGTTCGTGCGGCGACGCACGTAGGCCACGGCGGCGCGCACGTCGAGGCGCTCGTCGCGGCCCAGGCTGTCGCGACGGCCGGCCGACTCGCCGTGACCGCGAAGGTCGAAGGCGAAGACGGAGAAGCCGCGGCGGACGTAGTCGCGCTGGAGCTGCAGGAGTCGGAGGTCGGCGTCGGCGCGGGTCGCCTCGAGGTCGTGCACGAGGACCATGGTGGCGCGGGCGCCCGGCGAGTCGAGGTACCAGCCGCGAAGGGTGAGGCGGTCGGCGGTCAGGAACTGGACGTCTTCGTAGCGGAGACCGAGGTCGGCCGGCGTGCCCTGCACGCGGTGACGCTTCGAGCGCGTCAACTGATCCGCGAGATAGATCGCGACAAAGAGCGTCGCGGCGGTGATCGAGACGAGCGCGAGCAGCGCTACCCAGAGCATCATGGTGCCCCGCCTTCCCCCGCCAGGCCGGTCGCGGTTGCCCGCGTCTGTCTCAGGCGCGGGGAAACCGTACCAAACGGCCTTGCTGGGCGGCAAGCGCATCGTGTGAACAAGTTATGTCTTGTTTGTGAAGCCCGACGGGCGGCCAAAGACACCCGTTCTCAGGCTGAGACGTCCGGATCGTGCGCGTGTCCGCCCTCGCCCGGGGCATGCGAATGGCCGAAATGGCTCCAGTCAGAGCCGGCAGCGCTCTCGGGCGGCGTGCCGAAGGGTGAACTGCCCTTCGTGACGAAGCTTGGCACGGTCAGCGCCCGCTCACAGGGCGTCAGGTCGTTCGCACAGAGGAGCGGCTCGGCCATCCGGCTCGCCGGCCGCATGACCTCGTAGACCTGGCCACACTTCGGGCAACGAAAGTCGTAGAGCGGCATTAGTCCCCCGCGCTCGCCGGTCGAGGCAGCGACATGGCCGCATCGTACAGCGCCTGTTTCACGCTCCGCCGGTCGAGCCCGCCCGCGAACAGCAGCGACTTGATGGTGATCGGCACGACCTCGGTCGGGTGGATCAGCGGCGCGATGTCGAGGAAGTCGAACTCGTGCGCGAAGACGCCTTCGAGCGACATGACCTCGCCGGGGATGCCGAGGTCCTCCTTCAGGACGCGGCCGACCACGGGCCCGATGGTGGCGTCCGCCATCACCACGAGGGGCAGCGCCCGCTCGACCGTCCGCGGCAACGCCTGCCGGATCCCCTCGGCAAGCGCCCGGACGGCGGCGGTCTCGCGCTCGCCCGGCCACTGGAAGACCAGCGCCACGG
>CAIXBH010000051.1 GCA_903917615.1 uncultured Chloroflexota bacterium | reverse complement strand
CCGGAGTCGCTCGTCGTTTCGGGCGGGCTGTTCCACGGCTTCCAGCTGTGGGTGAACCTCCCCGCGTCCGACAAGTTCATCGCGCCGCGGTATCAAGACCTGCGAAGCAGCGAGGTGAAGCTGCTGACCTCGGCGGACGGGGGCACGCTGCTGCGCCTGATCGCGGGCAACCTTGCGGGCGTCGAGGGCCCCGGCGCGACGCACACGCCGATCACGATGATCCACGCGACGCTGCACCCCGGTAGCCGCCTGCACCTACCGTGGAACCCGACGTTCAACGCGATGGCGTACGTCCTCAATGGCTCCGGCACATTCGGCGCGGAGCGGCGCGCTGCGCACGACGGGCAACTCGTGCTGTTCGGTCCGGGCGCCTCGATCGCCGCGCTCGCGGACGAGCGGCAGGAGAGCCGCAGCCCGAACCTCGACCTGCTCATCCTCGGCGGTCAGCCGATCGGCGAGCCGGTCGCGTGGTACGGGCCGTTCGTCATGAACACGCGCGATGAGCTGGCGCAGGCGTACGAGGACTTCCACGCCGGTCGTCTCGGCGTCATCCCGGTCTAGGCGCGCTCGGCGGTGCTCGCCGGTTCGCGGGCGCCGTCGCCTTCGCTGAGGTCCTCGATGACGCTCTCCTGGAGCGTGGGGACGAAGAACAGCAGCGGCACGGCAATGTAGATGCCGAGCGCGACGTTCAGGTTCACGAGCGCGGCGAGCATCGCGATCAGGTAGAGCAGCGGCCCCGCGATCCACTTCTTCAGCAGTCGCACGCGCGACGCTCGAGGAATGCTCGCGCTCATCACGTCGGACCAGAACGCCGCGTAGCAGTAAGCGAGCAGCCCGGTGACGCCGGTGAGGAACATGACGAGGCCGTACGTGAACGCGGCCGCCGGCTCGTACGGATACTCGGCGATGAACTTCGTCGTGAACGGGATCATCGAGATCCAGAACAGCAGCAGCAGGTTCAGCCACACCAGCCGGTAGGTGTAGCGGTGGATCACGCGACTCAGCGCGTGGTGATTCAGCCAGTACACGAGGATCGTCAGGAACGAGAACGCGAACGCGACGAACGAGGGCGCGACCGCCAGCAGGCTGCGCCACAGGTCGTCACTCGAATGGCCGGGCGCGATCTCGGGCACGCGCACCTCGAGTACGAGCAGCGTCGCGGCGATCGCGAACACGCCGTTTGTGAGCGCGTCGATGCGCTCCGTACGCTCGTTCAACGGGCGTGTCGGGCGAGGCTCCGCGCGCTGCTTGGACATCCCGCTACGACCTCGACGGCCGGCGGCGCCAGCTGCGGAGCGTCGCGAAGGCTGCGACGGCGATCCACGCGGCGAGCGCGACACGACGGCGCGTGGTGCGCTGCGCGTCGTGCCGTTCGAGGCGCGGCAGGCCAAGCGTTGAGCGCAGCCCCTCCTCGCCCCAGCGCATGATGATGTCGTGGTTCCACTCGAACACCGGTCCCGTGATCGGCGCGAGCACGTTCATCCATTCCTTCGTCGTGCCTACGTTCCAGTCGTAGCGAACGTCCACACCCCCGTCGCGCGGGGTGAGCGTCCACTTCCCGGTGCCCACGAGGTCGCCGAACGCGGCGCCTTCGAGGATGCTCGGGCGCTCGATGGCGGTGCTGCGCATGTCGAACGTCAGGCTGTACGGCAGCAGGCTGCGAAACGTGTAGCGGCGCACGTTGCCGAGCCCCGTCTCATCGCCCGGGACGAGTTCCCCGACCTGGGTCACGCCATGCCACCAGCCCGGCCACTGCTCGGTGTGCAGCAGCGCGTCGAACACCGCCTCGGCGGTCGTGTCCTCCAGAAACCACGTGGTGACGAACTGGTACTGCTTCACGAGTCTCCCTCGGCGTGTGCCCGCCGAGGGATTCTAATCGACTGCGTGCGAGCGGGGGCGAGCGAGGAGGGGCCTCGACGACACGGCTGCCTCGGGGCTAGCGGCGGAGCACCACGACGTCGGTCGCCTTGATCGTGCTCAGCGAGTTCTGCGGAGCACCGACGACGTAGATGCGCCAGGTCTGCGGCTGCGTGTCGAAGACGAACGCCGCCACGACCTTGAACTGCTGCGCCGCCATCAGCGCCTGGAGGTCGTCCGTGCCCGCCAGGACGAACACCATGCCGCCGAGTGGTGGCGCCTCGGCGACGGTCGCCGTGCCGGT
>CAIXBH010000050.1 GCA_903917615.1 uncultured Chloroflexota bacterium | reverse complement strand
GGCACGGCGATCCTGCTGATCACGCACGACTTCGGTGTGGTGGCGCGGCTCGCGGATCGCGTGGCGGTGATGTACGCGGGGGCGATCGTGGAGACCGCCGACGTGCGCACCGTGTTCCGTCGGCCGCGGCACCCGTACACGTTCGGGCTGCTGGAGAGCATTCCGTCGCTGGAGCGGCGTGGGCCGATCACCTCGATGCGCGGGCAGCCGCCGAACCTCGCCACGCTCGGGCCGGAGTGCCCGTTCCTGGCGCGGTGCCCGAAGGCGACGTCACAGTGCCGCATCGACGATGCGCCCGTGCTGACGGCCGCCGACACCGGCGTCGCCGGTCACGAGGTGGCCTGCTACAACCCGGTCGTGGTCGACCGCCGGCCGGACTGACGGGCCATCGCCCGTTAGCGCCGTGTCCCGGCCGCGCGCGCGCCCCGCGGCGCGAGTTCGGCGAGGTGCACGACGAGCAACTCGAGCGCGAGCGCTTCCGGCAGCTTGCCGGTCTTCACGGCATGGTCGCTGCGTTCGACCGAGCGCAGAGCAGCCTCCGCAGCGCCGCGTCCCGCAGCGCGTGCCTGTCGCGTCAGCTTTTCGAGCGGGTAGCCGCGCGCGCCCGTCGCGCTCGCGATCGCATCGGCGGAGGCGCGCGCTTCGATGAGCTCGCCCGCGCGCACCATCTGGCGCAGCTGGCGGGCGATCAGCGAGAAGATGTGCGACGGCGTCTCGGAGCCATCCTCCAGCATCCGGCGCAGGAAACGCAGCGCGTCCGCGGCACGCCCCTCCACGACCGCATCCACGAGGTCGAAGATGCGCTCCTCGCGTGCCTGCGTCGTCATGAGGCGCACGTCGTCGGCCGTGATCGCGCGATCGCCCGCGTACATCGCGAGCTTGTCGAGCTCGCTGGCGAGCATGCGGAGGTTCGCGCCGACGAGGTTCGTGAGTTCCTCCAGTGCACGCGGTTCGATCGAGATGCGCCGTTCCACGGCGCGGTCATGCAGCCAGCGCGCGACCTCGCTCGGCCCGCCGCGCGCCCACGTCCTGAGGGCGGGGAACTCGGTGACCGTGACGTTCGTGTAGGCCTTCAGCGTCGTGAGCAGTGGCGACCGTGCGACACCGATCGTGCGGTCATCGCGCTTCGGCGGCGGCTCCAGGAACACGACGTGGTTGGTCTCGGGCATCGACGGCAGGAAGTCGAGGAAGACCTGCCACGCCTCGACCACGCCGCGCCGACCGCCGAGCGATGAGAGCAGCCCCTCGACGATCACGAGGCGCGCGGGCGAAAGGAACGGCATCGCCGCCGCGTGCTGGACGAGCGTCTGTGGCGTGAGCCCGCGGGCGGCGAGGACGGTGGTGTTCGTCGCGAGGGATCCGTCGAGGTCGAGCACGGCACGCAGTGCCTGCACGGCCTCGGTCGCGCGGAACTCGTCCTCCCCGTAGATCACGTGCAGCACGAATGTCTCCCCGCTGCGTCGAGTCGGTGCGCGTCGTTGGACGCGCTAGTCGATCTCGAGCTGCCAGCCAAACCACGCGGCGAGCGTGGTGACGGCGAAGATCGCCGCGCCCGGCCACGCCAGCGTTGTCGCGAACACGCCGAGGCCGCCCGGGAGGGCGGTCGTCGCCTGGAACGCCGCCCACGCGATCGCGACGAGGATCCCGGGGAGGGGGAGCCAGCGCGGGAACCGCGGGTCCTGGTCGTCGACCAGCGCGTGACGCAGGAGCTCGCCCGGGGTCACCGGCTCTTCGTGCTCGCCTCGGTCGTGCGATGCGCTCATGGGCCCATCGTACGAGGGCCCACGCGAGGGCGTCGAGGACGGCGCAGAGAAAGGGGACGCTCCGCGTCCCCAAACCTCTCGGGGAAGTGCGCCGCTCCTGCGCGGCCCGGTGCGAGCGGATTCCTCGCGCCGATCAGAGTTGAGATCGACGAACGTGGTTCGGGTCAACGCATGCGGGCGCCCGCCTCGATCCGCTGGGCGAAGGCCTCTACCTCACCGGGCGTGGTGAGGCGAATCACGCGGCCGGCGTACGTGTGGTCCTGCACGAGCTCGAGGTACTGCTGACGTCGGCTGCGATGCGTGCTGATCGAGAAGCCGACGAGCGAGGCCTTCGGATCCCAGACTTTGAACTGCGGCCAGAAGCGCTCGACGTTCGTGCCCCAGAGCAGCTCCTGCGTGCGCCAGCGACGCCAGATGCGGCCCATCAGGCGGCGCAGCGTGAGGTGCAGCGGCAGGTCGAGACACACGATGCGGTCGGCTCGAGGCCAGATGAGGTTGGTGGCGAGCCGGCGATAGCTGCCCGCCACCACCCAGGCGTCGCCGACGGTAGCGGCGGCGATCCGCGCGGCGAATACCTCGTCGCTCGACTCGACCCAGCCGGGTTCCCAGAACAGCGCGTCGAGCTCGATGAACGGCACCTCGAGGGCTCGCGCGAGGCGCGCCCCGAGCACCGACTTCCCCGAACCGGAGGCTCCGAGCACGACGATCCGTCGCGGCAGTGGGGGCGGAGACGCGGTCGCCATGAGCCGGTCGAAGACCGCGACGACCTTACGGGAAGAGGTCGAGGGGCATCTCGCGGACGATCTCGGTCGCGTAGCCCTCGCCGGCCTCGTACTCGTAGCCGCGGACGATCGCGACCGGGATGGCGTCCAGCTTGCCCATCACCATCTCGGCGGCGCCGGCGATCTCGTCGGCTACGCAGATGAGCGTGACCCGCAGGATGTGGCCGTCGAGATCGGCCATGCCGATGTAGTCGCGGAACGGCTTCATCCCACCGACGCCGATCGCGACGTTCGTCTGGCCGAGGCGCCACGGGCGCCCGAACGTGTCGGTCATGACGACGGCGACATCGACGCCGGTGAGCGCGTGGATCGCGGCGCAGATGTCGCGGCAGGACTTGTCCGGGTCCTCGGGAAGCAGGCAGACGAGGTCCATGCCGCCGACGTTCGATCCGTCGACGCCGGCATTGGCCATCTTCAGCCCGTGATGCGTTTCGGTGATCAGCACCGCGCCAGCCTGGCGGATGATCCGCTTCGACTCGCGCAGCACCGCCTCGATCAGGCGGGGATCCTTCTCCCAGCGGGTCGCGTAGTCGAGCGCGAACGGCGACGGCGTGAAGTCGTCGAGCGGGTAGACGCGCCCCTCGGCCTTCGAGACCACGCGCTGCGTGATCACGACCACGTCGTTCGCCTCGAGCGCCGTCCCCTGTGCGTTGGCGGCGTCCACGATCTGACGCGCGAGGTCATCGCCCGCCTGCACCATTGGCATGCCGGTCACGCCGATCACGCGGAACTCCGGGGCCATGCGCTGCTCCTGACCGATGCCGCCCCCGCGATCGAGGCCGGCGCCACTGCGGGTGACTGCTAGTGATCGAGGCCGGCGATACGCACGCCGGAGTGGGTCTTGTACCGACCGTTGATGCCGGCGAGCAGGAGCGTAATCCCCTCGACGAATCGCGAGAAGCGCAGCGGCCCGGCGTCCACGCCGCGGGCGCCGGCGATCTCGTTCGCGAGGGCGATGACGGTCTGCTTCGCCTCGGCGTCGCCGCCGGTCACGAGGACGTCCGCGTCCACGCGCGCCGCGGGGTCCAGAAGGACCTCCGCCGAGAGGTTGTGGAAGGCGCCGATGACCGGCGCGATGTCGCCGAGGATCTCGGCTGCCTCCTCCGCCACCGAGCCCGCGGGCACCTCAACCGGGCGCGGGCCACGGTCGAACACCATCGGCACGACGGCGTCGACGACGATCTTGCCCGCGAGCGCGGGCTTCAGGCCCTCGAGCGTCGCGCGGTGTGCGGCGTAGGGCACGACGAGGATCACGATGTCCGCCTCGGCTGTGGCGTGGTCGTTCCCACCGCCGTCCACGTTCGTGCGGCTGAGGGAGACCGCGAGCTCCCGCCCCGCCTCCTCGCCCCGCGCGGCGTCGCGGCTGCCGAGGATGACGCGGTGACCGGCGATGGCGAAGCGCGTCGCGAGTCCGCGGCCCTCCGGGCCGGTCCCGCCGATCAGGGCGATGGTGTGCGGCATGGGTTCTCTCTCCGTCGGCGGCCAGCGCGGTGGGGGCCATAGAATGCGTTGACCGTCGGCCAAGCGGCGGGCGGTCCGGGCCGCGACATGGTCGCAGCCAGCGCGCCGCAATGCCACCCCGCAGACGGCGGGCGGAGCGAGGAGCCCACCGATGCGCCGCCCGAACGGAGATTCCCCGCGATGACCACCGCCGCTCGCCCGAGCGCGCCGGCGGTTGCCGTCCGGGGCCTCGCCCACCGCTACGCGTCGGGCGCCGGGGATGTCGTCGCGCTCGATGGCGTGGATCTCCACGTCGAGGCCGGGGAGTTCGTCTCGATCGTCGGGCCCTCCGGTTGCGGCAAGACGACCCTGTTGCGGGCGGTCGCCGGCCTCCTGGCGCCGTCGGAGGGCAGCGTCGCGGTGTTCGGTGGCACGCCAGAGGCGGCACAGACGGCGCATGCGCTCGGGCTCGTCTCGCAGGACCCGGGGCTGCTGCCGTGGCGCAGCGTGGAGGCGAACGTCCGCCTCGCGCTGGAGCTGACCGGCGTGACCACTGATGTGCCCGGGCTGCTCGCACGGGTGGGCATCGCCGCGTTCGCACGGCACCGGCCCGGCGAGCTTTCTGGCGGGATGCGGCAGCGCGTCGCCCTCGCCCGTGCGATCGCGCACGGCCCGCGACTCCTGCTCATGGACGAGCCGTTCGGGGCCCTTGATGAGCTGTCCCGCGAGGTCATTCGACTGGAGCTGGTGCGGCTGTGGGAGCGCGATCGGCCGGCGGTCCTGTTCGTGACCCACGCGATCCGCGAGGCCGTGATGCTCTCCGACCGGGTTGTCGTGATGAGCGGGCTGCCGGGTCGCATGTTGGACGAGATCGCGATCGATCTCCCGCGACCGCGCATTGAGTCCATCGAGTCCACCGCGCCGTTTGCGGCGCTGGTCGATCGCGTGCGCGCAGCGCTCCGCGCCGGCGCGCACGGCGATGCGCGAGGTGGCGTCTGAGCGCCGTGCGGACGCGCGACGTCACGGCGCTGCCCGAGGGCGCGCTCGACGCGGGCGGGCGCCGCGGCGGGCTGGGGTGGCTCGTGCCACCCATGGTGTTCGCGCTCCTGCTGCTCGCGTGGGAGGGGCTCGTCCGCGCGCTCGCCGTGCAGTCCTATCTCCTGCCGCCGCCGACTGCCGTCGCGCGGGCGTTGCTGGCCGAGCCGGGACGGTTCGCGGGTGCGGCCGCGCTCTCGCTGGAGGCGGCGCTCGGCGGACTCGTGATCGCGACGGTGAGCGCGTTCGCGCTGGCGGCGGTGATGGCTCATTCCCGTCCGCTGGAGCGTGCGCTGTATCCGCCGGCGCTGCTGCTGAAGGTCATGCCGATCGTGGCGGTCTACCCGCTGCTCACGATCTGGTTCGGGTTCGGCATGTGGCCGAAGATGCTGATCGCCGCGCTGCTCACCTTCTTCCCGATGCTGGTGAACGCGCTCGTGGGCCTGCGCAGCGTCGATCCCGCGGCGCTCGACTTCTTCCATGCGCTGCACGCCTCGACGTGGCAGGTGTTCTGGCGCCTGCGGCTCCCCTCGTCCCTGCCCTACGTGTTCGCGGCGCTGCGCATCAGCGTGCCACTGTCGCTCATCGGCGCGGTCGTTGCCGAGTTCCTGTCCGGTGCATCCGGGATGGGGCAGGTCATCCTCATCGCGAACGGGGACTTCGACACGGCGGTGCTGTTCGGCGCCGTGTTCGTCCTCGGCGCGCTGGGGGTTTCGCTGACCGCGCTGGTCTCGTATCTTGAGCGGCGCGTGCTGGACTGGCACGAGTCTTCCAGGGCCGTGTAGCGCCCGCGCGGATCGCGCGGATACACCCCCAACCAACCTTCGCGTGTAGCGCCCGTACATAGTGCGGATGCACGCACCGGATCACCGGGGTGCATCCTCATGGCTGTTCGCGTGTTCGCATCTGCTCGTTCGCGTTCGCTCTCCTCGCGGCTGGCGCTCTGCGCGCTCGCGGTGGGCACCATCGTGCTACTCGCGTCCTGCGCCGGATCGTCGAAGGCCGCTACCGACGCCACGCACGTGACCTTCATGGCGGGGTTCCGACCGCAGGCCAATCTGCCGTTCGTCGCGGCGTACGTCGCGAAGGAACAGGGGTTCTTCGCGGCGGAGCACCTCGACGTGGATATCCAGCACGCCTCCGGCGCAGACGAGCACCTCAAGCTGCTCCTCGACAAGCGTGTCCAGTTCGTCACCGGGACGGCGGCACAGGTGCTGCGGCGCAGCTACGACGGGCTGCCGACGACGGCGGTCGCGCTCTTCGGGCAGCGTGGCGACCAGGGCTTCGTGGTGCGGTCCGACTCGGGCATCACGAAGCCGGCGGATTTCAAGGGCCGTACGGTTGGCTTCAAGTCTGGCGTGGTGCCGGCCGAGCTCGACGCGCTGCTCAGGACCGCCGGCCTGACGCGCGCCGACGTGAAGCTTGTCGCCGTCGGCTTCGACCCGCGCGAGTTCATCGACCGGAAGGTCGAGGTGTACCCGGTGTTCCTGGACAACGAGCCAGACCTGATCCGGAAGGCGGGCGTGGACATCCGCGTGTTCGACCCGCAGGACTTCGGCGTGCCGACGCTCGGGCTGACCTACCTCGTGCACAACGACACGCTGGCCCAGGATCCCCAGCTCGTCGAGCGCTTCCTCCGCGCCACGCTGCGTGGCGTCCGGTGGACACAGGAGCATCCGGACGAGGCGATCACGATCACGCTGAAGTACGCACCGGGCGCGGATCGTGCGCACCAGCGGTATTTGCTCGATACCGACCTGAAGAACGCCGCACGTGCCGATGGGATCGGCCGCGGGTCGATCCAGCAGTGGCAGAACCTCGCGAACCTGCTCAACGGGTACGGCGTGCTGCCGGGGCCCACGGACGCGACGAAGGCATGGAGCGGCAGGATCGTCGATGGGCTCTACCAGGGCGGTGGGATCCGCTAGGCGGCGCGTCGCCGCCTACGGCAGCGTGACGGCGCGCACGCCCGCGACGCGGCCATCGACGTGCAGCTCGAGCTCCCACTTGCCGGAGCCGAGCGGCGCGCCGGGGGTGTACCCGACCCAGAAGCGGCCGCTGTCGCCGCCCGACCAGCGCACGGCGGGCGAGGTGTAGACGCCCTGGTTGTCGTGGAACACGAGCCAGTCGAGGCGCTGCACGTTCTCGAAGCCCGTGAAGTCGAAGAAGACGAGCATCTGCGTCTCGCCCTTGACCGAACCCTTTGCCGCAGTCGCGTCCGGGGCGGCCACCGAGCCGTCGCCGAGGTTGGCGATCTTCGGCTCGCGCTGGCTCACGCCGATCAGCGCCGTGCCCTGCGATCGCAGCGTGCCGTTCGCCCAGATCTCGAGGCGCCAGCGTCCACGCGGCATGCCGGAGGCACCGGGCACTGCGATGCGGTCGCCTGCCATGCCGAAGCCACGTCCGTCCCACCGGTACGACGAGGACAGCGAGTCTTGCAGCAGGTCATCGAGGTACCAGCGTTCCTCGATGACGGTCCCCGCGGGCACCCCCTCGGTCACGTATTCGTAGTAGAGGGCGGGCTTCCCGGCGGCGAACACCGTGTTGTAGTCGAAGATGTCGCGATTGCCGGACGCCTCGATGGCGTTCTCGCCGAACGCAGGCTGGCTGATCCACATGGTGTCGGTCGGCAGCGGCTTCGAGGTGCCGGGGACATTGCCGGTCATCACCATCGGCGCGTCGAACCGCGTGCCGGGCGTCGTCTTCTTCGCGCGGTCGATCGCGTCGAGCGCGAGGTCCAGCGGGCGCACCTGACCGACCTGCCCGGTGGGCAGGTACCGCTCCTGCGCCAGCATGCCGACGAGCGCCCCGGCCTGGTTGAACGCGGCGCCGCCCGCGACGCCAAAGGGCAGGCGCGCGTCCGTCTTGAGCCATGTGCGGCCGGTCACCCCGGCGACGCCGCGCACGCCCGTGACGTTTGCCTTGGTGGCCGACATCGGCGGGACGCGCCCGTCGACCGGCCCCCCGGGGAACCCGAACAGGCGAAGTGCGAGGCCCGCGCTGGCGGCGCGCGCGTCGCCGAGGACGACGCCGGGCAGGTTGAACTTCCCCGGCGTGAGTGAGGGCTGTCCGACGTCACGCGTGACGCGGAGGATCGCGATGTCGGTCGCCGGGTCCGCGGTCACGAGCTCGGCCTCGAACTCGGGGGTAGGGGACTCGCCCGGCCGGCGATTCGTCGCGATCACGATGGTGCCGTACGCGGGCGTGCCGTCGGCCTTGTAGGGCACTACGAGCGCGTACGAGGTGAGGATGAGCCGGTTCTGCGCATCGACGACCGCGCCTGAGCCGATGCGGTTCGCCTGCGCCGACGTTGGGCTGTCCACGGCGAGCACCTGCACGATCGCAGGGGCGAGTTGCGCGTCGACGAGGGCGGGGCCCTGGACGCCGCCTGCCGCAGACCCAGCGGGCGAGATGACGGGCGTGCTGGTGGGCGTCTCGGTCCGGCGTGAGAGGCGCTTCGCCTCGTCCGCGCCGGGCAACACTTTGGCAATGCGCTCGCATCCGACGAGCGCTGTCGCGAGGAGCAGGATCACCCCTGCGAGCAGCCAGCGCGGTCGTCGTGTGCCCATGCCGTTGCACCGTACCGCGTCCCGCCGTGAACCCGCTACCGAGGGCGACCGCGGCCGAGGCGCGGGCGCGGCGACCCCTTCGGTACACTCAGAAGAGCCTCGCGCTCATTTTCGGCGGCGGCCGCCGGGGTGCCGGCGGCGTTAGCATTTGCTTCACCTCCTTTCTACGCGGCGATCACGCACGGGCGTGATGATGGAGTCCGAACAACAGGTACCGGGCGAAGCGCCCGATCTCGGAGGCAACGTCATGACCAGTCAGCGAGCCTGGGTATCCCCAGTCATCATGGGAGTCGTCGTCGTCATGTCGATGCTCCTCGGTGGCCTCGTCGCGACCCGCGCGGCGGCAGGGCACCCGGCGGCACCGGCGCAGGCGGCGCCCGTCGTCACGCTGCCCGGCGCGCGCCCGATTGCGGCGACGGCCGGGAGCGTCGGCATTGCCGACCTCGTCGACCGGGTGAAGCCCTCGACCGTGCTCATCGAGGGGACGGATAGTTCCGGCTCCGGTGTCGTCGTCGACAAACAGGGGCGGATCGTCACGAACTACCACGTGATCGAGGGGCAGAAGACGCTCAAGGCGACCCTGCCGGACGGCACCGCCAGCACCGCGAAGGTGCTCGGCACGGACCCCGGCTCCGACCTTGCGATCATTCAGGCGGTGTTCACGCCGGACAAGTTGACGCCCGCCGTGCTCGGCGACTCGAGCCTGATGCGCGTCGGCGACCCGGTGTTCGCGATCGGCAGTCCGTTCGACCAGCCGTTCACGGTCACCTCCGGCATCATCAGTGCCGTCGGTCGCACCTCGCAGTCCTCGTTCACGGGCCGTCCGATTCGGGACGTGCTCCAGACGGACGCCGCGGTCAACCCCGGCAACTCCGGTGGTCCGCTCTTCAACATGGCGGGCGAGGTGATCGGCATCAACTCGTCCATCGAGAACCCGAGCGGCCGGTTCTTCGTCGGCCTTGGCTTCGCGATTCCCTCGAACACCGTGCGGCGGTTCATGCCCGCGCTGATCGCGGGTCAGGACATCAAGCACCCGCAGCTCGGCGTGAGCGTCGTGGCGCTCGACGCGGTCGTGGCCAGCAACCTCGGGCTTACGGTCGATCGCGGCGTGTACGTGACGGCCGTGCAGCCCAACTCGGCGGCGGCGCGCGCGGGGATCGTCGCGGGTGCTCAGGCGGCGCGAGGCGCCACGAGCCCGGGCAAGGGCGGTGACGTGATCGTCTCCCTCAATGGGCAGGTCGTGACGAGCTTCCCGGACCTCGCTCGCGCGATCGACTCCGTCGACGTGGGCACGGCGGTACAGATCGTGGTCGTGCGCAACGGCCAGCAGATGACGCTCAGCGCTCCGCTCCAGCCGTGGGACCTGCAGGCGAGCTGAGCTCACCGTCGCACCGGCAATGACGAAGCGACCCCGGCATCACCGGGGTCGCTCCGCGTGTGCGCGATTCGATTGGCGTTAGGGCGGGGGCAGCGGCAGCGCCCGGCCGGCAACGATGAGCCACGCGTGCGTGGCGGCGCGCGAGACCGCCTGGTTCGCCGCACCGAGCAGGTCGCGGTAGGCGCGACCGAGCGGGTACGCCGGGACGAGACCGCTCCCGACCTCGTCGCTCACGACGATCGTCGGTGCGTCGCGGTCGTTGGCGCGGGCCACGATCGCCGCGACATCCGCCAGCAGCACGGTTTCGAGGCTGGCGATCGCCTCGGTCGACGGCGCTTCGTCCTGGAGCGCGAGCAGGCGGTTCGAGACCCAGCCCGAGAGCGAATCGATGAGCAGGCAGTCGCCTCGCGGCGCGGTCAGTACGGCGGTTGCCAGCGCGTGCGGGGCCTCAAGCGTGTGCCATGACGCGGGGCGTCGCGCCGCGTGGCGCTCGATGCGCGCAAGCATCTCCGTGTCGCGAGGCTCGAGCGTCGCAACGTAGATGACGGAGCGGGCGTCTGCCGCGAGGCGCTCGGCGAACGCGCTCTTGCCGCTGCGCGAGCCGCCGGTGACGAAGAGCAGTTCGCCCATCAGTCCGCGTCCGTCATGCGCCGAAGGTGGGGACGATCCAGCCGTGGGTCCCGGCCGCGACGAGGGCCATCCACACCACGACCTGCGAGACCTCGATGCACGCGCCGAAGACATCGCCGGTCACGCCGTCGAGGAGTCGCGCGGCCGCGCCGGCAAGCAGCATGGCGGCGATCCCCGCGATGAGCACCAGCACGAGGCCAGGCCCGCCGAAGAGCGCGAACGCGGCGATGACGCCGATCGCGGTTGCGAGCGGTGCCGCAAGGGGCCACATTCCCTGTGCGAGCGCATGTCCGAGGCCGCGCGGGCGCGCCGGAAGGAACAGCACGCCGACGGGCACGACGGTCCACCGCGCGAGCGTTGGTGCGATGAGCAATGCGGCGGCGCGTTCGCCGCCCGGGAGCGCCGCGAGCGCGGCCCATTCGGCGAGCAGCACGAGCACCAGCGCCATCACGCCGGCGGGCCCGGTGTTCCCCTCGCTCATCACGCCCAGGCGTTTCGCACGATCGCCCTGCACGGCCATGCCGTCCGCCGTGTCCGCGACGCCGTCCAGGTGCAGGCCGCCGGACACCAGCGCGAGGAGCGCGACGAGCAGGGCGGCTGTCGGGCCGGGTGGCAGCAGCCGCGAGAGGCCGCGGTCCGCGAGCACCAGCACGCCGCCGATCAGCAGGCCGATGAATGGGTACCAACCGAGCGCCTCTGCGAACGTGCGGTCGTCGTACGACTGCACGCGCCGCAGCCGGAGCGGCGTCAGGAACTCGAACGCGATGAGCGCGCCACCCAGCACGCGTCCGCCTGCGCCCACGCTATGCCT
Source organism: uncultured Chloroflexota bacterium (assembly GCA_903917615.1). Classification (GTDB taxonomy): domain Bacteria; phylum Chloroflexota; class Dehalococcoidia; order UBA2979; family UBA2979; genus SHYQ01. Next base: position 10,153 of record CAIXBH010000050.1, on the reverse strand, counting down.
CCGGCTCGACGACGGTGTCGGAGTCGCTGACGCCGGCCTCCGCGAACGTCGCCATCTCGTCCAGCAGGCGGCACGCCGCGACGCAGACCGTGATGCCGAGCGCCGCGCCGGAGCCCTCGCCCAGCCGCATGCCGAGGTCGAGGATCGGTTCGAGGCCAAGGTGCGCGAGCGCCGCCGTGTGACCGGGTTCCGTGGAGCGGTGCGCCGCAATGAGGAACGCGCGCACGTTCGGCGCGAGCGCGTCCGCAATGAGCGCGGCGGCAGTTGAGATGACGCCATCGAGGACGACGGGCACGCGTGCGGCGGCGGCGGCCAGGTACACGCCCGTGAGCACGCCGATCTCGAAGCCGCCGACAGCCGCGAGGATGCCCGCGCCGTCGCGGGCGTCCAGCGCATGCAGCGACAGCGCCTGGGTGATCGCGTTCACCTTCGCGTTGAACTGGCCGTCGTCGATGCCGGTGCCGCGCCCTGTGATCGCCCGCGGTGGCACGTCCGTGATCGCGGCGATGATCGCGGCCGCCGAGGTCGAATTGCCGATCCCCATCTCGCCGCCCGCGACGATGTCGACGCCGAGCCCGGACCGTTCCACCTCGAACAGCGCGATGCCCTCCGCAACCGCCTGTCCGGCAAGGGCACGGGTCATCGCGGGCTGCCGTGTCATGTCTCGGGTGCCCGGCCCGAGGCGCAGGCGGAGGAGGCGCTCGTCGAGCGGGGTGTCACCGGCGACACCGGCATCGACCACCCGCACGCGTGCGCCGGCATGGTCCGCGAGCACGTTGATCGCCGCGCCGCCCGCCAGGAAGTTCGCCACCATCTGGGCGGTGACCTCGGCCGGATAGGCGGAGACGCCGTGTGCGGCCACCCCGTGGTCGCCGGCGGCGATCACGATCAGCCGCTGCGAGAGGCGGGGTCGCGGATTCCCCGTGATGCCAGCGATATGCGTGGCGAGCGCCTCGAGCCCGCCGAGGGCGCCTGGGGGTTTCGTGAGCTGGTCCTGCCGCGCATCTGCCGCACGCGCAGCGTCTGGATCAGCCCCGCCAATCGCCGCGATCGTGGAGTCGATGAGCGCCGCTGCGTCCGCGACCGGCATAGGTGTGCTCCTCAACCTGCTGGTGGGCGCCGCAACACTCCGCGACCGGGACGAGTGTACCCGTCGCGACGCACTGCTTCGCGGCTCTCGCGTGTGTGCTACGACTTCCCGGTGGACAGCTACTACGAAGCCCCGGAGGTGTACGACGCCACCACGACGGGTGTCCCGGGCGACGTTGACTTCTATCGCGAGCTCGCACTCGCCTCGGGTGGGCCGGTCGTCGAACTCGGTGTCGGGACAGGGCGCATCGCGCTGCCCATTGCGGCCGCGGGCGTCGAGGTCATCGGTGTCGACCTCGCCCCCGCGATGCTGGCCGTCGCGCAACGGCGAGCTGCCGAGGCGGGGCTGGCCGACCGCCTCCGGCTCGTGGAGGGGGATATGCGGACGTTCGCGGTGCCGGAGACGGTGCCGCTGGTCATCATTCCGTTCCGCACCTTCCTCCATGACCTCACCGTCGAGGATCAGCAGGCGACGCTTGCGGCCGCCTACCGGGCGCTCCTGCCGGGAGGGCACCTCGCTCTCAACGTGTTCAGCCCGGACCTGCGGCTGATCGAGCGTCGGATGATGCAGGGCGCGCGCCGCTCGGAGCCATTCGGCGCGTCGCGGGAGGTGCTCGCCGAGCACGCGGTCCAGTCGGGGAGCCAGGTGGTCACGTCCCGACTCCGCTGGAAGGAGGGCGGATCCGTGCGCCGCGCGACGCTCACGTTGCGCTATGTCTTCCGAGCCGAGATGGCGGATCTCCTCGAGCAGGCGGGGTTCGAGGTGGAAGCCCTGTATGGCGACTGCACCGGTGGGGCGTTCACGGAGACCTCGACGGAGATGGTCTGGGTCGCCCGCCGGCCGGGTCACTGAGCGATTTCGCTGATCTGTCGATGATGACGGAGTGTGGTTAAGATTCGGTTCAGCCCGGTTGACAGGCTTCTCCGGATCACTATGCTCTTGTTGTCACAATCACTAACCGTTCACGAACGTGATGGTGGTGGCTGTGCTGAATTGCGAGTCAACGCCTAATCTCCGCTCGCGGAGACCGGGGGAACCAATAACTGGGGTGAATCCTTCGATTCGAAGGACGGGTCTCTCTGATTCGACCCGAACCCGACAGCTAACCTCGGCGGCGCGTTTGGGTCAGCCTGACCGGCAGGACGGCCGGAAGTATTCGAAGGAGGGCGGCCATGCTGAATAGCGCCCCGCCAAAGAACTGCCCGCGCTGCCGCGGCCTGATGATCATTGAAGACGACTGGTACGGGAAGTTCGGTACCTGTGTCGCCTGTGGCTACGTTCACGAGAACGACCGCTGCGACCCGGAGGACCTCGTCCAGGAGGAGCGCCTCGCTGCGGGCAAGCAGCGCCGCCGCCAGCCGTCGCACGGCAAGCTCCGCCTCTAGTCTCGTGCGCCCCGGTTCCGGGGCGCCGCATCACGTCTCTCGAGACACCGAACGTCGAAGGCGCCCACTGGGCGCCCTCGACATTCGCGTGTCCGTCAGGACCGGGGCCTGCGGCACTACCGATCTTTCGGTCTGCCACCTATGCTGCGGGCCTACCGTCGAGCAGGCGCCGTGAGCGCCAAGGGGGAGCCACGATGGCCTACATCCGCGTTTCGTACATGACCCCGCGTCCGGGCCAGGAGGCCCGCGTCGCCGAGATCCTCGGCCGCCTCGCGGAGGCATATGCCTCCCGGCCGGGATACATCCAGGGCTACGTGATGCACCCGCGTACCGATGCCGCGCCGTCCGAGACGCGCCGGCTTGGTCGCGTGGGCGTCTGGGAGACCGCCGACGCCGCGGAGGCTGCTGGCCAGCGCGTGATCGCGCTGCGCTCGGAGCTGCTGCCGCTGGTCGACGAGGACTCGCACGTCGAGCTCACCTTCGAGGGCGGACCGGACATCGACGCCTAGATCGCTCGGCCGTGAGGGTTCGCCCGCGCCTCGGTGCGGCGCACCCCGCGGACGGGTGTCGGGACACCCCCAACTTGCGGGGGTGTGCAGCCTGATTCTCGGGTTTCTCCTGATAGGGAGCGCGCAGGCGGGTACCTAGTATCCCCTCGTAGCGCATCCGGTCGGTTAGAGGAGCCCTTGATGGACGGTCAACCTGAACTGCGGCTGGTCACGTCTGACCCGCCTGCGTGCGTGCACCACTGGCTTCTCGGCGAACCCGTGAACAACCGCATCGTCGGTCACTGCAAGCGCTGCGGTGCCCAGCGGGTCTATCAGAACTCCGTCGAGGGCACCGACCGGTTCGACGACTACCGCGAACTCACCGCGGTCAGCAGTTACTACCCCGACCAGCGCTCCGCATAAGTTTCACCGCTTCCTAACCCGAGGCGTCTGGTTCGGCGCGTCATAACCACGTAGGCTCATCAGGCTTCGAGAGGCTCCCCCATGAACGACCGCTCGTCGATGGCTCCGATCACCCGGCAGCGGCCCCCCATCCGGGGCGCGCAGCGCATCCGCCTCCTCATCGCCGATGACCACGCGCTGCTCCGTCAGGCGCTGCGTGTGCTCCTCGAGGCGCAGGAGGGGCTGGAAGTGATCGGCGAGGCGACCAACGGCCGCGACGCGGTCGAGGGTGCCGAGCGGCTCATGCCCGACGTGGTCCTCATGGACATGGTGATGCCCGGCCTGAACGGGATCGAGGCGACGCGCCAGATCGTGAAGCGCGCGCCCGGTGTGCGCGTCCTCATTCTCACTGCATACCTCGAGGACGAGCGCCTGCTGCAGTCGCTCCGCGCCGGCGCCGCCGGATACGTCGTGAAGAACTCCGACATGGAGGAGCTGCTCCTGGCGATCCAGTCGGTGCACCGCGGGAACACGTACTTCTCGACCTCGGTTTCCGACGAGATCTCGGTGAATGAGGTCCTGCTGCAGGCGAAGCAGCCCGAAGGGAAGACCGGCTACGAGTTGCTCACCGCGCGAGAGCGCGAGGTGCTGCAGCTCATTGCCGAGGGGCTCTCCAACCAGGCGATCGCTGACGAGCTGGTGATCTCGGTGAAGACGGCGCGAGGCGCACCGTTCGCACATCATGACGAAGCTGCACGCCAAGAACCGCACGGACCTCATCCGATACGCGATCCGTCGCGGCCTCGTGGGGCTCGAGGGCGGGGACGCGGGCGAAGAGCGCAGCGAAGCGGTCTAGCGCCGTCGCCCACCGCGTTCGCACAACGGCGGCCGTGAGGCCGCCGTCCTGCGTTCTGAGCGGATCGCCCCGGTTGCGCACAGAACTGGAATTGGCAGCATGCTGTCGTGATGGCACCGACTGATCCCGCCGCCGCACCCCGTCCGATCGTCCTCGTCGCCGAGGACGAGGAGACCGTGCGCTCGATGATCGCGATGGTGCTGCGCGCCTCCGGGTTCGATCCCGTGCTGTGCGCAGATGGCCTCGAGGCTGCGGAGTGCATCGAGTCCGGTCAGCACGTGGACGCACTGCTGATGGACCTGCGCATGCCCCGGCTGGGCGGGCTGGAGCTGGTGACGCGGCTGCGGCTGCAGCCCGGCCTCCAGGCGCTGCCGGTAGTCGCCATGTCGGCGTACAACGACGAGGTGCAGCAGCGCATGGCGCGCGCTGCGGGCGCGGACGCCTTCATCGCGAAGCCGTTCACGATCGCCGAGCTTGCGCGCACCCTGCGCGAGGTGATCGCCCGCTAGCGATCGTTGGCTGCGGCGCGTCCCCTCTCCACGCGTGTCAGCGAATGCGCGCATGTGCGGGGCTCCGAACCCTCATGGTGATCGCTCGCATTCGGCCGGGAGAAATCCCTGACGCAACGTTGGGGATCGCGCGGGGGTGCACGCGGGGAAATCCCGATACGGAAGAATCGCCGCCGGCCGAACAATGACTTCCGTCCCGCGGGGCTGGCATCCGCCGGCCGCGCGCGAGGAAGGCCCGTCGATGATCCGCGTGACCCGGCTCGATCACAGTCAGCTCTACATCAACGCGGAGTACATCCAGAGCGTCGAGAGCACGCCCGACACGCACATTGTGCTCATCAACGGGCACTCGTACGTGGTCACAGAGCCGGACGACGAAGTCGTCGCGCGCATCATGCAGTACCGCCAGTCCGTGTACGGATCGGGCGTCTCTCGCCCCTCCCTGCACGTGGTGAACGAGTAGGCACGCGCGATGGGCATCACCACCATTGCAGGACTCGTCATCGCCGCGCTCGGCGTCATCGGTGGCTTCACCATCGAGGGTGGCGGCATCGGGTCGCTGATCAACATCCCCGGCTTCATGATCGTCGTCGTCGGCACGCTCGGCGCGACCACGATGTCGTTCCCGATGTCGCTCGTCATGAGCATCCCCACCTCCTACATCCGCGTGCTGAAGGGATCCGGCGGCGTTGCGCCGCCCGAGATGGCTGAACGCCTCGTCGCGATGGCTGACAAGGCCCGACGCGAAGGTCTGCTCTCGCTCGAGGAGGAGACGCAGCAGGTGGGTGACGACTTCGCGAAGAAGGGGCTCACCCTGATGATCGATGGCACGGACCCCGAGGCGCTGAAGGCGATCATGGAGATCGAGATCGACGGTGCCGCGGAGCGAGTGGCCGCACAGGCGCAGGTCTTCGCCGCAGGCTCCGGCTTCGCCCCCACCCTGGGCGTCCTCGGGGCCGTCCTTGGTCTGATCCACGTGCTGGGCGGCCTGGGCGGCGACGTCGCCGAGCTCGGCAAGGGCATCGCGACCGCGTTCGTCGCCACGTTCTACGGCGTCGGCATGGCGAACGTCATCCTCCTGCCGACCGCGATGAAGCTGAAGGCGATCGCGGCCGAGGAGGCGCTGACGCGGCAGATGATCCTGGAGGGGATCCTCTCCATCCAGGCCGGTGACAACCCGCGCATCGTGCGCGAGAAGCTGCAGTCGTTCCTGCCCCCGCACGAGCGCGCGAAGGAAGACGCCGAGGGCGAAGCGCCTGGCGCTGAGCGGGCCGCCGCATGAGCCGCGGCAAGGGCCACGCCGAGGAACATCCCGATGAGCGTTGGGTTATCTCCTACGCCGACCTGGTGACGCTCCTCCTGGGCTTCTTCATCCTGCTCTGGGCGACCGCGGACGCGAACCAGGCGAAGTTGCAGCGTCTGTCCCGCGGACTGTCGCAGGCGTTCAACGTGCCGCTGAAGGACGGAGCCGTCGGCGGCTCCCTCCTCGATGGCGGCTCGGGAATCGTCGCGACCGGGACGCACGTGAACGTCGATGCCGACCTGCGCGCGATCCAGCAGATGGTCAAAGAGAAGACCGAGGCGGCCGGCCTGTCCGGCAAGATCCTCGTGAGTCGCGATCAGGATCGCATCGTCATCCGCATGGCGGACAACCTGCTGTTCCCCTCCGCGAGCGCGGACATGCGCGACAACGCGAAGCCTCTCCTCAGCATCGTCGCGGACGCGCTGAAGGAGACGCCGAACGAGGTCCGCGTAGAGGGGCACACGGACAACATCCCGCTGGCGACCGAACGGTATCCCTCGAACTGGGAACTGTCCTCGGCGCGAGCGACGGCGGTGCTGCGCTATCTGGTCGACAACCTCGGTGTCGCGCCCGCGCGGATGTTCTCCGCGGGCTACGGCGAGTTCCGACCGATTGCGACCAACCTCACGCCCGAGGGGCGCGCGCTGAACCGCCGCGCCGACATCGTGATCCTGTATCCGCAGGCAAGCATCGGCGGCCCGGGGGCGGTTTCCACGCCGTCCGCGCCGCTGGGGGGAGTGCGATAGATGAAGCGTCCAATCCTGCTCGCGGTGGCCGGCGTCGTGGTCGGCGTTGCCGTGGCATTCGCGGTGTTCGTGTTCGTCCTGGGCGGCAACAAGACTGCGGCGCAGGCCGCGGCTGCGCCAACGCCCGTCGCGTTCGGCGGCAAGCTCGGTCCGCACATCACGCTGCAGGACCGCGTTTTCAACCTCCAGGGCACCGGCACGCCGGTGTACCTCAAGGTGCAGACCGTCATCGAGTTCGAGACGTCCGAGGCAGCCTGGGGCAAGTTCGCGAAGACGTGCGCCGCCGTGCTCCCTGCAGGTCGGCTGTCGCAGGCACTGGTCTCCTCGAAGCCGGGCGCAGTTGCTGCAGACGATCGTGCGGTTGGCCCGGCGGAAGGCGCGGCCGCGAGCCCGTGCGCGACTGAGGAAGCGAAGCTGCTCGAAGACTTCGCGCAGCACATCGGCACCGGTCGCCAGCTGATGGAGGACGCGATCACGACGATCATCAGCCGCCACACGGCTACGGATATCGCTTCGCCCCAGGGCAAAGAGGCGCTGAAGGCGGAGATCAAAGAAGCCGTCGAGAAGCTCATCAAAGAGCCGAAGGTGACGCGCGTCCTGTTCACGAACTTCATCACCCAGTAGCGATTGCTGCAGTAGGACGACGGGAACGCGACGCTCATGGCCGAGAACCGCGCGCTGTCACAGTGGGAAATCGACGCCCTCCTCAACCAGATCCCGGGTGGGGCCGGGCAGGAGGAAGCCGCCCAGGCGGGTAGCGCCGGTGCGGGCGCCCACGACAACGACTTCGCGCGCGCCATCAAGCCCTACGACTTCCGCCGTCCCGACAAGTTCTCCAAGGAGCAGTGGGCGACGCTCCAGTCGATGCACGAGCAATTCGCGCGGCTCATCGGCGCGTCGTTCTCCTCGCGCCTGCGCACGCTGGTGGGCGTCCGGCTGTCCAGCATCGACCAGGGACTGTACGAGGAGTGGCAGACGCAGGTTCCCAACCAGACGATCTGCTACGTCCTGTCGATGCGGCCGCTCTCCGGCAACATCGTGATCGAGTTCAACATGGACGTGGCGAGCGAGGTCATCGACCGGCTCCTCGGCGGCACCGGCGTCCTCATCGACCGCGGCCGCGAACTGGGCGAGGTGGAGCTCGGACTTCTGCGCTCCTTCTCACGCGCGATCACCCACGCGCTGCAGGAGATGTGGTCAGCGGTCCAACCGGTCGACCCCGAACTGCAGGACCTCGGCCAGGACGTCAGCCTCATTCAGGTGGCGGCGCCGACCGAGGTCGTGCTCACGGTCTTCTTCGAGGTGAACGTCGGGAACCACCTGGGTGCGATGTCGATCTGTATCCCCTACACCGTCCTCGAGCCGATCGCGTCGCACCTCTCCGCACAGGTCTGGATCACCTCCGGCCCGCGCGTGCGCATCACGGACGCAGAGCGCCGCGTCATGGCATCCCTGATCGGCCGATCGTCCCTCGAGCTCGATGTACGCCTCGGCGGCGTCGATGTCCCGGCGCGCACGATCGTCGACATGCAGGAGGGCGACACCTTCGTCCTCGATGCCCGGGTCGGACGACCGCTCGATGTCCTGATCGGCGGGCGGACGCGGTTCCGTGGGCTGCCCGGGATCGCCGGCAGCCACGTCGCGCTGCAGATCGCAGAGGTGGTGCAGGAGGAGCAGTTGGGCTTTACCGACCGCTCGGTCCTGCATGCGGGTGACCTGATGGAGCCGCTGCTGGCGACGCCGGCAACCGCGGAACGCAATGAAACCGGTGAGTAGCCGCATGCCGCAACGCGTGCACCGTCAGGAGATCAGCCATGGCTGACGAGCAGCCCCCTACGTCAGGCGAACTGTCGCAGGACGACATTGATGCGCTTTTCGATGCGCCGGCGGCGGGCGGTGATGGCGGCGCGACGGTGAACGTGGCACCGGAGGTGCTGCAGCTCGTCGGCGCTGACGGTGCCGCGGCGCTGACCGACCTCGCAGCGAAGGCTGCCGAGGTGCTCACGGTCGGTATCGACAGCGTGGCCGGGCAGCGCACGGTGATCGTGGACGCCACGTTGTCCGTGACGGACTACGCGGCGATCGAGCGCGAGTACGGCGCGCTCGACCACATGGGCTTCGAGATCCGCGTCGCCTTCTCGGCGAACGAGTCCCAGCTCGCCGTCATCCTCGTCCCGCTGGCCGACCTCGGCGCGGTGCTCTCGGTCGACCTTGACCCGGCTGCGCTTGCGGCGGACGCGGCGCTTGCCGCGACGCAGAACGAGACGGTCGCGGCCGCGATGCGGCAGTTGCTCGACCTCGTGAGCCTCACGCTGTTCGCCGGTCCCCTGCAGGGGATCGAGGCAACGCTGTCGGAGCTCCGCGTCGGCCAGATCGAATACACGATGGGCATCCTCGCGGACATCGCGCGGGGCGCCCCGGCGGTGCGCATCCAACTCGCGCTCGCGCGGACGGACGGCAGCGTCGTCGCGGTAGCGCTGGTGCTGCCGGAGCCCCTGCTGCAGGCCCTGATCCAGCGCATCGCGCCCGCCGCAGTCGAGGAGCCCGAGGCAGCCGAGCCGACCCCGCTGCGTCCGCGCGCCCAGGTGGGCGCGGGCGTGGGTGGGCGAGGTGGCGAGGACGCGGGTGGCTTCGGCGCTGACGAGCCCGCGCGTCCGCGAGGCACAGCCTTTGGAATGCCGACCGGAGACGACGTGGACGTGCATCCGGTGCGCTTCCCGTCGCTGCCGGAGTCGCGGCCGCAGACGAGTGGGCGCTCGCTCGACCTGATCATGGACGTCTCCATGCGCGTCACGGTCGAGCTGGGCCGCAGCTCCATGACCGTCGAAGACGTGCTCGGCCTTGGCCCTGGCTCTGTCGTCGAACTCGACAAGCTCGCAGGGGAGCCCGTGGACATCCTCGTGAACGACCAGCTCATCGCGCGGGGCGAGGTGGTGGTGGTCGACGAGAACTTCGGCGTGCGCGTGACCGAGATCGTGTCGCCGCGCCGCCGCGCTCGCGCGATGGGGGAGTGAGATGAGCCTGACGCCTCACGGTGTCGCCCGCGTGGTGGCTGCGAGCGGTGGCGTGGCTGCTGCGTTGCTCGTCGTGGCCGGTGCATCGGCACAGGTCGCGACGGGTACCGAGCACACGGTGACCGGCGTCGCCGGATACGGCGCGTGGGACTGGATCAGCCTCACATTCCGCATTGGCCTGGTGCTGGCGATCATCTGGGGTTCTGTCATGGCGATGCGCTGGTACGTGCGCCGCATGGCTGGCGAGGGTGGTGGTCGCGTCCGCGCGCTGCAGATCGTTGAGACGCGGACGCTCGGGCCGAACCGCTCGCTGCACCTCGTACGCCTCGGGAATCGCGCGGTGCTGATCGGCGCGACGGC
>CAIXBH010000049.1 GCA_903917615.1 uncultured Chloroflexota bacterium | reverse complement strand
CAAGGAGCACAACTCGCGGGTGCAGGCGAGGCGGCGCGCGCAGGAGGAGCACGCGCGGGCGACCACTGCCAAGCTGGCGAAGGAGGTGGAACTCACCCACGCGCGAATGGTCGCGGCGAAGCAGACGAAGCGGCTGGAGGGCATCGACGCGGAGGTGAAGGCGAAGCAGTCCGACGCCAAACTGCCGATCACGGGGCTCGCGATCGCCGGCGACAGTGTGACGTTCGACGACGGGGCGCACGGGCCGGTCGGAACGGCCGCGCTCAACAGCGCCAGCAGGATCCGACTCAACGTGGCGATCGCAGCGGCGCTCGGGTACCGCCTGGTGGCAGAGCGCGACGCGTCACTCCTGGACTCCGACAGCCTCGCGGAGATCGACGCCTTCGCCAAGCAGCACGACGTGCAGCTCATCTTCGAGATCGTCGCCTCGGGCGAGCCCCTGACCGCGGTGATCGAGGAGGGCGAGGCGACCGATCCCGGCCAGACGCCGCTCGACCTTCCGGAGTTCTAATCATGCGGAAGCCCATCCCACGCAGCAGGGCGTGTGACCCGGAGCGCGCCAGGCGCCGCAAGGCGAAGGACGAGTTCGCGGCCGGCATGCGCAAGCTCTGTGCTCCTGATGGAGCAGATATCGCGATGATCATCGCAGCGGCAGGAACGCTGGAGATCGCAGCAGCAGGAGACGTCGTGCTCGACGGCGAGCACATCGGGCGCCTGGTGCCCGCGCACCGCGGTAAGGGTGCGCCGAAGCGCCTCGACGTGCAGCGCGCGCCGATCGTCAAGGGGCGCCGAGTCGTCTCCCCGTCATGGCTCGCGACTGTCCGGATGATGCCCTGCGCGGTGTGCCTCGGAGGGAAGCCCTTCCTCGAGCAACTCCTGCTCGCGCAGCCACAGAGCGAAGCGCATCACTACCCGCCCCGGTCGCGCGGAGGTTCGGACTTCGAGACGATGCCGCTCTGCCGCCCGCACCACCGCCACGTGACCGAGCATCGCCAGCCGACTATCAACGAGGAACTGTTCGTCGCCATGACGCAACACGCGATCCTTGCCGCCATCCGCACCGGCCACCTGGCGCCGACGTTCCTCCTTGCGGTGGCGGTCGAAGCGGTGTAGCGAAGTGAACATGACCACTCGACAACTTGCCAGCCTGATTCGGAAGCACTCCGGGAACATGAGCGCGATCGCGACTGCGATGCAGCGTCCCCGCCAGTCGATCGCCCGCATCGTGAAGGAGCACGGGCTGCTCGACCTCGCGGCCAGTCTCGCGGTCGAGGCAAACGTGCCCGGGCCGCGCGCGTCCTGCACCGACCGCTACGAGGCGCAGGCGCGCGACCGCGACTACATCCTCACGGTCCTCGCCGAGGCGGGGAGCTACCGCGAGGCGGCGTTGCCGCCCCACGGCATCCCGATCAGCACGATGGTTCGCCGCGTCTACAACTATGGGATCTCCTCGGAGGAGATCGAGGAAAGGCGCGCCGAGATCGCAGCGGCGCGGCGCCATCCGCGCAAGTCGCGGTAGAGGGTCCAATGAACGGAACCGGATCGTGTCGCTCGTGCGGCGCCAGCATCGTGTGGGTGGTCACCGAGCACGGCAAGAAAATGCCCATCGACGCGCAGCCACTGGCATGGCCCGACGGCAACCTCGAACTCTCCACTGTCGGTGCTGAGGTTCGCGTGCGGGTGGTGAAGGAGCGCACTCCCGACGGCAACATGTACCGGAGCCACTTCGCCTCGTGCAAGAGCGCTGCGCAGCACCGGAAGCCGAAGGGATCCCACTGAACGATGGGCCCCGTTGAGCGAGAGTTGCGCGCCGCCATCCTAGGCCCAGAGCCGATCGCCCGGCGCGAGGTGCGTCTGCGCTTCGGATGGATGGGCGTGTCTCTCGTCTCCAAGTGGCTGCGGCACGGAGCTGCATACGAGGAGGACGGACGGATCGTCCTCCGGTCGCGCGCAATGCCGATCTCCGCGACCGTTCGCCGCGAGCAGAAGCGCCAAGCACGCGAGCGTGCTGCGGAGCAGGCGGCGGTCGT
>CAIXBH010000048.1 GCA_903917615.1 uncultured Chloroflexota bacterium | reverse complement strand
GGGCGGTATCGCTGACACGCAGGTCGTCGGCGACATGCAGGGTGCGATCAACCACATCCGCAGCATCCAGGGTCACAACGGCAAGATCGGCGTGATCGGCACCTGCTCCGGCGGGCGTCACACGTTCCTCGTCGCGACCGAGATCCCGGACGAGGTGGATGCTGCCGTGGACCTCTGGGGCGGCGGCGTGGTGCGGAAGCCGGAAGAGCTGACGCCGAACCAGCCCAAGAACCTGGTGGAGCAGACCTCGAAGCTGAAGGCGCCGCTGCTGGGCCTCTTCGGGAACGACGACCAGAACCCGACGCCGGAGGCAGTGAATGCACTCGAGGAGGCCCTGAAGGCCAACGGGAAGACGTACGAGTTCACGCGCTACGACGGCGCGGGCCACGGCTTCTTCTACTACGACCGCGCGATGTATCGGCAGGAGCAGTCGGTCGACGGTTGGAACAAGGTGTTCGACTTCTTCGAGAAGTACCTCGCCTAACCGTCCGGCGCTCGCCTCTGACCGGGGCGGGCGCGACACTACAGGCCACACACGTGAGGGCGCTCCCGGTGGGCGCCCTCGCCGTATCCCCGCCCGCGCGAGGAGCCTCGCGTCCGCGGTAGATGGGGTCCGCGATGCTGAAGGTCTTTCTCGAGGTCGTGCTGCCGGTGGCGCTGGTGGCCGTCGTGGGCGGCCTGGTGGGGCGCTGGCGAAACGTGCCGGTTCCGCCCGTCTCCGCGCTGGCGTTCTACCTCTTCAGCCCAGCACTGGTCTTCCATTCGCTGGCGACCACCAGCGTTTCGGCGGACGTGTCGGTCAAGATCGTCCTCGTCATGCTCGCGAGCTACGTCGCGATGTATGCGGCCTCCACGGCGTGGTCGCTGGTGATGCGCCATCCTGCGCCGATGCGCGCCGCGTTCGCCCTGGGGGCAACCACGCCGAACGTGGGGAACATGGGGCTCCCCGTCGCGCTGCTGGCGTTCGGGCAGCCGGGGCTGCAGGTGGCGGTCATGAACTTCGTCGCCGGTTCGCTCATGGCGAACTCCGCCGGGCTCGTGGTCGCCTCGACGGCGGGGGGCGTGAACTGGGGCCAGATCTGGCGCGTGCCGTTCCGCTACCCCGCGCTCTATGCGGCGCTTGCCGGCATCGCTGTGAATGTCCTCAAGATCCACCTGCCGACGGCGATCGACAGTCCGATCAACTCGCTGCAGGTCGCAGCGGTTCCGGTGATGCTTGTGGTGCTCGGGCTGCAGCTGCGCGATGCCGGGGGCCGCGACCATGTGGTCGACACGGTCGCGGTGAACGTCGGGCGGCTGACGATCGCGCCCGTGATCGCGTGGTTCGCCGCCACCGCGCTCGGCCTCGACGGGGTGACGCGCGCGACGCTCGTTGTCCTCTCGGCGATGCCGACGGCCGTCATCGCGACCATCGTCGCGACGGAGTTCAAGGCGGAGCCGACGTTCGTGACGCGGGTCGTCGTGACCTCGACGCTGCTCTGCATGGTGACGCTGAGCGTGCTGATCTCGATCGTGCGCTAGCTTCCGGACCTCCCGCCCCCGTCAAGGGGGAGGAGATGCGGGGGTGCTCCCCCATCCGGATCGCGCAGCGGTAGCGGTCCGTCTGGGGTAGGGTCGCGGCCCCTCACCCCATGTTCTACCGCATTGAGGGTCGTGAGAACGCAGCAAAGAAATGGGGGCCATCGGCCCCCATTTCCGTTCCTGCGCGGGTGCGCGGTTACGTGTTCGCGAGGACGCCTCGGCTCTTGAAGGCCGCGACCTCGGCGGCTGTGAAGCCGGCCTCGGTCAGGACGTCCGCGGCGTGTTCACCGAGGCGCGGCGCGGGGCGCTGGATCTCCGCTGGCGTGTCAGCGAACTCCCACGGCGGGACCATCTGGTCGAGCGGTCCCTCGGGCGTCTCGACCGGCTGCACCATCTTGATGAACTTCACCTGGTCGGAGTTCACCATCATTTCGTAGGTGTTCTTCGGCCACGCCTGACCGCCGAGCTCACGCATCTTCGTGATGACGTGATCCATCGGGAACTTCGACAGACCCTTGTCCCAGAGCGGACGGACGACGTGCGCGTAGCGGCCGACACCGGCCGTGTCCTCGTTGAACATCTTGAACATGGGGTCGTCGCGGACCCACTCCATGTCGAATTCCTTGTAGATCGCGTCGCGCTGCTCCTGCGTGACGCCGTTCAGCGACAGCATGATCGCGCCGTCGCTGCACATGTAGCCGTACTCGGGCGGCTTCACGTAGGAGTCGAGGTGGAAGCCCCACCAGAAGTCCGGGTTCGACAGCGCGACCCACAGCGTGGAGCGCATGAAGAGCATGGCGCCGAAGAGCGACACGTCGATCTTCTGGCCGCCCTGCTGGTCGACGGCGAACAGCGCGGCGCAGATCGCCTGCGTGGCGAAGATGCCCGCGTACATGCTCGCGTTGTCGTTGCCGAGGCGCACGGTGGCCTCGCCGATGTTGCCGAGCGAGGTGGTCGCCTCGGACGCGAGCTGCGCCACCAGCTCCCCGTACGGCGGGAGGTTGGCCTGCGGGCCTTCCTCGCCGAACTCGGTGAGGTTCACGTAGATCAGCTTCGGCTGCGCGGCCAGGAGCGCTTCCGGCTGCAGGTCGGGATGCTTCGTGAAGCCCGCGTCCGCGACCACCACGTCCGCGCCGGCGATGAGCTTCTTCACGATCGCCGCACCCTCGGCCGAGTCGGGGTCGAGGGCGATGCTGCGCGTGCTGCGGTTGATGCTCTGGAACACCGCGCCGAGGTCGCCCTTCGCGCGCGAGCCCCAGCCGCGGGCACGATCGCCGGCCGGCTTCTCGATCTTGATGACGTCCGCACCGGCGTCACCGAGCGCGGAGCCGCAGTACGGGCCCGCCACGCCCTCCGCGAGCTCGATGACACGGAATCCTTCGAGTGGTCCTGCCATCTACTGCCCCCGTCCGGCCGGCTGCGAGGACTGACCGGCGCGGTGCGCCTCGATCTCCTCGAGGATCTCGTCGTTGTGCTCACCAATGGCGGGCGTGCGGAACCAGCGCGTGGGCGTGTTGGAGAAGTGCCACGGGCCCATGCTCGTCCACACCTTGCCCCAGTCCTTCGTCTCGACCGGGCCGATGTAGTTGTTCTCCAGCACCTGATCGTTGTGCCGGATCTCGTCCCAGCGCATCGCGCGGCCGTTCGGCACCCCGACCTTGTTCAACTCGAGCACCCAGTAGTCGAGGGGCATCGAGGCGAAGATCGGGTCGAGCGCCGCGTACAGCTCGTCGCGGTGGTCGACGCGGTCGGTGTTCGTGGCGAAGCGTGGATCCTCGAGGAACTCGAGGTGGCCGATCGCCTTGCAGAGCGCCTGCCATTCCTCTTCGCTCGTCGCGGAGACGCCGAGTTCGCGGCGGTCGGCCGTCGGGAAGGCGCGATCCGGCGCGGTGGACTGCGCCTTGTTGCCGAGGCGCGTGGGGCTCTGCTTGCTCATCAGGTACTCGGCGATGCGCGGCGTCTGCATCGCCGTCGTCGCCTTCAGCATCGAGATGTCGATGCGCTGGCCCTTACCGGTCTTCTTGCGTCCGACGAGCGCCATGAGAATCGACATGCAGGCGTAGTTGCCGGTGGTCGAGTCGAACTGGGTCGAGTGGCGGTAGATCTCGCCGCTTTCGCCCTCAGCGCCGTTGGCGTCGGAGCCGCCGGTGAAGTACTGCACCTGGCCATCGGCGCCGGGGAGTTCGCGCATCGGGCCGGTCTGGCCCCAGCCGGTGACGGTGCAGTAGACGATGCGCGGGTTGATCTGAGCGACCGTCTCGTAGTCGACGCCGAGACGGGCGGCGACATCCGGGCGCATGTTCATGAGGAACACGTCGCATGTTTTCAGCAGCTCGTACGCATTCGCGCGACCCTCGGGCGACTTGAGGTCGATGGTCATACCGCGCTTGTTCATGTTCCACGAGATGTAGCCGATGGACGTGCCGTTGATCGTCGGCGGGACCATGAACGCGCCGGGGCGCTGGTCGGGCTGTTCGATGTGAATCACGTCGGCGCCCATCGCGCCCAGTTGCATGCTCGCCCAGGGCCCCACCATGGCCAGGGTGAGATCGAACACACGGATACCAGAGAGCGGACCCTCCGCCATCTCAGCCTCCACTCGACGCGAACGCGCCTGATCTTGTTGGATGCCCCGACGATACCCCAGCCGCTGCGGGCTCGACCAGCAAGGCGGTGGTGTCAAAGGACATAATAACTGAGCAGATATCGGCCCCTTCAGGGGAGCGGTAACCTACATGCCTGCATCGCACGACCGCCCGGATCGGAGACCACCGTGGTACTCGACGTCCAGAACCTCGAGGCGCTTTCGGCCGAGCTCGAGAACCTGCACCCTGCCGACATCATCAAGCGGGCGCAGCAGGAGTTCCCGAGCGACCTCGCGATCTCCTTCAGCGGGGCGGAGGACGTGGTCCTCATCGACATGGCGTGGCGGAACCAGTTGCCGTTCCGCGTCTTCACCCTGGACACGGCGCGGCTGCACCCGCAGACCTACAAGTTCCTCGACACCGTGCGCGAGAAGTACGACATCGAGATCGAGGCATACTTCCCTCAGCCGGAGGCCGTGCAGAACCTCGTGCGGGCGAAGGGGTACTTCTCGTTCTACGAGGATGGCCACCAGGAGTGCTGCGCGATCCGCAAGGTTGAGCCGCTGACGCGCGCGCTCTCCGGGCTGCGGGCCTACGTCACCGGACAGCGCAAGGATCAGTCACCCGGCACGCGCGCGGAGATCCCTGCCGTGCAGGTCGACACTGCCTTCTCCACGCCGCAGCGCGACCTCGTGAAGTTCAACCCGCTTGCCAACTGGTCGTCTGGCAAGGTCTGGCAGTACATCCGTGAGCACGATGTGCCGTACAACCCGCTGCACGACATCGGCTTCCGCTCGATCGGTTGCGAGCCATGCACGCGCGCGACGAACCCCGGCGAGCACGAGCGCGAGGGGCGCTGGTGGTGGGAAGAGGCCACCAAGCGCGAGTGCGGCATTCACATCATCAACCTCGGCAATTCGTAGGCGGCTCGCGCGGCAGTCACGCCGTCTCGGATCGCCGTCCAGAACACGAAATCGCCCGGCAGCGCCGGGCGATTTCGTTGTGTCGAGGTGGTCGGGCGCTAGCTGCAGCGAGCGAAGATCGCGGTGTTCGCGGGGATGCCGTTCGGGAAGAGCGAGTTCCAGGCGGCGTTCACAATCGCGACCGGTACCGAGGGCAGGTAGCCGATCCACGCGCCCTTGGAGTCGGTGACCCAGAACACGGCCGTCGATGCGTTGCACCCGGACGCCGCCACGAGGTCGGCGTTCGAGCCGCCCTTGAAGACGAACAGTCCGGAGCCACCCGTCGGCACCAGCGGGCCGCTCGTGGAGGGTGCGCTGCTCGGGGCGCTCGCGCTCCCGCCTGTGTATGAGAAGCCGCTCTGCAGCGTCGCGCTGCCGCTGCCAGGGTTCGAGACCGTGACGGCGACGGGGCCGTTGGTTGCCGTCGGGGGTGTAGTGGCCACGATCTGCGTTGCGTTGGTCACGCTCGCGGTCGCGATCGTGCCACCGATGGTGACGGTCGCGCCGGGCAGGAAGCCGGTCCCGGCGATGCTGACCGTGGTGCCGCCGGTCGTCGGGCCAGTTGCCGGGGTGACCGAGGTCACGGAGAGCGAGGGAGCGACCGCGGCCGTCGTCGAGTAGGAGTATGCGTTCGCGAGGCCGCTGATCGCGCCACCCGGGTTGATGACCAGCACGATCGCTGACCCCGCCGGGCCGGGCGGCGTGGTGGTCGAGATCTGCGTGGGGCTCACCACCGTGGTACCGGTTGCGGTGAGTCCGCCGACCGTCACCGTGGCGCCGGGCACGAACCCGGAGCCGGTGATGGTGAGTGGCGTCCCGCCCTGCGGCAGTCCGGCGGCGGGGGTGATGCTTGAGACGAGCGGCACCGCGACCTGGTAGGTGAAGCCGGAGACGAGGCCGCCCACCTGGCTGCCCGTGCCACTCACGAGGACTGTGACCGCACCAACCGCGTTCGGCGGCGTCGTCGCGGTGATGGTCGACGAGTTCACCACGGTTACGTTCGTTGCGGGGACATTCCCGAAGGTCACCGTGGCGGGCTGCGAGAAGCCGGCACCGGTGATCGTGATCGGTGTGCCACCAGCGGAGGAGCCGGTGTTCGGCGAGATCGACTGGACACTCGGCTGGCCGGGGGTGGTTGTGACCGTCGTGGTCGTGGAGCCGGCACCGTAGAGGAAGTTCTGGTAGACCGCCGCCTCGCCGCTTGGGTTCGTCACCACCACCGGGACACTGCCGCTCGGGCCAGCCGGGGCGATGACGCTGATGAGGCCGGAGCTATACACGATCGGGTTGTTCGCGAAGTAGCCACCGAACGAGACCGTTGCGCCTGGGGCGAAACCGGCGCCGTTGATCTGAACGGTGATACCGCCGCCGGCCGGCACGGAGTTGGGGCTGACCGAGGAGATGCTGCTCGACCCCGACGACGTCGTCGACGTGGCTGTCCCGTACGAGAAGCCGCTGAAGGCTACCGACTGGCCGCCGGAGGTGACGACCACCGGCGCCGCCCCCGCGGACCCCGCGGGGGCGGTTGCCGCGATCTGCGTGGTGCTGATGACATTGGCGACGATGGCGGATGCACCGCCGAATGTGACCGTGACCGGCGCGCTGAACCCGGTGCCGTAGATCGTCACGGGAGTCAGGCCGGTGGTCGATGCCACGTTCGGCGTGATCGACGAGATCGTCGGCGCGGTTGCACCGGTCGAGGATGTGCCGTTGTAGGTGTACGGGTAACCCTGGCTCGTCGAGCCGTCGGAGTTCACGACCGTCACCATGACGGTGCCGTTTCCCGCTGGAACCAGAGCGTTGAGGATCGTGGTGTCGAGGTACGTCACGGACGGGGAGGGAACGCCGCCAAAGAAGACCGTGCTACCCGCGCCAAACCCCGTACCGAGGATGGTGATCGCATTTCCGCCGGCGGCGGGGCCGTTAGAGGGCAGGACGCCGTTAATGTTGCCCGCGGCCTGTACGGGATGCGACTGGAGGAGGGCGGCGCTCAGGAGCAGGAGGGCGACCACGCTGGTAATCCGTCGTCTCATCGGTCATCCTCCTGCGTAAACTACCAAGAAGTGTAACCGCTTTATCAATAGATTGCACCGTTTTGAGGCGCGCCATTCCCGTTGCCAGGAATTGGCGAAGTATCCATATCAATTACTGGGGCGACGGCGGTCGCCTTGGCAAGCGGTGCCTGACGCAGGGGAGGCCGCCCGGCCGGCTGCGTTCGCGTGGGGGCCAACCGCCCCCGGGCTCAGTCGACCCGCTGGGCGATGATGACGTCGCGGTCGAGGTACTCACCGAAGCCGCTCGCGTCGTAGACGATCCTTCCGCCGCAGGTCAGCAGGGTGATCCACTCTGCGTTCGCCGGACGCCGTGAAGGCCAGATGATCTCCGCCATCGGGATCGTCTTCACGTCGAACCGCTGGTTGCTGATCACCTTGTAGCGGTACTGCTTCCCCCCCGCGAGGTTGAGAGTCACGTCGTCCCCGATGGCGGCACCGTAGAGCTTGTAGAACGGCCCTTGCTGGTGATTCCAGGTCTCGTGGGCGGAGAGCATGACGTTCCCTTTGGCCCCGGGACGGTCGTAGGTCTTGTACCAGCCGACCGCGTAGACCGCGTCGTTTGGGGTGTCCATCTCGCCGTTCGTGATGCCGACGTCTTCGATGTAGTTGTCGAGGCCGAGCTTCGGCGACGTGATCTTCATGATCCCGCTCTCGCTCGCCTTCACGGAGCTCATGTCCTTCGGCGGCGGGGCCGGGAACGGCGTGTGCGCCTGGGTAAGTGCCCCCCCCGTGGTGTTGTCGATCCCCTGCGGCAGTGCCACGTCGGATGGCTTCGGCAGGGGGACGGGCGTGGGCGCGGGCGTCGGAGTGGACGAGGCAGCTGCGGTCGGGACGGCGGTGGTCACCCGGACGTCGCTACCGCCGCCACAGGCGGCGAGGGCCGCACCGGTCAATGCCAGAGCGAGCAACCGGAAACTACGGCGGGCGATGAGATGAGGCATCGGGGCAACGCGAGCGAGCATGACTATCCCTGCGCCGTGCCCCCGCCCGGTTTGATGACGAGAAAATCCTATCAGCGCGCCACGACAACCGACAACGCAGGCACCCGTGGGTGCCGCAGGTGGGACATGAGGGTGCGGCTGCAGGCGTACACTACCGCCGCCCATGTGGGGCGAAGAGGGAAGTGGGACGTATGGCAACATCGTTGACGGCTGGTCAGGACGCACCGGAGTTCGAGCTCCCGGACCAGAACGGCAAGGCACACCGATTGCAGGACTACCGCGGCAAGAACGTGGTCCTGTACTTCTACCCGAAGGATGAGACGCGCGGCTGCACGATCGAGGCGTGTGAGTTCCGCGATGAGCACTCGGCGCTGCAGGCGCTCGATGCGGTCGTGATCGGCGTCTCTCGCGACGACGAGGAGTCGCACAAGAGCTTCGCGGAGCATCACGAGCTCCCGTTCACGCTGCTTGCGGACACGGACCGCGCGGTGACGGACGCCTACGGCGCGTGGGGGCCGCGGGTGGTGGACGGGCAGGAGCAGATGGGGCTCATCCGCTCCACGTTCCTCATCGGACCGGACGGCAAACTCGCGAAGGTGTGGGCGCCGGTGACGGCGGAGGGGCACGCCGCCGAGGTGAAGGCCGTCCTCGAGGAGATCGCGAAGGCGTAGCGCGGCGCCGCTCGCTCGCCTACCGCTGCGACGCTGGCCCTACCGGGTCAGCGTCACGGCGGTGACGCCGGCGAATCCGCTGGCGAAGCCCAGACGGAACGAGTCGTTCACGAACGTCGGGCCACCGATCACGTCCAGCTGGAACGTCCCGTTCGATTGCTGCGCCCAGATCCCCCTGGCGCCGGCGTTCCTCGCTGCGGTCTCCAGCTGAGCGATGCTGCCGCCGAGGAACACCACCTGCGCCTGTCCTCCGGTACTGAACGCCGGGACGGCCGCGAAGACGCCGGACCCACCGCCCGCGGTGGCGGGGTCATTCGTCGAGGGGCCGGGCGGTGGTGGGTAGAGCGCATTCAGCGCGGCGATGTCGTCCGGCTGCAACTTCGAAGACATCTGACAGAGCGTGGAGACGGGCTCCATGATCGCGCCCCCTACGGTCGTGTGCCCGAGCCCCAGTCCGTGCAGCAACTCGTGCAGCATGAAGTGGCGCAGGTCTCGGTACGGATCGACGCCCGTGCATCCGAGGTCGTGGTCGCTGCGGATGAAGATCCGCGACAGCGTGATCGGGGCCGGCGTCAGGACCGGCTGCGACTGGTACGAGGTGATCGCGAGTCCATCCTCGCTCTGCCCGGTGAATGCGCCCCAGCCGACCACCATCGCCTTCGCTGCGTCGCGACCACAGAGGTCGGTCCGTGTCGCCTCGGTGGCGAGCTGCAGTGTGAGTGCGCCGCGCAAGGCGGCGTTGATGTCGGTGATGGCCGCCTGCAACTGAGCGGTCGCGATCGCGGGGGATGTCACGGACGCGGGGCCGCTCAGATCCTGCCCGCCGAGGACGCAGGCGCCGCCCCCCCACGTGTAGTACACGTCGATGCGCGTCCGGTCGGTCCACTTGATGCCCTGCAGGACGTAGTTCGGCGCGGCCGTGCTGATGAGCAGCGAACCGTCGCCCGAGCGCGTCGCGGCGG
>CAIXBH010000047.1 GCA_903917615.1 uncultured Chloroflexota bacterium | reverse complement strand
GGTAGCCCACCCGGCCGGCCTGTCCGCCCCGCCGCCGCCGAGGCACCCCTCGCGGTGCCCTGCGACGGGGCTGGGCGGCCCGCTATCCTTGAGGGCCGGGCTCCCCTCCCCCGCCGAGGTGCGGACGGGCGCTCGTATATTTTATGTAACGTAACCGAGGCATCCCGTGGCGAAGCGCGCGAGCAAGGAGGAGACGTCGGGGCCCACCCTGGCCCAGCATCGCCGTGCCCGCTTCGACTACGAGATCCTCCAGTCCCACGACGCCGGCATCGCCCTGCTGGGCTCCGAGGTGAAGTCGATCCGCACCGGCCACGCCACGCTCGCCGAGGGCTACTGCCGCTTCGTGAACGAGGAGCTGTGGCTGTACAATGTGCACATAGCCCCGTACGGGCCCGCTCGCGAGAACCACGAGCCGACGCGCCCTCGGAAACTGCTGCTCCACCGTCGAGAACTCAATCGGCTCCGGACTGCAATGGACGAGCAGCCTCGGACCACGGTGATCCCGCTGCGGATGCACCTTCACAACGGATTGATCAAAGTCGAGATCGGGCTCGCGCGCGGCAAGCGCACGTTCGACAAGCGCGACGCGATCAAGACACGCGAGGCGAACCGCACCATGCAACGGGCGGTCCGCCAGGCCGTGCGCTGACCGCTTCGAGTGCTGCCGCCCGACGACGACAGCGATCCGTCCGTTCGACCTCGAGACTCCCGGCAGCGGGAGCCTGAGGTCCTCATTCGTGGGGACGACAGGAATCGACAGGTTCGGATGGGTACGGATGGCGGGCCGAGGCGCCTCCCACCTCGTTAATCAGGGGGCAAACGGATAAATGGCGACCGTCAACTCGCCCTCGCTGCGTAACTAACGTAGCGACGTGACCGGTGTCCCCGCCTCGACGGGATGCTGGGAACGACGTAATGCCGAGGTGCTGCGATGTCCTGCGTCACAGGGAGCATCGCTCAAGATCACTGCGACTGGCCGGGACTGTCCCCTGGTTCTCGGGGGGACGCCGGCGAGATTAATCCGAGAGCTACGCCCGTAGAGGTTCGTGTCTGACGTTCTCTGGACGGGGAGTTCAATTCTCCCCCGTCTCCACCATCCCTACACCTGGGGCGCCGAAAGGCGCCCCAGTTCTTTGGTCGATGAGGCTCACGACAGCGCCCTCGTTCGCCATGACCGCGCCCCTAAGCAACGCATCCAAACCGGGCGTCGGCGTCAGGCCGCGCACGCGGCGGTCGTCCAGGTCCACGTAGACGGGTCTTGCATGAAGTCGGCATGGAGGGCGTGAAGATCGGGAACATCACGTCGTCGGCGTTAGTGCTGTGCCCCAGTCCGAGCACATGACCCAGTTCGTGGACCATCATCGTTTGCAGGCAGCGCACGGACATCGCCTGGCGGGGATTGATGACGATCTGCGCGCCGGAGATCTCGCGACGGCCCGAGGTCAGGTTGAACGCCTCCACGCCCACGTTGGTCGTCCCAACCACCGAGGCCACGATGAATGACCGGTCGCCGCCCCATCCGACAGCAATGGCGCCGTCGGGAATCGCCGATCCCTGCGTAGGGTTCGCGCAGTTCGGCACGTACTCGAGCCCCACCTGTGCGTTGGCGCCGTTCCACACCTTCGTGGCGCCCTCCAGCACCAGGTGAAAGTCCGTCGGCGACACCCACTGTGGAATGGCCGCATCAGAGGGACAGATCGGGATCGCCGTGGTGCGATGCCAGAGCGCGGGCGGATCGCCGCAATTGGGCGGGAGATTTCTGGGGGCACAATCGCTCAGGAGCGCGATCTGACCGTCGCGGTCGCCTGCCTTCGCCGGCGCTGGCGGCGCGAGCAGCGCGCCGGAGACGCGGTCGTCGAAGTAGCGTTCAGGTGGCGCGCGCAGGATGTAGACCGCGATCACGGCCATCAGGAGCGACAGGCTGACCAGAGACACCCAGGCCCAGCGGCGGGAGGAGATCCGAGCGCCGAAGAGGCGGCCCTGCGGGCCGGATGGCATGCGCATCCCAAGTCCTTCAGCGATTCGAGCGCGCTTCGCGCGACGGGCCGCCTTGTCCCGTTCAAGTCAGCAACGAGTCGAGGTGCGCTCTCGCGACGCCTCGACTCGGAGAGGATGCGCCGACCGGCGTGACGGGGGCGTGACGCGACAGCGGGACGTCGAAGCCCGGCTGAGCGAGCGGGCGGGATCGCGAACGCTCATTGCGCCGCTCAATTCGAGTGGCAAGCGGAGGCGCTACAACTCACAGGCCACGTGAACGAGCGCCTGGCCGATTCGCCGACCGTCACCGCCACCCGAGCGCAGGGCCGACGTGCGTCAGGATCGCCTCGAGGACGTGCGCGTTGGAGGCGTCGCCGAGCTGGTTCGGGATCGTCAGGCGCAGGGTGTCGGCGGTGGTGATCGCAGTCGAGGTCGGTGCCGCTACCTCCGCACGATCGTCGCGAGCCACGCAGGAAAGGAGTCGAACGGTAGCGACACCACGGTGAACTCCCGCGGCTCGATCGCCATGATCTCCCACCCATCGTCGAACGCGGTGCGAAGTTCTGACTCGCTTACGCGTCGAGGTCCGCCGTCGATCAATGGTCCGCGATCGCTGAAGCACATCAGGAGTAGCATGCTGCCAGCCTGCGTCACGCCTTCGAGGCTCCGGACGTAGCGTTCCCGCGGCGCGTCGTCGAAGACGTGGAAGAGCCCGGTGTCGATGATCGTGTCGAATGTGCCAGTCTCGGCCGCGTGCAACGCGAGTGCATCTGCGACGAGGAAGCGCGCAGAGAGTCCGCGCGTGACAGCCTTAGCTTTCGCGCGATCGATCGCGGCCGGCGACGCATCGATACCCATGCTCTCGAGGCCGTGCGCGGCGGCGAGGAGCGCGTGTTCTCCTGTGCCGCATCCGACGTCGAGCACGCGCCCGCGCAGCGCGCCTGCCTCCGCAGCCGCCGCGATCGCCGGCTGCGGCCGTCCGATGTCCCACGGCGGCACGCCCCGATAGGCGGCGTCGAAGTCGACGTTGGTCATGGTTGCGTCCCCCTCACCGCCATCCCAACGCAGGCGCGACGTGCGTCAGGATCGCCTCGAGGACGTGCGCGTTGTAGGCGACGCCGAGCTGGTTCGGGATCGTGAGGAGCAGCGTGTCGGCTGCGGCGATCGCCTCGTCCTGTCGCAGTTGCTCGATCAGGACGTCCGGCTCGGCGGCGTACGTGCGGCCGAAGACGGCGCGCGTCTCTGCGTCGATCATGCCGATCTGATCGCCGCGCTCGCCGGCGTCGCCGAAGTACATGCGGTCGCGCGCGTCCATCAACGGGAAGATGCTGCGGCTCACCGAGACGCGCGGCTCGCGCTCGTGCCCCGCTTCCCTCCACGCCTCGAGGTACGTGCGGATCTGCGCGGCCTGCTGGAGGTGGAGCGGCTCGCCGGACTCGTCCGTCTTGAGCGTCGAGCTCTGCAGGTTCATGCCGTGCTGGGCTGCCCACACCGCCGTCGCGTTCGAGCTGGAGCCCCACCAGATGCGATCGCGCAGCCCCTCGGCGTACGGCTCGACGCGCAGCAGGCCGGGTGGGTTCTGGAACATCGGTCGAGGATTCGGCGGCGCGAAGCCTTCGCCGCGCAGCACGTCGAGGAACCGCTCCGCGTGGCGGCGCGCCATGTCGGCCTCGGTCTCGCCCTCGGCGGGGGCGTAGCCGAAGTAGCGCCAGCCATCGATGACCTGCTCGGGCGAGCCGCGGCTGATGCCGAGCTGCAGACGGCCGCCCGCGATGAGGTCCGCCGCGCCCGCGTCCTCGGCCATATAGAGCGGGTTCTCGTAGCGCATGTCGATGACCGCGGTGCCGATCTCGATGCGTTGCGTGCGCGCGCCGACGGCGGCGAGCAGCGGGAACGGCGAGCCGATCTGCCGCGCGAAGTGATGTACGCGGAAGTACGCGCCGTCGAGGCCGAGGCGTTCCGCCTCGACCGCGAGGTCGATCGATTGGAGGAGCGCGTCGGAGGCCGAACGCGTCCCCGACTGTGGAGAGGGCGCCCAGTGCCCGAAGGAGAGAAAGCCGATCTTCTTCATGCCATCAATGGTACGTGCGGCCGGCCGATGCCCGCCGCGCAGTCCGGCGGTCGCCTCGAGAGATGGGCGACCGCCGGTCGGAGGTGACGGCGGTCAGTCCGATGTCGTGAGGACGCGTCGATTCCATGGGCGGTCAACGTCGATCACGCGGCGTGATTCCTCCGGCGTGATCCCCAGTTCACCGAGGTTCGCGAAGAACTCGTTCCAGCCGTGGCCGGTGGCCGTTCCGACCACAGTGCCTCCCACGATCTTCGTCCCGCGGTATTCCGCGGTCCGATTGTCATAGGCCATCACCAGCAGACAGTTCTCGCCGTACTTGTTGCGGTAGACCATCGCCCCGACTCCGTCGTCTTGCCGGAAGGTTCCGAAGTCGGGCTCGTACACGGCCTCGCTCGTGGTCCGCCCGCCTTCGCTGACGGCTGACGAGACGAAGAGGACGCTCACCGGGAAATGTTCCAGTCGCCGCCCGGCCTGTCCGAGGCGCTCGGGAATGAAGGCGAAATGCGTGTCGCTCGCGGGGCTCCACTGCGTGGTGTCCCGCTCGTTGGTCGCAACGGTCAGTGTGTTGGTCAACGCCATCTCCTTCCAACGAAGGCATTCTGGCGCAGCCGTGTTTGTTGAACGTTGTGCCCGTTGGGTCACGGCCTCCGGGCGGTCAGCACGCCCCGAGGATCTGCTCGAGGATCGCCGGCACCTCGAACACTGCGCGGTTCTCCACGCTTTCGACGTTCGAGCGGAAGTCCTCGATCCCGCTGAGCAGTTCGAGGACGGCAGGCCGAATCTCCCGGGCGGACCTGACGACCAGGCCGAGGCCGCCCGTGGTGATCCAGTCCGCGTTGTATCGCTCCTGAGGCATCGTCCAGGAGTTGCAGATCGTGATCACCGGAAGCCGCTGCTGTACCGCCTCGCTCAGGCTGCCGGGACCGGGCTTGCCGATGAAGTAGTCCGCGAGTTGCATGTATTCGCGGACCTGCGGCGTGAACTCCACGACGAGATGCCGCGCCCCGGACGTCTGTGCCCGCAACGTTCGTGCCAGGGCCTGGTTCCGGCCGGTCATGAGGATCAACTGCTGGTCTGAGAGTTGCCGAGCGATCTCGAGCATGGCTCGCGAACCGTGTCCGCCGAACATCACGATTCCGGTCGCGCGGGCCGGGTCGAGGCCGAGCTCGATGCGCCCTTGGCGAGGATCCTCGGGCGGCGGGCCGTAGAAGTCTGGACGCACGATCATGCCCGACGTCCGATGGATCTGTGCGTCCGGAAGCCCCATCGCGTGTGCCTGCTCACACGCGCGCACGGTGCCGCAGATGACGTGTTGTGCTGTCCCGGGCGCCATCCAGAAGTTCGGCGGGTAGTCCGCCATGTCTGTCAGCACGGTGACGAAGGGCACGCGCGGCAGCGGCCCGCGCAGGCTGTTGTGCATGATGAGGTTGATGTGCGGGATCAGCGAGACAACCATGTCCGGCTGCCGTTGCTGCCACTGTCTCTCAAGGCGCCGCTGCAGCACGCCCCCGGCCAGGCGAAGCGTGGCGTGCAGCATCCGGTTCTGCAGCGCGATCCCGGCGGTCAGTCCCAGTTCGAGCTGCTTGTTGTACAGGTCCTCCGGGGCCATCCCGGAGATCCGTCGGAACACGTCGTGCGGGTCGAGCATTTCGAACAGGTTGATGGGGCGCACGGTCCACCCCGGATAGTGCTCACGCATGACCGTTTCGAGCGCAGCAACTGAGGCTCGGTGCCCACCGCCGGCGTTGAAGTAGTCAAGGTCGATGGTCGTCACGAGCAGCTCCAGCATACCCAGTGTGCATGAAGTGCTTAGGCGAGTAGGCGGATTGGTGTCAACTTTCCGGCCGATGTCTTCGGTGCGATCTTCTCCGGCGCGATGTCTCGGGATGGATGTCAGGGCCGCCTGCGAGCGGATCGCGACGGAGTGGCCGTGGCCGGCCGCGCGGGTTCCCCCCGCTCGTCTGGCGCTCAACATGACGATGCCCGCCGTGAGGCGGGCATCGTCGTGTCCGTTGACGAGCGCCCGGCTAGCGGGCGCCGACCTTGTCCTGCGACTCCACCCACGCGAGGTGCGCGCGCACCGCGGCGGCGAAGCCCTCGGGGTTCTCGAGGTGGACGAAGTGCGGGCCGTCCAGCGCCTCGAAGCGGCTGTTCGGGAACACCTTCGCGAGCGCCTCGGCGTTCTCGACCGGCGTGGTGCTTCCGGCGAAGTCGGAGCGGCCGACGGCGACCGTCACCGGGATGGTGATGGTCGGCAGCAGGTCCTTCACTGCGGACTTGCCGTTCGCGCGCCAGTTCTGCGCGACGCCCTTCGGGTCGTTCGCGAGCCAGCGCTCACGCACGTACTGGACGCCCGGGATGTTGGCGTCGATGGCGGGCTGCGTGAACCAGCGCTTCAGCGCCCAGTCCAGCGTCTCGGCCATCGTGGAGCTCTCCTGCGTCTCGGCGCGCTCGTTCGGGAGTTCCTGCCCGGAGGCGAGGCGGTCCTTCTCCTCCTGGCTCGTGCGCGCGCTGCCGCCGCCGTCCGCGAGGAACAGCGACCGGACGCGGTCCGGGTGGCGGAGCGCGGTGTACTCGGCGACCGCGCAGCCCATCGACACGCCCGCGAGGTCGAGCATGCCCGGGTAGGTCGCCGCCACCTCGTCCGCGAGCTCCTCGAGCGTGTACGAGCCGGACGGCGGGAGCGGGCGGGTGCCGTTGCCGGGATACTCGAACCGCTCGCCCTCGAGGCCGCAGAGGTTCCAGCACTCAACGTCGAGCGCGACCGGATGCAGAAGTACGAGCGTCATGTCATTCCCCCTCGGCGAATCGTTCGCGCCCTCGGCGCGTGGTCAGTCTCATCACGGCCCGGGCCCGCGTCAAGGACGCGGGCACCGGGGGCGTGGTGCGTGTGCGTGGCCTACCGACCCGCGGGCACGCGCTCCGCGGCGGCGCGCAGCAGCGCCTCGGTGTCGTCCCAGCCGATGCAGGCGTCCGTGATCGAGATGCCGTACTTGAGCGCGGCCGGGTCGCTGCCGAGCTTCTGCGCGCCAGGGAACAGGTGGCTTTCCACCATCAGCCCGACGATCGCCTTGTTGCCCGCGGCGCGCTGCTCGATCACGTCGTGGAACGCAACCAGCTGCTTCTCGTGGTCCTTGTTCGAGTTCGCGTGGCTGCAGTCCACCAGCAGCCGCTCCGGAAGTCCGGCGGCCGCGAGGCGACGCTGCGCGTCGCGCACGTGCGCCTCGTCAAAGTTCGGCCCATCGGAGCCGCCGCGCAGCACCACGTGGCCATCCGGGTTGCCGCGCGTGTGCACGACGCAGATCTGCCCGTCGCCGTCGACGCCGAGGAAGGCGTGCGCAGAGCGCGAGGCGATCATCGCGGCCACCGCGACGTCCGTGTCGCCGGAGGTGCCGTTCTTGAAGCCGACCGGCATGCTCAGGCCGCTCGCCATCTCGCGGTGCGTCTGGCTCTCGGTCGTGCGCGCGCCGATCGCCGTCCACGAGATCAGGTCTGCGAGGTACTGCGGCACGATCGGGTCGAGGAACTCGGTCGCGGCGGGCAGCCCCATCGCGTTCACCTGGACGAGGAGCCGTCGCGCGGCGTGCAGTCCCTCGGCGATGTCGAAGGATCCGTCGAGCCGCGGGTCGTTGAGCATGCCCTTCCAGCCGACCGTCGTCCGCGGCTTCTCGAAGTACGTGCGCATGACGATGACGAGGCGGTCCTCGAGCTCCTTCGCCACGTGGAGCAGCTTCGACGCGTACTCGAGGGATGCGGTCTCGTCGTGGATCGAACACGGCCCGACGATCATGAGCATCCGCGGGTCGTCGCCGCGCAGGACGTCGCTGATCGCCTTGCGGCCGGCCAGCACGGTCGCCGCGGCGGCCGGCGTCACCGGCAACTCGCGGGCGAGCGCGTTCGGTGAGATGAGCGGCGTGGTGCCGGTGATGTTGATGTCGGACGTGGAAGGCATGGGGAGCCCTTTCGCGCACGCGGCAACTGCCGCTAGCCCGGCGTGGAGCGCCGAGTCTCGCAGTCTAGTCGAGATTTGCGCGAAACTCCCGCCCACCCACCGGGACCCGGCCACGCGGGGTTTGCCCGCTCCCCGCGAGCCTCGACCTCCCTCCGGCGCTCGGGCACGCCCGTGTCTGTTACCCTCCGCCCGCCGAGCGGCATCCTCGACTCCGCGAACTGATGCCGTGAGTCCGGGAGGCGCGTCATGTCCGTCACCAGTCTCGAGATTCGCTCGCGTGAGCCGCTGGACGGGGGCGCCCCCTTCGGCGCTGCCGGTGCCTACGAGCGCATCGATGGCGTCCTGCACTTCGCGGTTGACCCGGCGCACCCCGCCAACGAGCGCATCGTCGACCTCGATCGCGCGGCGCGTGACCCCGAGGGGCGCGTGCGCTTCGAGGCGGACTTCACGCTGCTGCAGCCCGTGGACGCATCGAAGGCCAATGGGCGCCTCCTGGCCGACGTGCCGAACCGCGGCGGGCGGACGTTCGTCTCGTACAACCTGGCCGCTCGCGACGCGCGACACCCGAACGACATCCCCTCCGGCGACGGCTTCCTGATGAAGCAGGGCTGGACCATCGCCTCGATCGGCTGGCAGTGGGACGTCGTGCGGTCGAGCGGGCTGATGGGCCTCGAGGCCCCGGTCGCGCTCGAGGATGGCCGCCCGATGCAGGGCTGGGTCAGCGTCACGCAGCAACTCAATGCAGCGGCGTCGGACGTGCTCCTCTCCGACCGCGGCCACCGCCCCTACACCGCCGCCGACCTCGACCAGCCCGACGCGCGCCTGCTGGTGCGCGACTACGCGGACGCCGAGCGCCACGAGATCGACCGCGCGGCATGGCGGTTCGCACGCGTCGAGGACGGACGCATGGTGCCCGACGCAACGCATGTCGCGCTCGACGGAGGCTTCGAGCCGGGGCGCTTCTACGAGATCATCTTCCGCACGGACATGAGCCCGATCGTGGGCGCGGGCATGCTCGCCTTCCGCGACGCCGCCTCGTTCCTGCGCTACTCGACCGCAGACGACAACCCGGCGCGCGGCCGCCTCGCGCACGCGTTCGCGTTCGGCATCTCGCAGTCAGGCCGCTTCCTGCGGACGTTCATGCAGGACGACATGAACGCCGACGAGGAGGGCCGCGTCGTGTACGACGGCTTCCACGTGCACATCGGCGGCGGGCGCCAGGGCGAGTTCAACCACCGCCGCGGCCAGCCGTCGGTCACCGCGCCTTACGGCGTCGGCTACCGCCCGCCGTTCACGTACGGCGACACAGTCGACCCGCGCACGGAGCAGCCGATCCCCGGTCTGCTCACACGGCTGCGCGCTCGCGGTGCGGCGCCGAAGGTGATCGCCACGAACACCGGCACCGAG
>CAIXBH010000046.1 GCA_903917615.1 uncultured Chloroflexota bacterium | reverse complement strand
GCGACCGCGACCGCCTCGACGTCCGCGGCGGCGCGGGCCTTCGCCCTCGCCAGCCGGCCGGTCGCCGGGCATGTCGTTGCCGCGGAAGTCACCGCTGGGCGGCGCGTCATCGTCGTCGTCGTCCGGCGGGAGGTCATTGCCGCGCTCGGCAGGTTGCATGTCCGCGGAGCGCGAACCGTTGCGGATGCCGCCGCTGGCGCCGGGGCGTCCGCCGCGGTTGCCGCCTCGACCGCCACCGCGGGGGCCGCGACCGCCGCCACTGGCGACGTTGTCCTTCGCGGTGACGCGGACGATCGCCTCCTCTGAGCCGAAGCCGAGGAAGCCGGCCTTACCCTCAGTGATGACGTCGACGTCGACCTGCTCGCGGCGCAGGCCCAGTTGATTCAGTGCCCGGGCGATCGCCTCCTCGACGGTTCGTCCGCTGGTTTCCGCTACTCGCATCATCATCTTGTGCCCTCGATTCGGTGGACCCCGCCGTAGGGGTCACTGCCTGGACGGTGGTGGAAGGACGCCGCGCGCCGCGGCGGTCGCCGGCCCGGGTGGCGGGGCGCATGCCCAGCCGCTCGCGCACGACATTGGGTACCAGCGAGCCCCAGGTGAAGTCACCCGGGCCCACGAACACCCACTGGAGGATGACGCCGATGGTCGTGCTTGCGGCCCAGTAGATCCCCAGCCCGGCCGGGGTCACGAGCACGAAGTACGAGAACATGATGGGCATCATCCACTGCATCATGGAGTTCATCTGCTTTTGCTGGTCGTTCGACATCGTCGCCGCGTTCTGGCCGGACGAGATGCGCTGCTGCAACCACATGCCGCAGAAGACCACGAGCGTGAGCGGGATGCCGCCGTTCGCGCTCAAATCCATGCCCCCGCCCGGGAACCACGTGAGGAACCGCTGGCTCAGGGGGATGGCGTTCTGGATGTAGGGGACGTCGTAGAGCCGCTTCGACAGGTCGAGGACGGTCTCGGGCGTCGAGCCGAGGGTGATGCGGATGACCTGGTAGAGGGCGATGAAGATGGGGAACTGGATGAGCTGCGGGCCGAGGCAGCCCAGCGGGTTCACGCCGGCTTCCTTGTAGAGCTTCATCGTCTCCTCGCTGCGACGGCGAGGGTCCGAGTACTTCTTCGAAATCTCCTGCATCTGCGGCTGAATCGCCTGCAGCGCCTTCATGGACTGCATCGTCCGGAGCGTCAGCGGGAACGTGAGCGCCCGGGAGATGACGGTGAAGAGGAGGATGGCGGCGCCGTAGGACCCGCCCGCGAGCGCCGAGAGCACCACCATGAAGTTGATGAGGGGTGTCTCAAGGAGGGTTTGCCAGATGGCGCCGATCGGCATGTGGCCCCTGCTACCCCGCCCGCGCGGCTACTTGCCGCTGGTCGGCGGCTGCGTGTTGAAGGTCTGGACAGCCCCGTTGGTGGGGTCGATGCGCAACAGGCTGTGCGCGGTGGTGATGTAGAAGAGGTTCGATTCTAGCAGGAGGCCATCGGCGTCGACGCTGGCGCTGGTCGCCTTCGTCCATCGCTCGGTGCCGTCCGCGAGGTTGAGGCCGTAGGCTACGCCATCGCGGCTGACCGCGACCAGCGTGTCCCCGGAGAGAATGAGGGCGCTGCGGAACTCCTTGCCGGCCCAGTTCCGGTGCCAGAGCTCCTTGCCGCTCTTGTCGATGGCGTACACGGAGCCGCCCATGGAGGCGGCGTAGATGGTGGTCTTGGTGACCAGCGGGGTGCTGACGAACCAGCCGTCGCCGGCGAATCGCCAGCGCTCAGCGCCCTTGTTCGCAGCGTCGAACCCGTGCACGGCACGGTCGAACGAAGCGACCACGAGCAGGTCGCCATCGGAGCCGACGCTGGCCGCGCTCGCTCCGGCGAGCTTTTGCTTCCAGTCGGTTGCCCCGGTGTCCGCGTTCAGCGCGACGAGATTGCTGCTGTCGAGGGTGCCGATGTAGAGCGTGCTGCCCTGCAGGGCCGGCGAACCCCAGACGCGGCCGTCGGTGGGCCGGTAGGTCGCCACCGTGGACAAGTTGTTCGTATTCAGGGCATAAACCCGGCCGTCTTCGGCGAAGACGTAGAGGCGGTCTCCGCGGATGCGAGGCGTCGCAACGACCGTCGTGTCCTTCGGGAGGTCGACCTCGCCGGCGATCGCCGGCCCACCACCCTGCGTATCGAGCCGGGTGACATGTCCCTCGTAGGAGACGAGGTAAATAGAGGTGCCGTTGATAACCGGGCTCGCGTACAGCGCGCCGGTGATCTTGCGGGAGTTGATGCCGCCGCCGCTCGCGGGCTTCGCCGTGTCGGGGTAGCGCCAGGCCTCAGTCCCGTCCTTTGGGTTGAGGGCGACGATCTGGCCCGGCTTGTCCTGCACGACCACGAGGTTGTTGGCGGAGGCGACCGGACCAGCCCAGCCACTGGGGGCGGCGACGGTGCCGCACCCAGTCAGTGTGATGACTGCCGCAGCGGCCACGGCGAGTGCACGATGTTTCACGTGAAACATAAACGGGCTCACGCGGCGTGCTCTTGGGACACATTGGGGATAAGTTCCGGCACCGGGTCGTATCCCGTCGCGCCGCCGGGGCGACATCGAAGCAGTCGCCGCGCGGCGAGCCAGATACCGCGGCCGAGCCCGTGGCGCTCGATCGCCTCGTAGGCGTAGTGGGAGCAGGTCGGTTCGAATCGGCATGCGGGGCCGAGAGCCGGGGAGAGAACGCGCTGGTAGAGGCGAATCAGGCCAAGCGCGACTGTTGTCATGCGTCCTCGGTGCTGAGCAAGCCCATGCGCTCGCCCATTTGCTCGATTGCTCGCGCTATCTCGTCGAATCTCGCGGATGCGCAAGATGGTTGTGGGATCAGTACCACGTCGTAGCCCGCGCGCCAGGACAGCGCACGTGTCATGACTCGTAGTTGCCGCTTCACTCGATTGCGCTCTACGGCGCCGCCGACGCGTTTGCTGGTCGCGAAGCCGATGCGCGCCGCCTCGCCGTCTGTGCGGCGCGCGACGATGGTCAGCAACGGGTGACGAGTGCGACGACCACCCCGCATGACCGCCGCGAAGTCTCGACTGGCACGCAACCGCTCTGGTGCGGGTGCCATTCGAATCAACTCGTGGTGGTCAGGACCGAGTGCGGAGCGTACGGGGGCGGAACTAGACGGTCAGCTTCACGCGGCCGCGCGCGCGCCGTCGAGCGATGACCTGGCGACCGCCTGCCGTCGCCATTCGCGCACGGAAACCGAGCTTCCGCTGTCGCGGCTTTCGCTTAGGCTGCCAGGTTCGCTTCACCCGATGCTCCGATCGCTCTTGTCAGCCGAACGAGTATAGGTGGACGCCGGAGTTCGGGCAATGGACGTAACACACGGCCCAGTTGCCCCGACCTGGTGGTCCTGCCGCAGCCGACTCCGGCCCTCGACCTAGCGGATCGCGAACGGCGCGCCGGCGTACACGTAGCGGTACCAGGCGTAGTTCGTGAGCACCGTGTCGAGGTAGGCCCGTGTCTCCGCGTAACTGACCGTCCAGCGGTAGCCGTCCGTATTGCTGGGGGCCTGCGCGTCCAGCCATCGCCGCGCGTTGCCACCGCCGGCGTTGTAGGCCGCCAGGGCGGCAACGGTGTTGCCGTTGAACGCCCGGGTCTCGTCTGCGAGGTAGCGGGCGCCCATGCGGAGCGACAGCGCCGGGTCGACCATCGCCTGCGCCACAGGGATGCCGGTGATGTTGAGCTCCTGCATCACGGCCTGCGCGGTGCCGCTGATGAACTGCGAGAGTCCGTACGCGCCGGCAGGGGATCCGGCGTTGGGATTGAACGCCGACTCCTGACGTACCAGCGCATACATCAGCAGCGGGGGCATGTTCGCCTCCTGCGTGCCCGCGAGCATCGCCTCGAGGTATGGCAGAGGATATGCGAGCTGCAGGATCGAGCGTGGCGCGCGCAACTGCTGCGCACCGGTGAGTGGCGCGAGCAGCGCACGTGCTGCGCCGACCTCGATGTCGTACACGCCCGCGTCGCGCGCGACGATCGCGATGTCGTAGAGGTCATACGGGCGGCTCGCGCGCGCGCCGATCGCAGCAGCGAGGAGCGTGCGTCCGACGCTGGTATCGCCGCCGGCGATCAACGCGAAGCCCAGTCGCCGCAAGGGATCGCTGGCATCCGCCGCGAGTGTCTGCGGCACCGGGCCGAACGTTGCGCTCATCCAACGCGCGACGGTGAAGGCCTCGTCCGCGGTCATGACGGAGAGGCTCGGGCGTTCCAACACGGCGGATGCGGGAAGCGGGCTCTGCGGATCGGCGCTCGATTGCTCGAGCGCGGATCCGAACGAAGCGGCGTCGTAGGCCGAGGCGAGCAACGCAGGCGCGGTGGTGTTCCCCGCGCCGACGCGGAAGACCTGGTGCCATCGCGCCGCGGTTGCCGCTTCGTCCGAGCGTGCTGTTGTAGCGATCGCTTCGAGACGCGGGAGCGCCTCGCTGATCCGGCCCGTGCGGCCGAGTTCGACCGCCGGCGTGATGCGCGCCTCGCGTGCAAAGTTGGAGTCGGGGTAGTCACGCGCGAGGTGATCGAACTCGGCGATCTCGGACGCGAGATCGCCGCGGTCCTGATAGATGTGTGCGCGCCAGTAGAACGCGTCATCGGCGACGGGGCCGGCGGGGTTGATCGATGCGGAGAGCGCGTACGCGGTGAGCGCGCCAGCCGGATCGTTCGCGCGTTCTCGTAGCGCGCCGATGTAGAACCAGGCTGCCGCGCGATCAGGAGCGGGGGTGCTCCCGTCCGCGATGACGCGGTTGAAGCGCTGCTCGGCACGCGTGTCGCGGAAGGCCCGGTAGTCCACCAGGGCCGCCGTCATCGGAGGGACTGTCGCGCCAGCGGCCTCGACTGCATCGAGGGCAGCCGCAGCGCCGCCGAACGTGCTGGAGGATGCGAGCGCGGAGCGGGCGTCCTCGAGCCAGCCGGGGTCACCTGCCGCCCGCCGAAGGCTGGCGATCTGCCAGCGTGCATCCGCGCGGGCGGAGGCGGGGACGCCGTCGAGCGCGGCCATGCCGGCGAGCACCGACACCGCCTCGAGGTCGCGACCGAGTTCGTGCAGATTCGACGCCGCTTCCCGGATGGCGATCTGGGCGAGCGACGGGGGCAGCGCGTTCTCGGCGAGGACGGCCGCGAGCACCGGGGCGGCCGCGAGACCCTGCTTCGCTGCGACCAGCATCTGTCCCTGACGGAGGCGCGCCATCGGAGCCAGCGGCCCACCATCGAGGACCGCGGCGGCGAACTTCGACGCTGCGCCGGCGTAGTCACCGGTGTCGCGGGCGGCAACCCCGGCCGCGTAGTCGGTCGTCGCGGCGTCTGCGGCGGGACGCGCGCCGGTCGCGACGGGGGCGCTGGCGGTCGTGGCGCTCGCAGTACCGGGTGCGGCGGGCGACAGCAGCGTCGTCATCGCGAGGAGCCACGCCCCGAGAGCGAACATGCCGCGGCGCGCGCGTTTCGAGGAACGTGGGGTGGCTGGTGCAGTCATGGGGGGACGTCCGACCGGTGGTCGTGAGCGGCGAGTGCGGGGGCATCGCCTTCATTCACCGTAACGCTCCGGGTGACCGATCTGTGCGCTTCTGCGCGCTGCCCCGGAAGGCCCGTGCACGCTAGAATGTCGACGCGGTTCCGATCTGACGGCGATCGGGCGCGTGATCGTTGCACGACTGATCGAGGAGACCTCCGATGGTTCGACGTGTGAGTGCGGTGCTCGCGGGTGCCGGTTCGGCGATGTGGCCACTCCTCGCGTTTGCCGAGGGCGGCAACACTGCGGCCGTGAGCCGCGCGGTGACGCCTCCCGCCGATGCGATGTCGGTCATGCTGTTCATGGTCCTCGCGCTGCTCGGCCTGTTCGGCGTCGCCGGCCTCGGGTGGGCGTATCGCCAGCAGCGTCACCTCGA
This sequence comes from uncultured Chloroflexota bacterium, assembly GCA_903917615.1. GTDB lineage: Bacteria > Chloroflexota > Dehalococcoidia > UBA2979 > UBA2979 > SHYQ01. The sequence continues at coordinate 7,108 of CAIXBH010000046.1, read as the reverse complement.
CTGGACGTTCCAGCAGCCGGACGCGCCGCACGACGCGCACCACTAGCGTTCGATCCCGGATCGGGCGGGATTCCGCCAGATCCGGTGGTCCACCGAAAACGAAGAAGGGCGGCGAACTGGCCGCCCTTCTGCATGTTCACCGAAGGTACGGACTAGGCGATCGTCGTGGCCGTCGCACCGGCCGGGGGCGTGATGCCCTCCTTGGCCATCGACTCCAGGATCTCCGCGCGGCGCGCGGTCACGCGCTGCATCTTTGCGCGCAGTTCCTCGCGCAGTAGGCCGAGGTGCTCCACCTTGTGCTCGACGACATCGAGCTGGCGCGTGAGCGCGGTCAGGATCGTGCTCGACCGCTGGAAGCGCGTGGGCAGGTCGCGGTCCGGACGGCGCGTCGCGCTGATCTGCTGGAGGAGCTCTTCTGCCTCCACCATCTCCTTGATCTCGGAGAGGGTGAAGCCGAGCAGGTCCTGCAGCTTCTTGATGTACTCGATGCGGGTGACGTCTTCCTCGGAGTAGAGCCGGAAGCCGCCGTCCATCCGCTCGGGAGGATCGACCAGGCCCTTCTCTTCGTAGAAGCGAAGGGTGCGCTGCGTTACGCCCGTGCGCTCGGCGACTTCGCCGATCTGATAACGGGTGTTCTGCTTGTCCGGGGTCGATTTGGTTGTCATCGTCGAGGATCGTAGGGATCGCGCCGCGAGGGCGTCAAGCAACCTTCGCGCATACGTGAAGGTTTGCGGTGATCGCCGCAATGAGCGGCAACCGCGCGTCGGCGGCTACTCGTCGTCGTCTTCGTCGTCGTGCGAATGACCGGCCGCGCGCGCCGCGCCGATGAACGGCGTCGAGCGCTCCTCGTCGCGCTTGCGCGGGGCGGGGACGGCCTCGGCGGCCTCGACCACGCGACGGATGCTGGCGGCGTCCCCGGAGACGAGGACGGCGAGGGCGCCGGCGTCACGCCAGGCCTCGAGGTTCGCGGCGTCGGGGTGCCCGCCGGCAGCGATCAGCAGCGGCGCACCGGTGAGCATGGCCACGCGGCGCAGCCCGAGCTGGTCGCGCACCGTGATCGGGCCCGCCTCGGCGGCGACGATGACGGCGTCCAGGTCGAGCGGGGCGACGGACCGGAGGCGCTCAGCCTCCTGATCGGGGCCGAGAAGCAGAATGCGGCCGATCTCGGTCGGGGCGAGCGAACTCGCGGCGGCCCGGCCGTCGTCGAACAGGAAGAAGTCTGCGCCGGCCTCTCGCGCTGCGGTGACGGCAGCGCCGTCTGCGTCCTCGAGCCAGACGCCGGAGACGGCCTTCGTGCCGGCCGCGCCCAGGGTGGTCGGGTCGCTCTGGCGAACGACGACCGCGTCGACCCCGGCCTCGACCGCGGCGGACACGGCGGCGGCGTCAGCCGCTTCGGCGACGACGAGGATGTGCCGCGGCTTCTGCTGAGTGGCGAGGGCTGCGAACCCGAAGCCGCCCGCGGGACGGCCGACGTTGCGCAGGCGGGTGCGGAATTTGCTCATGGCTCGCCTGTTTCCGGTAGGGCGTCGGAGTGGAGTGTGGAGCCGCCGGTGGGACTTGAACCCACGACCTGCTGTTTACGAAACAGCTGCTCTGCCACTGAGCTACAGCGGCGGACTCGCATGAGAAGTATAGGGACGGGAACGGGGGGGCTCAAACGCCCCCTAGTCGCGGTCGTCCCGCTCCTGGGTCCGTTCACGCTGATCGCGTCGCGGTTCGGCCCGCGACTGGCGCGGTGACGCGCCCGTGTCGGTGGGACTGGCGAGCTGGGCGCCCGGCTTCTCGGCAGTCAGCGCGGCGGTGGCCTGCGCCTGATCGACGCGATCTGCGAGCGCGGGCGTGACGGGCGCCGGGGCGGCGAGGACGAATCCGGGATTGCCGGGCGAGGTCGTGTTCGCAGGTGCGGGTGCTCGAAGCGGGGTGCTTTGGGCCGCCGTGTTCTCCACGGCCTGTGGAGCGCTCTGGGTGCTGCCGATCGCTGCGCCGCCGACGGCGAGCATCGCGACCGCGACCGCGAGGCCGGCGGAGGAGGCGGTGAGTTGGATGCGGTTCACGGTTCCCTGCCTGAGGTGCGCGGTGCTGGCGAGGGGCCGATTAGCCCGTCGAGGGTCAGCGGCGCCTCTGTGTATGGAACGAGTCTGTTGGACGCTTCGTTCGGTGGACTCGGCTTGCCTCGCACCGTGCCGAACTACGCGCCGGCCTACAGGTCGCGCGAGTGGAAGACCCAGTACGAGGTGGCGATGGATGCCGCGGTCAGACCCGTGAAGACGAGGAACACGCGGAACAACTCCCACGGCGGGGTCGTGCCGCGGAAGGTGCTGGGGAGGCTCGTCACCACGGCGGTGACGCTCATCCAAGTCAGGCCGAGGAACTGGAGCGTGACACCGGAAAGCACGACGACGAGCAGCAACGCGAGCACACCGAGTAGCACGTTCGGGAAGAGCGTGGAGAACGTGATGCCGAGCGCACCGAGGAAGGTGAGGAGCAGCAGGACGATGAACAGCCCGGCGACCACGCCGAGGAGTGACGCGTCCGGCGCGGCATACCGCAGGATCAGATAGGTGAAGGGGATCATCACCAGCAGGTAGACGGCGGCCGCGAACCCGAGGCGCGAGACCAGCTTGGCGGTGATGTACTCGTTGCGCGTCACGGACCGCGAGAGGATGCCGTCCGCGACGATGCCCGACTCGCCGCTGATCGCGCCGCTGGAGAGCACCGCAATCACGATGCCGCTGATCGGCACCATGACGGCGGTCAGGTATGCGCCGAGTGTGCCGGAGGCGACGACGTCCTGGTTCGCGGCAGTCGCGATCAGGAACAGTGCGGGCGCGATGAGCATCGCGAGCCAGATCCGCGTGATCCACGATCGCGCGAGGATCCCGAGGTCATAGCGCAGGATTGCCAGGAACGCCTGCATCGATGCCTTCTCTCGCGCCGCCACCATTGGCGGCGATGTCCTGCGTGGCTGCCCACGCCGCGGCACGGAGGAAGCCGCGCGTGCGGTCCTCCTCCAGGCGGCGCAGGAACGCTTCTTCGATCTCGTCGGCGCCGGTGTTGATGTGCAGCAGCTCCACGCCTGTGCGGTCGACGAGTGCGAGCACACGCGAGACGTAGTCCGGCAGGGATTCCGTGCCGAGGAAGGTGATGCGGAACTCGGCGCCCAGGCGCTCGTAGCGCACAGAGCCGATCTCATCGAGCGTGTGGATCTGCTGCTCGAACGCGGAGGTGTTGCCTTCGATCTCCACGGAGATCGTGCCCTGCCGCGCGAGCCGGCGCATGTCCGCCATCGGGCCGGAGTAGATCATGCGCCCCTGCGAAATGATGCCGACGTCGGAGCAGACGCGCTCGACGTCGGACAGGATGTGCGTCGCGATGATGATCGTGCGGTCGCGGCCGGAGAGCTCGCGGATGAGCTCGATGGTCTGCTTGCGTCCTGCGGGGTCGAGGCCGGACGTCGGCTCGTCAAGGATGAGCAGCTCGGGGTCATTCATCAGTGCCGCGGCGATGCCGAGGCGGGTGAGCATACCGGTGGAGAAGCCCTCGATCTTCTGGGAGGCGGCGTTGGTGAGGTCGACGGCCTGCAGCAGACGCGACAGCTGCACCTTCGAGCGGTCCTCGGTGATGCCGATGACTTCGCCGACGAACTCCAGGAACTGGATCGGGGTCATGTGCTTCGGGAACGACGGGTTCGTGGGCAGATAGCCGATGCGGCGGCGGATGTCCGCGCGGTCGGGGGTCATCGGCTCGCCGAGCACCTGCACCTGGCCCGCGGTCGGGCGCTGGAGGCCGAGCATGATGCGGAACGTCGTCGATTTACCGGCGCCGTTCGGGCCGACCAGACCGAAGACGGTGCCCTTCTCTACGCGCAGGTTCAGCGCGTTCAGGGCGATGTAGCGGTTGTGATAGATCTTCGTGAGATCGGTGGTCTGTACGACGTGCATGGGCACCCCCCGGGGACGCCATTCATGGCGTCTCGCGTGGCCGTCGAAGCGAGATTGTGCGGCTCAGCGTCGCCGGACGCGGGGCCGGGGCACCTCGAAATGATACCAGCCGAGGCTTTTGGGGTCGCCGAGGGTCCCTGACGCGCGGCTGGAGACTCGTGCGGGCCGGGCTGGCGGCCTACACTCGCGGCATGCAGCGGGTGCTGGTCCTCACGACGGATATCGAGATCGTCCGCTCTGTCGAGGCGGCGGCGCGGCCTGACGGTCGCATCGTCCGCGGCGAGAGCACGGCCGAGCGGTTCCTGGTGGCCGTGCGCGACTGGCGTCCGGAACTGCTCATCCTCGACCTGGGCATCGGACTCACGGCCGGCGGGCTCGCTGCCCTGCTCCGGGACTCAGCGCTCGCGGAGATCGGCGCGATCATCGCGGTCGCAGAGCCGCAGCACCTGCCGCTCATCGGCGCCGGCGTGAAAGTCGACGACTTCGTCCTCTCGCCGATCGAGGAGTCCGAACTGCGTACGCGGATGTCGCGGCTCATCTGGGATCGCACCGGCCAGGGCGACGGGCACCTGATCCGCCACGGCTCGCTCTCCATCGACCTCGAGCGGTACAAGGTGACGGTCGAGGGTGAGGTCGTGGACCTCACGTACAAGGAGTACGAGCTGCTGCGGTTTCTCTCGTCGAACCCGGGGAAGCCGTTCACGCGCGAGGCGCTGCTGAACCAGGTGTGGGGTTACGACTACTACGGCGGCTCCCGGACCGTGGACGTCCACGTCCGGCGCATCCGCTCCAAGATCGAGACGCACGAGCCGTTCATCGAGACGGTGCGGAACGTTGGCTATCGCTTTGTCGAGCCGGTCGCACCCTCGAACGAGGGGCTGCGCCGCTGAGCACCGCGCGTCGTCGGGGCGGCACCCGGCATCGCGCATTCGAACCGAGCACATCACAGCGCCGCAGGGGTGGCGCTGGAGGGAGACAGGATGGCGACGCTTCAGGACGTGCGGCAGCGCATGGCAGCGGCGCGGGTGCACCGCGTGGATCTGCGAGTCACGGATCTCCTGGGTCGCTGGCAGCACTTCTCGATCCCGGCCGATCAGCTGACGCCTGACGCGATCGAGCGCGGCGTCGGGTTCGACGGTTCGAGCCTGCGTGGCTTCCAGGCGATCGACGAGTCCGACATGCTCCTCGTCCCGGACCTCGACACCGCGATCATCGACCCGACCGAGGAAGTGCCGACGATCGCGATGGTGTGCGACATCACGGACACCATCTCGGGCGCGCGCTACAGCCGCGACCCGCGCTACATCGCGCGCAAGGCCGAGGACTACCTGCGAGCGTCCGGCATCGCGGACACGGCGTACTTCGGGCCCGAGCTCGAGTTCTTCGTCTTCGACGAAGCGCGCTTCCAGCAGTCCGGGAACACGGCGTTCTACTACGTCGACTCCGCTGAGGGCGAGTGGAACAACGGCCGCGACGAGGGGCCGAACCGCGCGTTCAAGGTGCCGCTGAAGGAGGGCTACGCCCCCACGCCGCCGTTCGACTCGCTCGCCGATCTGCGCTGGCAGATCTCGGACGCGCTCGCGGCCACCGGGGTGATCGTCGAAGTCCATCACCACGAGGTTGCCTCGGGCGGTCAGTGCGAGATCGCCACGCGCTTCGCGACGCCGGTGCAGAAGGCGGACGAAACGCAGTGGTACAAGTACCTCGTCCGGAACATCGCGCGGGCCAACGGCAAAGTCGCGACGTTCATGCCGAAGCCGATCTTCGGCGACAACGGCAGCGGGATGCACACGCACCAGTCGCTGTGGAAGGACGGGCAGCCGCTCTTCTTCGACAGCAACGGGTACGCCGGACTTTCGCAGACGGCGCGCTATTACATCGGCGGCCTGCTCGCGCACGCGCCCGCGCTGCTCGCGATCTGCGCGCCGTCCACCAACTCCTACAAGCGCCTGGTCCCGGGGTACGAAGCACCGGTGAACCTCGCGTACTCTTCGCGGAACCGCTCCGCGGCCGTGCGCATCCCGACGTACTCCGAGTCCCCCGCGGCGAAGCGCATCGAGTTCCGCCCGCCGGACGGCGCGGCGAACCCGTACCTCGCATTTGCGGCGATGCTGATGGCCGGGCTGGACGGCGTGCAGCGGCAGATCGATCCGGGCGACCCGCTCGACCGGAACATCTATGACCTCGGGCCGGACGAGCTCGCGCGGGTCCCGCATGTCCCGCACACGCTCGAGGCGGCGCTCGACGCGCTCGAGGCGGACCGCGCGTTCCTTCTGCAGGGCGACGTGTTCACGGCGGATGTGATCGACCGCTGGGTCGCATTCAAGCGCGAAGAGGTCCTCGGCCTGCAGACGCGGCCCACGCCGTACGAGTACGAGCGGTACTTCAACGGCTAGGACGAAGGTGGCTGGCCGGCTGCCCGGTAATCTTCGGGAAACAGCCGCGAGGGTACGATGAACGGTATGAACGACATGGTTGACTTCGACTCTCGGCAGCACGTCCTCCAGGCATGCCGCGATCACGACGTGAAGTTCATCCGTCTGTGGTTCACGGACATCCTCGGGATGCTGAAGTCCGTCGCCATCACCATCGAGGAGCTCGACCACGCGCTGACCGACGGCGTGACGTTCGACGGCGCGGCGATCGAGGGCTTCGCCCGCCAGGACGAGGCCGACATGATCGCCGTCCCGGACCCGGCGACCTTCCAGCTGCTGCCGTGGCGTCCGCAGGCCGCCTCCGTGGCGCGCATGTTCTGCGACATTCGTCGCCTGGACGGCGAACCGTTCGTGGGCGACCCGCGGCAGGTGCTCAAGCGCGTGCTATCGAAGGCCGCCGCGCGCGGCTACACCTTCTACGTCTCCCCGGAGATCGAGTTCTTCTACTTCAAGGACCAGAACGGTACGGAGCCCCTCGACAAGGGCGGGTACTTGGACCTCACGCCGCTCGACGGCGGCTCCGACCTTCGTCGGGAGACCGTCCTGACGCTGGAGGACATGGGCATCGGCGTGGCGCTGAGCCACCACGAGGCCGCGCCGAGCCAGCACGAGATGGACCTGCGCTACACGGACGCGCTCACGATGGCCGACGCGGTGATGACCTACCGACTCGTCGTGAAGGAAGTCGCGATGCGCCACGGCGTGTACGCGACGTTCATGCCGAAGCCGGTC
>CAIXBH010000045.1 GCA_903917615.1 uncultured Chloroflexota bacterium | reverse complement strand
CCTGCTGGCCCTGCTGGCCCGGTGCACCCTTGCCGCGCGGCCCGCCGTGGCCTTCGGGGCCGCCCGGGCCCTTCGCCTTGCCGGCGTCGAAGTCAGCGAGGATCTTGTCGGCCTGCGCCTGCGTGATCTTGCCGCTGGCCACGTCCGCGGCGAGCTTGGTCGCCAGGTGCGCGCGCATGTCTGTCTTCACGGTTGCCGGATCCGGCCGCGCGGCCTGCATCGCGGCCTGCAGCTTTGCCGCGTCCACGTTCAGGTTGGCCGCGACGGCCGCGAGCACCTTCTGCTCGAACGCCTGACGCCCGGCTTCGTCCTTGAGGGTGCCCGGGTCCGGCTTGCCCACCGACGTGCGCGCGGCGGTCATGGCCGCCTTCAGCGCGTCCGTCGTCACACCGACTGCCGAGGCAACCTTGTCGAGGTATGCCGTGCCGAGCGGGCCGCCGGGGCCACCCGGGCCGCGGTGCTCACCCTGCTGGCCAGGGCCGTGCTTGCCCTCCTGACCCGGCTGCGGCTTCTGGGCGTCCAGCGCCGCTTGCACCTTCGCGACGTCCAGTTTCAGGTTCGCGGCGAGTGCCGCGACGTACTTCGCCTCGTACGCGTCACGGGCGGCCTTGTCCTTGAACGTGCCCGCGTCCGGCTTGCCGACGGACGTACGTGCGGCCGTCATGGCCGCCTTGAGCGCGTCCGGCGTCACGCCGAGTGCGGTGGCGAGTGCCGTCAGGTGATCGGCGCGTGGCGCCGCCTGACCAGCGATGAGCGGGTCGGCGTCGTGCGACGCACCTGCGTTGTTGGACGCCATGACGGCGGTTGGTACGGCGGCGATGCCGATCATCGCCGCCGTGGCGAGACCGACTCGGAGCGCCTGCTGCTTGCCTGTGAACATACCTGAGACCTCTTTCACCCTCATGGTGGGGGGTGGTTCTGATGGGTCTAACGATGGCAGGCCGTCCCGCGTTTGGTGTGATGCAGCCATGAAATGTCTGTTGGTTCTTTGCGCGGAGTTGTGCCGGCGGAAGCCCTCGAGTGGGTCGCGGGGACGTCGATCTGCGACGATCGAGCCATGCCGGAGGCACTTTCAGGACGGCTCCTCGTCGCGACTCCGCTGCTGGAGGATGGCAATTTCCGGCGCGCGGTGGTGCTGGTGTGTTCGCATGACCAGACCGGTGCGTTCGGCGTGATCCTCAACCGCCCGCTCGACGAACTGGTCGAAGCACACCTTCCCCGGTGGGCGGGGCGATCCGCTCCGCCGCGGGTGCTCTTCGGTGGGGGACCGGTCGAGACGAATCGAGTGATCGCGCTGGGCCGCCGCCGGAGCGAGGGAGAGACCCCCGGGTGGGCGCATGTCGCGCCAGGAATCGGGCTACTCGACCTGGGGATCCCACCGGAGGAACTCGCGCCGGGTGTCGACGCGATTCGGCTCTTCGCGGGGTATGCCGGCTGGGGCAGTGGCCAGCTGGAGCACGAAATCGAGCAGGATTCGTGGTTTGTCGTCGACGCGTTCCCGCGCGATGTCTTCGCAGCCGAACCTCGCGACCTCTGGCGCACGGTCCTGCGGCGGCAGGCCAGCCCGCTCGCGATTTACGCGATGTTCCCCGAAGACACGGCCCTGAACTAGGCCTCAACCGGGCGGCGCCCGGGGCATGCGGCACCCGTTAACGGCCCGTTTACGCGCTCCCCCGATGCTGGCCCGGGGCGGGTGATGTCTGACGCCGCCCGGAAGGACGCATCCTTGGCGGTCGAGACCGGGCGTACGAGCATCCCGCGCGTGAGCCTCACCGGAGGCCGGAGCGTGGGCAACATGGTGTTCGCCGGTCTTGTCGGCGTCGCCGCAGTCGTCGTGATCCTGCTGATCATCGGGCTGTTCTGGGAGCTGGGCGACCGCTCGCTGCCCGCGATTCGCGCGAACGGCTGGGGCTTCCTCTGGAACACGACGTGGGATCCGCCCAAGCGCATCTTCGGCGCGGGCACCTTCATCGTCGGGACGCTCATCACTTCGGTCGTCGCGCTCGTTGCGGCCTCGGCTGTGGGCGTCCTTGTGGCGCTGTTCCTCGTCGAAATCGCGCCGGCCTGGGTGGCGCGACCGCTCTCGGTGATCGTCGAGTTGCTCGCCGCCATCCCTAGCGTGGTCTATGGCCTCTGGGGGGTCTACGTGCTCGGCGGGTTCATCCGCGACTTCCTCGGGCCCTGGATTGCCCAGACGCTGGGCTTCATCCCGATCTTCAACGGCGATCCGCGGATCACGGGCATCTTCTCCGCGTGCATCGTCCTCTCGATCATGATCCTGCCGACCATTATGGCCGTGTCGCGAGACGTGATCGCCGCCGTGCCGGGCAGTCAGCGCGAGGGCGTGCTCGCGCTGGGGGCGACGCGCTGGGAGATGATCACGATGTCAGTGCTGCCGTACGCGCGCTCCGGCGTGCTCGGCGCGGCGATCCTCGGGCTGGCCCGTGCGGTGGGCGAGACGCTGGCGATCACGCTCGTGATCGGCAACCGCGTGGGCATTCCGCACACAATCTTCGACCCCGCTTACACCATGGCCAGCGTCATCGCGAACCAGTTCACCGAGGTGGAGAACGAGGCGCATCGTGCTGCGCTGGTCGAGGTCGCGCTGCTGCTGCTGGTGATCACCTTCGTCATCAACGTCATCGCGCGCCTGCTGGTCTGGCGCGTCACCAACGGGCAGAACGTGACGGTGCAAGAATGAGCTCACTCGAAATGAACCGCGACGCCTTCGTCGCGACCCAGCCGCGATACGCGCGGCGGAAGTTCTTCGACCGCGTGATGACCGGGGTGATGGGCGCTGCGGCGCTGGTCACGGTCGTGCCGCTGCTGCTCATCCTGTTCTACCTGGTCAGGAACGGCGTCGGCGCGATCAACCTCGATCTGTTTCTCCTCGACCCCTCGGCGCCCGGTCGAGGCGGCGGCGGTGCCCGGAGCGCCCTCGTTGGCAGCCTCATCATGGTCGGCACGGCCACGGTTATCGGGACGCCGATTGCCATCGGGTGCGGCATCTTCCTTGCGGAGTTCGGCCGGAACCGCGCGGGGACGGTGCTGCGATTCCTGGTGGACGTGCTGGCCGGGATCCCATCGATCACCGTGGGTCTGTTCATCTACGGGCTGATGGTGTTGCCCGTCCGGAAGTTCACCGCTCTCGCGGGCGCGGCTGCGCTCGCGATCATCCTTATCCCGATCCTGGCCCGGATCACAGAGGAGATGCTGCTGCTTGTCCCGCGGTCGCTGCGCGAGGCTGCGTACGCGCTCGGCGCGCCGCGCTGGATGACGGTGCTGCGCATCGTCCTGCCGACGGCGCTCCCGGGCATCATGACGGGCCTCATGCTTGCCCTCTCGCGCATCGCGGGCGAGGCGGCGCCGCTCATGTTCACGGCGCTGGGCAACCAGTTCCTCAACACGGATCTGCTGCATGCGATGGATGCGCTTCCGCTGCGCATCTTCTACTTCGCCACCGGACCGTACGAGTCGTGGCACCAGCAGGCCTGGGCGATGAGCCTGGTGCTGGTCGCGTTCATCCTCTTCCTGAGCCTGGGCGTGCGCGCGCTCGTCGGGTCCAAGGTCACCATCCGGCAATAGCACTGCGGGCCGAGTCCGCGGGAAACGCCCGACGACCTCGGGCTGAGGAGACGATACGATGACGAGCCAGCAGGCCCCGGTGGAGACCCAGACACAGGATGACCGGATGACCGCGCCTCGACGTGAGATGTTCCAGGTCGGCGAATCGACGGACGGCGCGAGTCGCGACGAGCGTCGCGTCTCGGTGGCGATCGACCACGTGTCGGCCTGGTACGGCGCAAAGCGCGCCGTCACTGACGTGTCGCTCGAAGCGTACGCGAACTCGGTCACCGCGCTGATCGGTCCGTCCGGCTGCGGCAAGTCGACGCTGCTGCGCTGCATCAATCGCATGCACGAGATCAACGTCGGTGCGCGGGCGGAGGGCTCGATCCGCCTCGAAGGCGCCGACGTGTACGGTGCCGACGTTGACGCCACCCGCGTCCGACAGCGCATCGGGATGGTCTTCCAGAAGCCGAATCCGTTCCCGACGATGTCCATCGCCGAGAACGTGGCCGCCGGCCTGCGCTTCATGAACATCGGCTCGAAGTCCGAGACCCAGGATCGCGTCGAGTACGCCCTGAAGGCGTCGGCGCTCTGGGACGAGGTCAAGAACGACCTCAACAAGCCCGGCATGGCGCTGTCCGGCGGTCAGCAGCAGCGACTCTGCATCGCGCGCACCATCGCGGTCGAGCCCGAGGTCGTCCTGATGGACGAGCCATGCTCCGCGCTGGACCCGGTGGCGACGCTGAAGATCGAAGACCTGATGTCGGAGCTGGCGAAGCGCTACACGATCATCATCGTGACCCACAACCTGCAGCAGGCGGCGCGCGTCGCGGACTACACGGGCTTCATGCTCATGGAGGAGTCCGACGGTGCAGGGCACCTGATCGAGTACTCGCCCACCTCGGACCTGTTCACGCAGCCGAAGGACAAGCGCACCGAGGACTTCATCACGGGGCGCTTCGGCTAGCCGGAGCGACCGCGCGCGGGCGAGACTACTTCGCGCTCCAGACGGTCACGGAGCCTTCCTCGGTGGCCGTGGCCAGGATCTTGCCGTCGAGCGAGAACGCCACTTCTACGGCGTTGGGGATGCTGAGGGTGGCCACCGCGGTCTGACCGTCGGCGGTCCAGAGGCGGACCCCCGCCTTGTTCGCCGTCGCGACCAGGCGGCCGTCCGGCGACACTGCCACCGTTCGGGCAGGGCCGGTCTGGTCGACCGACCGCGCGGACTCGCTGCCCGTGGCCGGATCCCACCACTCGAGGATGCCGACCGGCGGTGCGCCCCCCGCGGATGACGGCCCCGGCAACGAGGTTACGAACCGGGATCCGTCCGGCGCGAACGCCGACGCCGCCACGAAGTCTTCGAAGTTCAGTCGGGCACCGAGCGTGTTCGCAGCCACCGTGTGGAACTGCACCGTGCCTCGGGACACCCACGCCGCCCGGCTGCCGTCCTCCGCCATGCGGAGCGCGTAGACCGGCGCGGCCGTCGTGAAGCCGCTCAGCTCGCCGGTCATCGTGCCGGTGGCCACATCCCAGAGCGTGGCGCGCGGACGGTCAGCCGATGTCAGCGCCACCGCGGTGCCGCGCTTGATGAACGTGGCGCCGGCGATGGGGCCCGCCGCGAGGGAGCGTCCAGGCGTCCCTCCGAGTGCCTCGAGACGTGCGTCCGTCGCGCCAGAGCCTCCACTGCGGACGACCGTCGCGCCGTCGGGCGCGATGCCGAGCAGCGTGCCCTGGGGGACGAGATTCATCGACAGCGGGTTCAGCAGCGGGTCAAAGCGGGCGACGCCCTGGGGGCCGCGGACGATCAACTGCTGGTCGATCCCCCAGAGGAGGGCCGGTGCCGCGAGGCTGAGGACCATCTTCGTCGGTGCGAGCGTCGAGGCGTTCGCGGGGGTGATCACCGGTGCGGGCGGGGGTGGGCTGTCCACGCCGAACCCGACGCGGACCGGGCTGCTCGCCGCCCCCGTGCCCGTCGGTGTCGGCGTAGGCGCGGCTGCCCGGCGTTCCCCGACGAAGTTCACGACGAACACGGCTCCGAAGGCGAGCGTCAGGGCGATCACGAGCAGCGGCCACCGTCGAGTCTGCATCGCCACATGGTAATCCGGGCGCCCGATACGACCGCCTGGGCGTGCGGGCACGTTCCGTCTCTGGTGGTCCGCTCGCCCGGGGCGCAAAACCCGTGCTGGCACGGCTGGTTCTCGCGTTCCGGCGAGCGGTGGGTTCGAGTCTCCCGGAGCGGTAAGACTCCGACCCAGCCCCCGTCCTTCATGACAGGGGAGAACCGGTCGTAGATCGCACTGGGGCCGGGTCAGTTGGTGACATGTTATGAATTCACCCATTCTCTACTTCATGACATGTACCCCACTTCACCCGATTGCTGGTCAACTGGATGGGTGGTCGGGATGCGCCAATGGGGCCCCAGGCCCGCCGGTCGGCACCGGCAGGCTTGAGGTG
>CAIXBH010000044.1 GCA_903917615.1 uncultured Chloroflexota bacterium | reverse complement strand
GGCTCGCGCTAGACCGCACCGCAAGACGCAAGAAGAAGGCCGGGACGCGAGTCCCGGCCTTCTTCGTATCTGCTCCTCGCAAAGCGCGAGGGTGCGCCTCGACTAGTAGTAGTCGAGGCCGCGGTCGTTGCCGTACGAGGTCGCGCGCTCCGGGCGCTTCCAGGCCTCGCCCGGCTGGCGCGGGTGGCGGTAGCGGTGCGCGTTGTTCGGGTTCCAGTCGAACTCGATCTTCGAGAGCTTCTCGTAGGCCTCTTTCCAGCCCTTGATCAGTTCGTCCTCGGCGTCGTAGTCGAACAGATCCTCGATCTGGTTCTCCCACTCGCCCTGGTACTGGTCCTGGTTCGCGAGGAGCCACTCGGTCGTGCGCTGCTGCGCCACGTCGACCGGGACCTTTTCGGTGTAGCCCAGGACGCGGCGGATCTTGCTGTCGTCGCGCGCGACGTGCGCCGGGCCGTAGAACCACGCGTAGTGCGCCGGGCGTGCCAGCGGGTACGGCATGTCGACGAGCTCGACCTGCCCCTCGAGGCCCATCGTCTTCACGATGAGCTCGATGCGCTGCCGCATCGTGTACAGCGGCTGCTCCCCGACGACGAACAGGTCGCCGGCGGACTCCTTCGGCTTGTCGAGGGCGAGTAGCACCGCCTCGGCGGCGTTCTCGACGTAGGCGCGCTGGTGCAGCTTGAGGCCGCCGTCGGCGATCACGAGCTGGCGACGCCCGTCGAGGAGCCGGCGCACGATGACCCAGTCCTCCGGGGCGAGCTGGCGCGGCCCGTACATGTTCGGGTAGGCGATGATCGTCGCGTTGAACGCGCCGCTCTTGTGAACGTCCATGACGTGGTCGTTGGCGGCCTGGATCAGCACGCCGAGGCCGCCCGTCGCGGACTTCGGGTCGATCGGCACCTTCTTGTCCTCGTCGACCATGAACGGCCGGCCAAGGAGCCCCCAGCGCGGGTCGTGCGCGCCCGCCGCCGCGCCTGCCGCGCCGACACCGATGAAGCGGTCGGTGCGGCCCACCATGAAGTCCACGGTCTCCCGCAGGCGGCCGTACATAAAGACGACGACGTCCCACTTGCGGGTCGTGCCGAGGGTTGCCTCGAGGCTCTCCTTGAAGTGGACATCCCCGTGCAGGTCTTCCACCGGGCCGTCGAAGGGCACCTCGTGGAAGCCGCCGTGCATGATCGTGACGTCGTAGCCGCGCTTGAGCAGCCCGTTGACGACGAATGGGCCCGTCGGCCCGGTGCCACCGAGCACCAGTGCGTTCATCGAATCCCCCTCCTGCGTCCCTCGAGTCGCCGCGCCAGGCCTCGATGGCCGTCGCTCAGCGCTCGCGGCGCATGGTAGCAACATCGCGCGCGTGATGAGGAGATATGGAGAGGCCCCGCAACCGCGGGGCCTCTCAGGGTGTGCCCGGACGCGATCGTTAGTTCTCGTTAGTTCTTCGCGCGGAAGTAGGGGATGACGTCCGCCGCGAGGAGCGCGAGGTCGTGCTGGAGGCGCTCGCCGCCGGCGGTCATGTTGAACACGAAGTGGCGCGCGCCCGCCTCGGCGAAGCGCTCGCAGAACGCGATGATGTCCTGCGCGTTGCCGTGGGCGTTGTAGCGGTCGACCATCGCGTCCCAGTCGGTCGACGAGCGCGTGCCGGGAGGGCCGCCGCGCGAGGCCGCCTCGGCGTGCGCGGTGTCGTGGTCCTTCGCGATCGTCGTCGAGGTGACCACGCCGACCTGGAAGTGCGAGAGGTCACGGCCCGCCTTCTCGGCCAGTTCGTGGATCTTCGCGAGGCGCTCTTTCAGACCGTCCACGGTGTTGAGGTTCGGGAACCAACCGTCCGCGTACTTCGCGGCGCGCTCCACGGCTTCCTCGGCGCGGCCGCCCATCCAGATCGGGGGGTGCGGCTGCTGGATCGGTTTCGGGCTCAGCGTCAGGTCGTGCACCTGGTAGTACTTGCCCTCGTACGTGACGTGGTCCTCGTGGAAGAGCCGCATCATGATCTCGAGGTTCTCGTTGCCGCGGCGGCCGCGCTCGTTGCGCGGGATGTTGAGGTTCTCGAACTCGGGCGGGTAGTCGCCGCCGATGCCGACGCCGTAGATGAAGCGCCCGTTCGAGATGATGTCGACCTGCGTGGCCATCTTCGCGTTCATCAGTGGGTGGCGCAGCGGCAGCACGATGACGCGCGCGCCGATCGTGATCTTCGAGGTCGCACCGGCCATCGCCGCGAGGTAGGTGTAGCCCTCCTCACCGCCGTTCGGCATGAGCACGTGGTCGCCCACCCAGGCGGAGTCGAAGTCGAGCCGCTCGAGGTCGCGCGCGAACTGCACGTTGTCCTGCCGGCTCAGCAGCGCCGCACCGAACTTGAACTCGCCAGCCATCGTCCACCTCCGTGCCCGGTAGGCGGACCGATCCCGCCACCACGGCGGGACGGTACCACAGGCGCCGATGCGGCCCGGCCGGCCGAGGCGAGATTCCTCAACAGGCGGCGCGTCCGGTCCGTGCGCGGTGGCGTATTCTCCCGGCGGAAGCCGCGCCGCGCTCCGTGCACGGCGGCCGCACGAGGGGGAAGCATGAATCAGCCCGAAGTCTCGCCCGTCATCCTCGAGCTCGCGGAGTACATCGCGAGCGCCCGCGGCAAGGCGCTGCCCGCCGCGGTGACGCAGAAGACCAAGCATCACATCCTGGACACGGTGGCGGCGATGGTCTCCGGTTCGCGGCTGCTGCCGGGCAAGCGCGCGATCGCCTACGCGAAAAGCCGCGGCGGCGTCGAGGAGGCGCTCGTCATCGGCACAAAGCACCTCGCGCCTGTCGAGATCGCCGGCATGGCGAACGCGATGGAGGCACACGCCGACGAGACGGACGACTCGCACGCGCGCTCGGTGACGCACCCGGGCGCCGGCATCGTGCCGTCCGCGATCGCGATGGCGGAGCGGTACGGGCGAAACGGCACGCAACTGCTGCGCGCGGTGGCGCTCGGCTACGACGTCGGCACGCGTTTCAACATGTCGCTCGAGATCTCGAAGTGGGCGGCCGAGGGGCACGGGACGCACACGTTCGGCCCCGGGTTCGGCTGCGGCGCTGCCGCGGCTTCGCTGGCGCGTCTCGACGCCACGGAGTCGCGCTACATGCTCTCGTACGTAGGCCAGCAGGCCTCCGGCGTCGGCGCGTGGGTGGGTGACCGGGAGCACGTCGAGAAGGCGTTCGACTTCGGCGGCATGCCGGCGCGCAACGGCCTTCTCGCCGCGACGTTCGTGAAGGCCGGCTTCACGGCGACGGAGAATCTCTTCGCCGGCCAGCGCAACTTCTACATGGCCTACAGCGGCACGCGGAACACGAACATCAACGAACTTGTGCGCGGACTCGGCACCGACTACGAGATCATGCAGACGAACATCAAGCGCTGGTGCGTCGGCTCGCCGATCCAGGCCCCGCTCGACTCGCTGTACGAGCTCATCAAGGAGCACAAGCTCAAGGCGTCACAGGTCGAGCACATCCTCGTGCGTGTCTCCCCCGGCTCGGCCAACACCGTCAACAACCGCACGATGCCGGACATCAACATGCAGCAGATGTGCGCCGTGATGCTCGTCGACGGCTTCGTCTCGTTCGAGGCCGCCCACGACGAGGCGCGCATGACCGACCGCCGCACGCGCGACATGCGGGCGAAGGTGGAGCTCTTCGGCGACCCCGAGTTCGAGAAGCAGTACCCGGGTCGCCAGGGCGAGGTGACCGTCACCCTGAAGAACGGCACGAAGCTCTTCCACCACACCACCGCCGTGCGGGGCACCGTCGAGAACCCGATGACGGACGAAGAGGTCGACGCCAAGTGCTACGACCTCATGGCGCCGATCCTGGGGACGCGACGTGCACGTCGCCTCGTCGACACGATCTGGAACCTCGAGGACGTGAAGGACGTGCGGGACATGCGCCCGCTGCTCACGGCGTAGACCTCGCGGCGAACGCAACGAGAAGGGCCGGGGCATACGCCCCGGCCCTTCCGGTGTCCGACGTGCCGGCGTGACCGCCGGGAGCGTAGCCGCGCGGGCTACTTGGTCTTCCACATGCCGCGCATCCACTCGTAGCCGGGCGGGAACACGCCCGGGACGAAGTCGCGCAGCTTGGAGTTCCAGGCGATCGAGCCGGTCGCCTGCGGGACCTGCGTCAGCGTGAGCTTCTGGTCCAGCAGGAACTTCTGCACCGCACGCGACTTCTCGGCAGCAGCCTTATCGTCGAGCGTCTGGCGGATGTCCTGCAACATCTTCGTGACCTCGGGGTCGTCGATGTTGGAGCCGTTGCGCGTGCCGCCCTTGAGGTACGGCGCGAACAGGTTCTCGGTCCAGTCCGGCAGGACGTAGCCAAGGCTGTCCATGTCCGGGTACAGCCCGTTGTACGACTTCGGCAGGAAGATCGAGTAGTCCTCGGTCTTGATGTCGACGTCGAGGCCGAGGTTCGCCTTCCAGGCGCGCTGGTAGTAGTCGGCCTGGATCTTCCCGGTGGTGCCGTTCGACGAGAAGAAGAACTCGACCTTGCGCTTCGGAGCGCCGGCGGCGTCCCAGAGCTTCTTGGCCTCGGCCACGTCGAACTTGTAGGCGTTGACCTGCTTCACCTCGTCGACGCTGAGCGCCCACTTGCCGAAGCCCACCGGCACGATGCCGTTCCACGAGCCGGCGCCCGTGAGGGTCTCGGCGATCATCGCCTCGCGGTCGATGGCCTTGGACATCGCCATGCGCAGGCGGATGTCGGCCCACGCCGGGTTCTTCATGTTCCAGGCGATGTTCGACACGCTGGTGACCGGCGCGTCAATCGACACGACGTTCGGGCCCTCGGACGACTTGAGCTCCGTCGGCGTCAGGTTGGCGTCGATGTAGTCGGTCTGTCCGGTCTTCAGGGCCGCGCTGCGCGTGGCCGAGTCCGTCACGACCTTGAAGTTGAAGTTCTTGAAGTAGACCTTCGCAGCGTCGATGAAGTCCGGGTTCGCGTGGAGCTTCGAGCCTTCGCCCTGCAGGTACTGGTCGTGAATGTACGGGCCCGGGCCGATGGCGACCTTCTTGTACCCGTCCGACTTGTCGTCGGTCTCGGGGGGCGTGATGAACGCCGACTCCGAGGCCAGTGCCCAGTAGATGTAGCGCGACGGGGTCTTCAGCTTGAAGACGACCGTGTTGTCGTCCGGGGTGTCGATGGCGGCGATGTCCGAGAAGCGCGAGGTGAACGTGCTCTTCGGGTGCGTCATGTAGCGGTTGATCGCGTACTTCACGTCGGAGGACTTGAAGGCGCGGCCGTTGAGCGGGGCGATGTTCTGGTACTTCACGCCCGGCTTGAGCTTGAAGGTGAGCTGCGTGCCGTCGCCGTTGAGCTCCCAGCCCTGCACGGCGTACGAGGGCACGTACTTCGTGTCGGCGAGGTCCTTGCCCTTCGGGTCGTTCCGCTGCGAGTAGACGAGGCGCGGGTACACGAGGCCGATGCGCTCGGCGACGGTGTAGACCTGCGCGTCCAGGGGCTCCAGGCTGACGGCGTCGCGCGTCTGGATCGAGATGAACTGTTCGCTGACCTGCGGCTGCTCGGCAGCCGGGGCAGCCCCGCTGCCGCCCGCGGGAGCGCCGGCCGGCGCAGCCGGCTTCGCGCCGCTGCTGCAGCCGATGAGTGCGGCGCCGACGAGGCCTGCGCCGCCGATGGCGCCGTCGCGCAGGATGCCGCGTCGCGTGACCCGGCTCCCCCAGTAGGTTCGTTCGGTGTCCAAGGGATTCCCTCCGTTGTGACGAACTGGTACATGACCCGTGTCGCGGGTCACAAATGTGGGGCTCAGGATTCGCCGCCCGCTGTCTACGGTCAACGAATCGAGCCATCTGGGGGAATACGCGGGGTCTCGACCGTCGGATGTGCTGCGAGACGTTATCGCACGTGTGATACGCGGCGCTTCGGCCCGCTCCCGTCGATGCCTCGACGAATTGTGACGAGATGCGACGCGACGTGATGGGACGTGCAGAGGGGGCGGTCGCCCGCCCCCTCGGTCCACGCACGCAGCCGGCGACGGCCGTTACTTCGTCTTCCAGGAGTAGATCATCCACTCCATGCCCGGCGGGTAGACGCCCGGGACGAAGTTCCGGAGCTTGCTGTTGAAGACGCCTGTAGAAACCGCACCGGGGAACTGCGTCATCGGCAGAGTGTTGTCCAGCAGGTACTTCTGGATGGCGAGCGACTTGCCGACCGCTTCCTTGTCGTCCAGCGTCTTCCGCAGGTCGGCGATCATGGACTCCGTCTTGTCGTCCACGTAGCCGGTGCTGTTGCGGTTGCCGCCCTTGAGGTACGGAGCGGTCAGGTTCTCCATCCAGTGCGGGACACCGTAGGTGGTCTGCCAGACCTCGTTGTAGCCGCCGAGGTACATCTTCGGCAGATAGAGGCTGTAGTCCTCCGTCTTCAGGGTGCTCTTGATGCCGAGGACCTTCTCGAACTGCTGTGAATTGAGTTCCGCAAGCGTCTTGCCGGTGGTGCCGTTCGAGTTGAACCACATCTCAATGGTCGAGAACGGCTTCCCGGCGGCGTCCCAGAGCTTCTTTGCCTCGGCCGCGTCGAACTTGTACGCGTTCATCTGCTTGAGGTCGTTCGGCTGCAGCGCCCACTTGCCGAAGCCGATCGGCACAATGCCGTTCCACTCACCTGAGCCCTGGTAGACGAGACCGATGATCTCGTCGCGGTCCATCGCCTTCGACATGGCCATGCGGACGCGGATGTCCTTGAACTTGGGGTTGTTCAGGTTCCACGACAGGTTCGAGGCGCCGCTCACGGGAGAGGCGTACTTCGTGACGGTCGGGCCGTCGACGATCTTCAACTCGTTCGGCGGCAATGCGCCGATACCGAAGTCCACCTGATTGGTCTTCATTGCCGCGTCGCGGGTGGACGCGTCCGTCATGACCTTGAAGAGGAAGTTGTTGTAGTAGATCTTCTTCGCGTCGATGAAGTCAGGGTTCTTGTGGAGCTTCGAGCCCTCACCCTGCAGGTACTGGTCGTGGATGAACGGGCCGGGGCCAACGGCGACCTTCTTGTAGCCGTCCGCCTTGTCGTCCGTCTCCGGTGGGGTGATGAGGCAGGTCTCTGCCGCCATCGCCCAGAAGATGTAGCGCGACGGCGCCTTCAACTTCAGGACCACGGTGTAGTTATCCGGCGTCTCCACCGAGGAGATGTCGTCGAAGCGTGACTTGAACGTGCTCTTCGGGTGCGTCATGTACCGGTTCAGCGAGTACTTGACGTCCGCCGAGGTGAACTCGCGTCCGTTGAGCGGAGCCACGTTCGCGTACTTCACGCCCTTGCGGAGTTTGAACGTGATCTGCGCGCCGGCGTTCTGCGCCTCCCAGCCCTCCGTGATGTACGAGGGGATCCAGCGGATGTCCGCCTGGTCGGGGTTCTTCGGGTCGCGGTCGCTGTAGATCAGCCGCGGATTGACGAGCCCCACGCGCTCGGGGACGGTGTACACGTTCGCGTCGAGGGGCTCGAGGCTGACGGCGTCGCGCGTCTGAGCCGCGACGAACGCGTCGCTCACCTGTGGCTGTTCGGCAGCCGGTGCCCCGCCGCCCGAGGCGCCCGCGGCGGGGGCCTGCCCGGCGGGAGTTGCCGGCGTCGAGGAGCCGCAGCCGATCAGCGCCGCCCCCGCGAGGCCGATCCCGCCGATGGTCGCGCCGCGCAGCACACCACGGCGGCTGAGCCGCCCGTTCCAGTAGTTGCGGTCGAGGTCCACAGTTCCCTCCTGTGCCAACCGGCTGCCCGCGAGCGCGGATCAGACCCGATATCACAAAAGGATATGGTGGCTATCGGCAAAGTCAAATGTAATGATGTTTGCTGGCTGACGTCGCAATTGCATAACGAACGAGGCCGGGCAGATTGCCCGGCCTCGCCGTGTGTGTGCTGCCTGCGGGCCTTCGCCCGGGGAGGCTAGCTGGCCGGGAGGATGGCCTTGCCTTCGCACTGCAGGCCCTTGAGGGTCGTGTCGACCTTCGCCTGCACCGCGTCCGGAAGGGTCGCGTAGAAGAGGCTCTTCGCCGTCGCCTGCGCACCCTGGTCGTGGTAGGCCCACCACAGGAGGTTCACCAGCGGCTTCGCGGTGTCGCACTTGGCCGCGTTCTGGCGGACCAGGAGGAACGTGAACGAGGCGATCGGGTAGGTGGCGTCGCCGTCACCGTTCACGATCGAGCCGCGGTAGTCTGCCGGCAGCGTGACGCCGGCGCCAGCGGCCGTCGTGGACGCGAGGGACGGCGTGACGAACTTGCCAGCCTTGTTCTTGATGTCCGCGAACGCGATCTTGTTCGCGCTGGCGTAGGCCAGCTCGATGTAGCCGATCGAGTTCTTGGTCTGCTGCACGACCTGGGCGACGCCCTCGTTGCCCTTGCCGCCCTGACCGACCGGCCAGTTCGGGTTCTTGTTCACGCCGACCTTGGACTTCCAGTCTGCGCTGACGGAGGACAGGTAGTCCGTCCAGACGTACGTCGTGCCCGACCCATCCGAGCGGTAGGCCACGAGAATCTTCGCGTCCGGGAGCTTCTGCCCCGCGTTCAGCGCGACGATCGCCGGGTCGTTCCACTTCGTGATCGTGCCGAGGTAGATCTTCGCGAGGATGTCGCCGTCGAGCTTCAGCGGAGCCGTCAGCCCGTCGACGTTGTAGGCGGCCGTGACCGAACCGAGGACCGTCGGGATGTGGACGGTGTCAGCGCCGGCCTTCTTCAGCTCTTCGTCGCTCATCGGCGCGTCCGACGCACCGAAGTCCACCGTCTTCTCGGTGAACTGCTGGATGCCACCGCCGGAGCCGACGGACTGGTAGTTCACGCGGACGCCGGTGGCGACCTTCTTGTTGTAGTCATCGAACCACGCCTGGTAGACCGGCGCCGGGAAGGTCGCGCCCGCGCCCGTGAGGCTCGCCTTGTCGTTCTTGCCCATGTCGACGGTGAGGCCGGCAGCCTTGGTGGCCGCCGCCGCCGTGCCGGTCGACGCCGCAGGAGTGGCCTTGGTGGCCGTGTCGCCGCCGCCGCCACAGGCAGCGACGAGCATCGTCGCGCCGAGGGCAGCGCCCCAGCCGATGACCTTCATTCGTCCGATCAACATATGAACCTTTCTCCGCGCCCATGGACGCGTCTGTATGGATTGCTTGGGCCTACATGGAGGATCGAGCGGCTTCGTAAACCGCTCGTTAATCCCTGAACGCGGGGACATGCGTCCGGCGGGAAATCAGGGGCGAAACGCGACTCAGGCGGGCAGAGATTACCTGCCGTTAACACGCAGCCCGTCGAGCCAGGCGTTCCCGCACCGATGCCCACCCCGTTCCCGTGGGAGGCCGCCGCTACGAGGCGGCTCGACCCTTGAGCTCGTCTCCCCGGCCGCGTGCCGCGACAGAGCGGGCGGGCGTTCGTGGCGGACTGTGTTTCGGGCTTATTAAGTTCATATTGCGTTGCGACTTCACGCGACTTTCAACGTTGACGCGCAACTAGCCCTCCGCTAGTTGTCTTATCGGAAGGCGCATCGACGGGCATCGTCACGGGGGCGCCGAACGGGAGGGTGGTTTCGTTGAACTCCGGAGATACGGCCTGGATGCTCATGAGCTCCGCGCTCGTGCTCTTCATGACGCCCGGACTCGCCTTCTTCTACGGCGGCATGGTGCGTGCGAAGAACACGCTGGGCATGCTCATGAAGAACTACGTCGCCATGGGCCTTGTGACTGTCACGTGGATCGTCGTGGGCTACACGCTGGCCTTTGGGACGGACCTCGGCGGCGGGATGCTCGGCGGGTTGGACTACCTCGGCCTGAAGGGCGTCGCGATCGATATCGCGAAGGGTGAGCAGGCTGGCGCGATTCACGGCGCAACGGTGCCGGACGCGGTCATCATGGTGTTCCAGATGATGTTCGCGATCATCACGCCGGCGCTGATCTCGGGCGCCATTGCGGAACGCATGAAGTTCTCGGCCTGGGCGGTCTTCATCGCGATCTGGTCGATCGTCGTGTACGCGCCGGTGGCCCACTGGGTCTGGTCTGCGCACGGGTTCATCTTCGAGCACATCAAGGCGGTGGACTTCGCCGGCGGGACGGTCGTGCACATCAACGCCGGCGCCGCTGCGCTGGCCGCCGTGCTCATCATCGGACCGCGCCTGGGGTTCCGGCAGTCGCCCATCCGTCCGCATTCGTTGCCGCTGACGTTGCTCGGGGCGGGGATGCTCTGGTTCGGGTGGTTCGGATTCAACGGCGGATCGTCGTTCGGCGCGAACGCGCTCGCCGTGAACGCGTTCATCGTGACCCAGATCGCTGCCGGAGTGGCAGGGACTGCGTGGCTGCTGATGGAGCAGTTCCAGCACGGGAAGCCGACGACACTCGGCTTCGCCTCCGGGGCGGTCGCCGGGCTCGTGGCCATCACGCCGGCGGCCGGATTCGTCGGCTACCTCGCCGCCGTGGCGATTGGGGTCGCGGCGGGGGTGGTCTGCTACCTCGCGCTGCAGATCAAGTTCGCGTTGAACTTCGATGACGCGCTGGACGTGGTCGCGGTCCACCTCGTGGGCGGCATCCTCGGATCACTGCTCACCGGGGTATTCAGCGAGTCGAGGATCAACCCTTCCGTGCTCGACGGACTGTTCTTCGGTGGCGGCTCCACGCAGCTGATCCGCCAGACGATCGCGGTCGTCGTCGCCTTTGGATTCTCGTTCATCATCTCGTTCGTGCTGCTCAAGCTCGTCGATGCGGTCATCGGGCTGCGCATCACGGAGGCCGAGGAGCGGCGCGGGCTCGACATTTCGCTGCACGAAGAACAGTCCTACGCACTGACGGAGTAACGACTCATGAAACTGGTCATCGCATACATCAACCCCTACAAGCTCGATGAGGTACGCGACGCGCTGAAGGAGGCCGGCGTGTCCGGTCTCACGGCAGCGAACGTCGAGGGCTTCGGCCGCCAGGCCGGCCACGTCGAGACCTACCGCGGTTCCGAGTACGAAGTCGATATGGTGCCGAAGGTGCGCATCGAAGTCCTGACGGACGACACGCTGCTGCCGATCATCATCTCGACGATCGAGCGGACCGCGCGCACCGGCGCCATCGGCGACGGGAAGATCGCCGTCCTGCCCGTCGAGGACGTGATTCGCATCCGCACCGGCGAGCGAGGCCGCGAGGCGGTCTAGCCGCTCGAGCGGCATGAATGCATCAGAGGCCCGGTGGCAACACCGGGCCTCTGCGCGTCCCGGGCTTCGGGGTCAGGCGGCGAGCGTCGCGTATCGCGCGCCGAGGCGGGCCGCGAGGCGGCGCGCGCGGCCGAGCCGCACGAAGCCCCCCTCGCTGTCCACGACGACGATGTCGTCCGTCTGTGCCGTCAGCGCGGCGACGCCCCGGTCGAGGTCGGCGTCGTCGCCGCGGCCGTCG
>CAIXBH010000043.1 GCA_903917615.1 uncultured Chloroflexota bacterium | reverse complement strand
GGCGGTCGCGCGGGGTGTGCCGGTGCTGCAGACATACGGCCTCAGCGAGAGCACGTCGCAGGTCGCGACACTCTCCTCGGAGGACGCGCTGCGGAAGCTTGGCTCCGCCGGCCTGCCGCTCGCCGGGACGACCGTGCGCGTCGAGGTCGACGGGCGGGTCGCGGAGCCCCACGAAGTCGGCGAGATCCTCGTCTCGGGGCCGACGGTGTGCGCCGGGTACCTGAATCGTCCGGATGCGACGGCCGACGCGATTCGCGACGGCTGGCTGCACACGGGCGACCTGGGCTACCTCGATGAGGAGGGCTACCTCTACATCGCGGATCGCCGAGACGACCTGATCGTCACGGGCGGTGAGAACGTGTATCCCGCCGAGGTCGAGTCGGCCCTGCTCGGGCATCCCGGGGTGGGGGAGTGCGTCGTGGTCGGGATCCCGGACGAGCGCTGGGGCGCGAACGTCGTCGCCGTCGTGCTCGCCGCGATGCCGGGTGTCGACGCTACTGCGCTCGAGGCGCATGCTCGCACACAACTCGCGGGGTACAAGGTGCCGCGCCGCTTCGTCTTCGTCGACGAGCCGCTCCCGCGCACCGCGTCCGGCAAGTTGCAGCGGCATCTGGTGCGCGAACAGTTGATGGAACGAGCCGAGGGGTAATGGTCGACGCGTCTCCGGAACCTTCGTTCCTCGACCTGCACGTCCACTCGACCGACGGCTCCGACGACGCGGGCGGTACCGTCGAGGGCTACCTCAAGTGGGTCGTCGCGCGCCGCCGCCAGGGGTACCGCATCGACGGCTTTGCGCTCACCGAGCACCGCAACTGGGACCCTGCCCGCGACTACCGCGCGCTCGAGGAGCGCTACGGCGTCGTGATCCTGCGCGGTGTCGAGGTCGAGACTGACATCGGTCACGTCCTCGTGTTCGGGGTCACACCCGAGTTCACAGGGCAGTTCGACCTGAGCGCGGTCTCGCTGCCGTACCAAGATGTCTTCCGCGTCGCCTGGGAGACCGGCGGCATCGCAGTCGGGGCGCACGCCGGACGTCCGCAGATCGGCGTCCTCGACCACGTCGATGATCGCGATGTCTCGCTCGAGGGTGTGCGCATCCTCGAGGTGCTGAACGGCGGCAGCAGCGACTTCGAGAACGAGCGTGCGCGCGAACTCGCGGAAGCTCGCGGCATCCGCATGGTGGGGGCGTCCGATGCGCACTTTGTCAGTGCCCTCGGACGCTGCCTCACGCGCTTCGACCAGCCGGTCCGCTCTACCGAGGAGCTCGTGGCCGCGCTGCGCGACCCGGACTCCGCCTTCGCGCCCATGCGCATTGAAGACACGCGCGCGGGCGCGGAAGAGTCCTCGCGTCCCGCCTCGAGCTACACCGTCGCGGCGACGAGCCGCCAGGGCTCGATCGACGGCGATGCGGTCGAGTACGACCGGAGCGTGCTGGGGCAGGAGACCCTGCTCGGACGACTCGAGGTCACGCGCGATCTCATCGAGCGGTACTGCCGCACGATGCTGGACGAGAACCCGCTCTACCTCGATGAGGAGGTCGCCGCGCGCGGCCCATACGGCGGCATCATCGCGCCGCCCGGCCTGGTGCAACTCGCACAGGAGCGGGAGGTGCCGGACGTCCAGCTGAAGTTCGAGGGCACGCGGTTCCTCGGGCGGCTGCGCTCGGAGTACCGCGAGGTCGTGCGGCCCGGGGACACCATCGAGGCGCTCGGTCAGGTGCGCGAGGTGTATGAGAAGACCGGCCGCAGCGGACGGCTGGTCTTCATCTCAAGCCGCACGCGCTTCGTGAATCAGCACGGCACCGACGTCGCCATCGGCGATCGCTGGATGCTGTTCCGTCGCGCACGCGACCTCGACGCTCCGCGCCCCACGGCCGAGCGCGCGCCGGGTGCGTCCGCATGACCGCCGCATGGCCGGGACAGCGCCACATCGAGGACGTCGAGGTCGGCGAGGAGTTCGAGCGCACGCAGCACTTCGACGCCGACTACATCGACCGCTACTACGAGGCCACGAACGGGCTCGGCGGCTCGCGCCCGCCGCGCGACGGCCGCTACACCGACCTGGCCACCGCGCGTCGCAACGGCCTCGAACGGCCAATGGTGCCCGGACCGATGTCGCAGACGATGGCCATGCAGATGATGACGGCCTGGATGGGCCCGCTCGGCCGGCTGCGCAGCATTGACGTCTCGTTCCGCCGCCCGGTACTGCGGGATTCGGTCATGCGCTGCGTGATCCTCGTGACCGATGTGCACGAGGACGGACTGGTGACCCTCGACGTCACGGTCGAGAGCGAGACGGGCGAGCGCGCGGTCCTCGGTACGGCGACGGTGGAACTGCCCCGCCGCAGCTAGCCGGCCGCGGGCCTTGGCGTCGCCTCGATCGCGTCGCGGGTCGCCTCGAACAGGTGCTCGCGCCCGAGCAGGATCGATGATCCCGAATCGTTCCAGCACCGGGAGTACCGCCGGACTGACGGCGGAGAGCATGGTCCGCTTGCCGTGCCGCTGCCGGTGCTCGATCACGCCTTCGAGCGTGAGCAGTCCCGTCGTGTCGATGTGCTGCAGGTCCTTCATCCGAATGATCAGGACGTCGCTGTCGGCGCCGCCGAGCTCGTACTCGAGGGCCGCCGCGCTGTGAAACGAGAGCAGGCCCTGCGCGGTGAACACCATCACGTCGCGGCGCTCCTGGATGAGCTCGCTGAGCCCCTCGGAGACCTGAGGGATGCGTCCCGAGTCGTCGGGCAGGAGGGCCTGCGCTGCTGGCAGGCCCACGAGCTGGCGGATGAGCAGGAAGGCCGAGGCCGCGACACCGAAGCCGATCGCGTAGGTCAGGTCGAAGAACAGCGTGATGAGCATGGTCGCGACGAGGACGCTGAGGTCAGCGCGGGGCGCGCGCCCCAGGAGGCGCAGCAGCTCCGGCACCTCGGCGATGTTCCACGCCACCACGAGGAGCACCGCCGCGAGGCTCACCAGCGGGATCTGGCCGGCCCAGCCGCTCAACACGAGGGTGGCGGTGAGCACCGTGAGCGCGTGGATTACACCGACCAGCCGCGACGTGCCGCCGTTGCGGATGCCGGTCGCCGTGCGCGCGATCGCCGCGGTCGCAGGCATCCCGCCGAAGATCGGCGACACGATGTTCGCGAACCCCTGGCCACGCAGTTCCCGGTCAGGGTTGTGACGCCGCTCCGTGTTTGCGAGGCCATCCGCCACGACCGCGCTGAGCAGCGATTCGATCGCGCCGAGGACGGCCACCGAGAAGGCGGACGGCAGCAGCGGGATGAGGAGTGCGGCGTCCATGAACCCGAGCGTCGGCCGAGGGAACCCGCTCGGCAGCGCGCCGTACTTCGCGGCGAGCGTCGGCGTGTGCACGTGCAACAGCAGGACGATGAGCGTCGTCGCGATCATCGCGACCAGGGGGCCCGGCACGCGTCGAAGGTACGGGAGCCGCGGCCACACGATGAGGAGCGCCAGCGTCCCGACACCAAGGATCGGCGTGATCGGTGTGATCGTGCCTGCGTGGAGCACGCTGTCCCACACGCGCTCGTGGAAGAAGTCGAGCGACGGGTTCGTACCCTGAATCCCGAGGAACGCGTTCAACTGTCCGAACGCGATCGACAGCGCGATCCCGGCGGTGAAGCCCGTGATCACCACCCCTGGCATGAAGCGCATGAGCCGTCCGAAGCCGAGCGCGCTCATCCCCAGGAGCAGCACGCCCGCCATGACCGCGATCACGGGCAGGGCTTCGACGCCGTGCGTGACGACGACGTGCGCGAGGATCGGAACGAGCGCCGCAGTCGGCCCGGTGATGTTGAAGTCCGAGCCGCCCGCAAGCGCCGCGACGAGGCCCGCGAATGCCGCGGTGTACAGGCCGGTGACGGGGCTCGCGCCCACGGCGACCGCGAGTGCCAGCGACAGGGGTAGCGCGACGATGCCGACGACGATCCCCGCGACGATGTCTGACCGGATGGCGTGCAGGGAGCGGCCGCGGAGGAGCATCGTCACGACCGGGCGGCCCTCGATCCCCGCACTAGCGCTGGATGCTGACCCCGGCCTCGCTGGTCGGGTCGACACGGACGGTCGTTTCGCCTCGGAGCCAGTCGAGGAGGTCGCCCCCCGCCAGCTCGCGGCGCCAACCGCGCAGCAGCGGCAGGTCCGGCTCTTCGCTGCGGTCGCCGGTGAGCCACCACGCGATCAGGTCATCGATGTCGCGGCGGGTGGCGACGAAGCGCGAGGCGATCTCCGCCTCCCGACAGCGCGCCTGCACGATCCCGCTGAGGATCGCGGGCCACGCCTGGCCGAGGTTCGGCAGCCGCGGCGACTGCTCGTCGACCTCCGGGGGATCCTCGACGCCGTGCGCGATCGCATCGAGCAGGATCTCGCCGTAGCGCTGGACGAAGCCGTCTCCGAGCCCGCGCACCTCCGCGATCTCCTCGAGCGTGCGCGGTGGGCGCCGGACGAGCTCGAGGAGTGAGCGGTCGTTGATCAACCAGGAGGGCGGCCGGTTCGAACGCAGCGCTTCGGTCTCCCGCCACGCGGCGACGGCGCGCAGC
>CAIXBH010000042.1 GCA_903917615.1 uncultured Chloroflexota bacterium | reverse complement strand
GGGGGGGGGGGGGGTGGGGGCCGCCTTCCCCCGCGTATCATCGAGGCAACGAGCAGCAGCGAGGAGCCGCGATGACGCTCTCTCACCTCGACGAGCACGGCAACGCGCGCATGGTCGACGTCTCCGACAAGGAGGTGACCCAGCGCGAGGCGACCGCGATCGGGCGCGTCCGCATGGAGCCCTCGACGCTCGCGATGATCGTCGAGGGGCGCGCGCCGAAGGGCGACGTCTTCGCCACGGCGCGCATCGCCGGGATCATGGCTGCGAAGCGCACGCACGAGCTCATTCCGCTCTGCCACCCGCTTCCGATCTCGGGCATCGAGGTGCGCCTCGAACCCGGCGTCGATGGCGATGCCGTGGAGATCGAGGCGACCGTCCGCGTGACCGCGCGCACCGGCGTCGAGATGGAGGCGCTCACGGCGGTCTCGGTCGCGGCGCTCACCGTGTACGACATGTGCAAGGCCGTCGAGCGCGGCATGACCATCGAGGCCGTGCGCCTTACCGCGAAGTCCGGCGGCCGCTCCGGCGACTACCGCGCGTAGACCGCCACTCCTCTCCACCGGGACTTCGCAAGCAGCCTCGCGGCTATGATCGCTGTCGCTGGCCGTTGCCCGCGTGTGCCCTCGAGGAGAAGGTCATGATGCCGAACGAGTCGCCGTCGCCGCTCTTCGATCCTGCGCGCTGGGAGGTGGTGCCGGGCTTCACGTTCGAGGACATCACCTATCACCGCACGCGCGACCACCGGACGGTCCGCATCGCCTTCGACCGGCCTGAGGTGCGCAACGCGTTCCGGCCGCGCACCGTCGATGAGCTCTACACGGCCCTCGACGACGCGCGTATGACGAGCACCGTCGGCTGCGTGCTGCTGACGGGCAACGGCCCCTCGCCGCGCGACGGCGGGTGGGCGTTCTGCTCCGGCGGCGACCAGCGCGTGCGCGGTCGCGCCGGCTACGAGTACCACCTCGGCGAGGGCGAGCAGGACGCGGGCGTCGACCCCGCGCGCCTCGGGCGTCTGCACATCCTCGAGGTGCAGCGGCTGATCCGCTTCATGCCGAAGGTGGTCATCGCCGTCGTGCCCGGCTGGGCCGCCGGCGGCGGGCACAGCCTGCACGTCGTGTGCGACCTCACGATCGCGAGCCGCGAGCACGCGATCTTCAAGCAGACGGACCCCGACGTCGCGAGCTTCGACAGCGGCTACGGCTCGGCGCTGCTCGCGCGGCAGGTCGGGCAGAAGCGTGCGCGGGAGATCTTCTTCCTCGGCTTCGACTACTCGGCGCAGGAAGCGTTCGAGATGGGCGCGATCAACAAGGTCGTCGACCACGCGCAGCTCGAGGAGGTCGCGCTCGACTGGGCCGAGACGATCAACGGCAAGAGCCCGACCGCCATGCGCATGTTGAAGTACGGCTTCAATCTCCCGGATGAGGGCCTCGTCGGCCAGCAACTCTTCGCCGGCGAGGCGACGCGCCTCGCCTACGGCACCGACGAGGCGCAGGAGGGCCGCGACGCGTTCCTCGAGAAGCGCCGACCCGACTACAGCCGGTTCCCCTGGCACTTCTGATCGCGCGCTTCGCGCCTGCATCGCAGGCGCCGCGTCCGCCCCGCGCATCGACCCACGGTCGGGGCGATGGCTATCATGAGGCATCTCCCCGGGCGGGGAATCCCGGACTGCCCGTGACGTTCGTGCCTGCACGCTGCCCTTCGCTTCCGCCCCGGTCGCATCTCACGATGGCGGGGCGCTGACCCGTGGGTGTCTGGGTCGGCCGGTACGCGATCGTCCACGGCGAGGTGCAGGAGCACGGGCCGTGGCTGGTCGATCGCCAGCGCCAGCGCGAGGACGAGACGCTTCGCCTTCTCGTGCTCGCGGAACCCATCGACGACCGCTCCGCGGAGTTCTGTACCGAGGTCGCCGAGGCCGTCGCCGCGCTCTTCGCACGCGAGTCGCTCTCCATTACCGGCGGCCTGCTTCGGGCGCTGCAGCAGGCCCACGCGAACCTCGCCGAATGGAACCGCCGCTCGCTCCGTGAGCACCGCGTCGCCGTCGGCGTGACGTGCGTCGTGGTGCGCGAGGGCGAGGCGACGATCGTGCAGGCGGGGCCCGGCGTGGTCTACGCCGCCGACTCGCAGGGCTTCACGCGCATCAGCACCGAGGGCGAGCCCGCCGCGGTGCCCCTCGGCGCGACGGATGCCATCGAGCCGCGCTTCACCTCCACGACGATCACCGGTCGCACCCTACTGCTGCTCTCCAGCGCGGCCGAACGCGCGCTCGGGCAGCGCGAGATCGAGAACGCGCTCGCCGCAGGCCCCGAGCGTGCGCTCGCGGAGCTCTTCCGCCGCACGCGCGGCGTGCGCGACATGACGGCGGTCCTCGTCGCCGAGCTCGACATCGACGATGACGGCACCACGCCGCCGCCGCTGGACTACGACGACGGCGTCGCCGGCCGCGAGGTGGTGATGCCGGACATCGACAGCGGCACGCGTCAGCGGGTCCCGACCGCGGCGGTGGGCGCGACGACCGCGAGCCGCCTCGGCAGTTTCCTGCAGACCGTCCTCCCGAACGGCGGAGGCACGACCGGCGGCCGGCGCGAGGCGGGCCAGCCGGTGCCGCTGCCCTCGATCCGCCGTCCGTCCCGCGTCGTTGGCCGCCGCCAGGGCGAGGCGCCGGGCATCCCGTGGAAGTGGATCGGCGCGGGCGTTGCGGCGCTGCTCGTGCTGGCGCTCATCGTCCGGGTCGTCGGGCCGGGGCTGCTCCGCGACGATCGCCAGGCGGAACTCGACAAGGCGGTCGCGGCGGCGCAGACGCAGCTGACCACCGCCGAGTCGACGTCGAAGGTCGGTGAGCAGCGCGCCGCACTGCAGGCGGTCCTTGCCGCGACGGAACGCGCCCGGGCGCTCTCGCCGAACGACCCGCGCATCCAGCAGATCGACGCCCGCGCTCGCGCGCGGCTCACGCTCCTCGACGCGGTGACCGAGGTGTCCGCGTTGAATCCGGTGCTCAAGTTCGATGGCACCGTGACCGCGCCCGTGAACGCGCAGTCGCTGATCGCGGGTGGCGGTGCGCTCTGGATGATCGAATCGGACCGTGGCCGACTCTTCCGCATCGACCCGGCGGGCAAGGGCGCGCCGGTCGAGATTTACCGTTCGGGCACCACCTACGGCGGGACGGTCGGCCGCAATCCGCTGAGCATCGCGTGGGACGCGCAGGCGTCGCGGCTCCTGCTCCTCGATGCCGGGCGCAACCTCTTCGCCATCGCGGACGACGCGTCCCGTACCCCGAAGCTGGTGCCGATCCGCGGCGCCGGCGACCTGCGCTCCGCGCAGGCGATCGCCACCTACCAGGGGAACCTCTACGTCCTCGACCCCGCCGGCGGCGAGGTGTGGCGCTATCTGCCCTCGTCCGAGGGGTTCGACTCCAACCGCGACGGCGTCTTCGGCGGGGCCGACATCGGCACGGCATCCAGCGTCGCGATCGACGGCGACGTCTACCTCCTCGACCAGGCGCGGGTGCGCCGCTTCCGCGCCGGGCGCGAGACGCCGGCGATGCTCGAGGGGATCGACACGGCGCTCAAGTCTCCCGTCGCCGTCACGGAGGACCTGACGCGGGGCCTGCTCTACGTCGCCGATAAGGGCAATCGTCGGGTCGTCCTCGGCGACCGCGACGGCGCGTTCGTGCGGCAGTACCGCAACAACGGTTTCGGAGACCTCCGAGGCCTCGCGCTGAACGCGGAGGGCACACGCGTCTTCGTGCTCAGCGGCGACGGCATCACGAGCTTCGACGTCACCCCGCCAGCCGTCGCCCCGGGCATCGTTCCGTCGGCGACACCGTCGCCCACCCCGCGAGCGACCGGCGCGAGTGGCGCCTCGGGCGCCAGCGGCGCTTCCGGCGCGAGCGCGGCGAGCGGGGCGACTGCGACCGCGACGCGCACCCCGACACCGACGGCAACGCCTGCGCGATAGTCGCGGTTTTGATCCCCTCCCCCTTGAAGGGGGGAGGGTGAGGGTGGGGGTGGGCGAGCCCCCGCAGCCTTCGATGCTCCCGCGAGCAACCCCCGCCCCCGCTCCTGAGTGCTCTGGCCTCCACGTCACGGGGTCGACGCCGTCCGGTCTCGCGCGAGGCGCGAAGCGCGCTCGGGAAGGCCCCCCTGGCGAGGGACGGGTGCCGGCGAGTGGGGGCCACGCACACTCGATGCTCGCGGTGCTCCTCGCACGGGACGCGGGGTAGACTCGGAG
>CAIXBH010000041.1 GCA_903917615.1 uncultured Chloroflexota bacterium | reverse complement strand
CGGGAAGGGGGCCGGGGGGATGGGCCGCCCCCCGCGGAACCGCCGATGACGTCGCCGCACACTCCGCACATCGTCCTCGCCTCGGCATCCCCGAGGCGGCGCGAACTGCTGGCAGCCCTCGGTGTCGAGTTCGAGGTCGACGCCGCTGACGTCGACGAGAGCATCGAGGAGCCAGACCCCGGCGTCGCCGCCGAAGCGCTCGCCGTGCGCAAGGCCCGCGCTGTCGCGGCGCGGCACCCGGACGCGGTCGTGATCGGCGGAGACACCATCGTCGCCCTCGACGGCGCGATGCTCGCGAAACCCGCGGACGCCGACGAAGCGCGCACCATGCTCGCAGCGCTGCGCGACCGCGCGCACGAGGTTGCATCGGGAGTCGCAGTGATCGTCGACGGGCGCGTCTGGTCCGACCACGCCGTCGCGGGCGTCACGATGCGCGACTACAGCGACGCAGAGGTCGAGGCGTTCATCGCGAGCGGCGAGCCCTTCGACAAGGCGGGCGGCTACGCGATCCAGGACGAAGCGTTCCGCCCCGTCGACCACCTCGACGGCTGCACATGCAACGTCATCGGCATGCCGCTCTGGACGCTGCACGGCCTGCTGGTGGACGCGGGTGTCGAGGTGAGCACGCCCGCCCTCGAGCGCTGTGCGGGATGTCCGCTGCGCGCGGAAGCCTAGCGCGCGTCCTCAGCCGAGGCTGCCGCGTCTGACGTCAGCTGCGCGAGCATCGCAGGCGGCACTTCGCACGACTCCGGGTCGTTCGGGTCGCAGACCGCGCCAATCATTCCCTCGATGCCGAGCGCCGCAAGATTGAACGGTGCCAGCGCCCGACCCTCTGCCCCCCTCTCCCCTTGCGGGAGAGGGTTGGGGTGAGGGGTGTCCGGAAACCGTTCGGCGGGCATCGACGATCCCTACAGCGGCGAGGGCAGCGCGCTCTTGCCCATCAGGTAGGCATCGACGCCTCGGGCCGCAGCGCGGCCTTCCGCGATCGCCCACACGATGAGCGACTGACCGCGCGTCATGTCACCTGCCGTGAACACGCCCGGCACGGTCGTCATCTTGCTCGCGTCGGCCTTCACGTTGCCGCGCTCGGTCAGCTCGACGCCGAGCTGCTCGATCGCGCCGTTAC
This sequence comes from uncultured Chloroflexota bacterium, assembly GCA_903917615.1. GTDB lineage: Bacteria > Chloroflexota > Dehalococcoidia > UBA2979 > UBA2979 > SHYQ01. The sequence continues at coordinate 2,889 of CAIXBH010000041.1, read as the reverse complement.
GCTCGGGCCCGAGGAAGCCCATGGCGAGCAGGACGAGGTCCGCCTCGACCGTGAACTCGGAACCGGGCACTTCCTTCATCACCTGACGGCCGTCCTCGACCACGAACTCGATGCGCACCGCGTGGAGGCGCTTCACCACGCCGTCCTCGCCCTCGAGTGACTTCGTGAGGATCGAGTAGTCGCGGTCGCCGCCCTCTTCGTGGGCGGAGGAGACGCGGTAGATGTTCGGCCAGGTCGGCCACGGCGTGCTGGACGGGCGCTCGTCGGGCGGACGCGGCAGCAGCTCGTACTGCGCGATGCTCGTCGCGCCCTGCCGGATCGCGGTGCCGAGGCAGTCCGCGCCGGTGTCGCCGCCACCAAGGATGATCACACGCTTGCCCTCGGCGGAGATGAAGTTCGCGGCCGGCACCTCGTCGCCCGCATCGCGGCGGTTCTGCAGCGGCAGGTATTCCATCGCGTAGTAGACGCCCTTGAGCTCGCGCCCGGGCACCTCGAGATCGCGCGGGACCGTGGAGCCGCCGGCGAGCAGGACGGCGTCGAAGTCGCGCTGCAGGTCGCGCGCATCGATCTCGGTGCCCACGCCTGCGGACGTCTTGAACGTGACGCCCTCGGCCTCCATCTGCGCCATCCGGCGGTCGATGAATTCCTTCTGCATCTTGAAGTCGGGGATCCCGTAGCGCATGAGCCCGCCGATGCGGTCCGCACGCTCGAACACGGTGACCGCGTGGCCGGCGCGCGCAAGCTGCTGCGCGGCGGCGAGGCCGGTGGGACCGGAGCCAACGACGGCAACGGTCTTGCCCGTCTTCACCTCGGCGGGCGCGGGCTTGATCCAGCCCTCGCGGAACGCCGTCTCGACGATCGTCAGCTCGACCTGCTTGATGGTGACGGCGTCCTGGTTGATGCCGAGGACACACGCCGCCTCGCACGGAGCCGGGCACAGCCGCCCGGTGAACTCCGGGAAGTTGTTCGTCGCGTGCAGGCGCTCGATCGCCTCCTGCCAGCGGTTCTTGTAGACCAGGTCGTTCCAGTCCGGGATCAGGTTGCCCAGCGGGCACCCCTGGTGGCAGAACGGGACTCCGCAGTCCATGCAGCGCGCGGCCTGCTGGTTCAGCGCCTCCGTCGGGAAGTCCTGGTAGACCTCGAAGTAGTCCTGGACGCGCTCGGCGACCGGACGCCGGGTGGGCGTCTGCCGGCCGAACTCGAGGAACCCCGTGGGCTTAGCCATTGGTGCGGGCCGTGGTCGCCTGCGCCTGCGCGCGCTGCTCGTTCAACACCCGGCGGTACTCCTTCGGCATCACCTTCACGAAGTGCAGCGCAGCCTGCGGCCAGTCGACCAGAAGGTCGGCGGCCACCGTGCTGCCGGTGTACTCGCGATGGCGCTCCAGGAGCCCCTTCACGAGGTCGAGGTCCTCGGCCTCATCGAGCGGCTCGAGGTCGATCATCTCCATGTTGCAGCGCGTCGCGAAGTCGCCGGCCGCGTCGTACACGTACGCCACGCCGCCGCTCATGCCCGCGCCGAAGTTCCGGCCCGTGTTGCCGATGACGACCACACGGCCGCCGGTCATGTACTCGCACCCGTGGTCGCCGACACCCTCGACGACAGCGACCGCGCCGCTGTTGCGGACGGCGAAGCGCTCGCCGGCGATGCCGCGGAAGAACGCGGACCCGGCGGTGGCGCCGTACAGCGCAACGTTGCCCGTCACAATGTTCTCCTCGGGCACGAAGGTCGCTTCGCGCGAGGGGTACACGATGATCTTGCCGCCGGAGAGGCCCTTGCCCGCGTAGTCGTTCGTGTCGCCTTCGAGCCGCATTGTGATGCCGCTCGGGACGAATGCGCCGAAGGACTGCCCGGCAGAGCCGTTGAACGTGATGTCGATCGTGTCGTCCGGCAGCCCTGTGTTCGCGTACTTCCGCGTCAACTCGCTGCCGAGGATCGTGCCCACGGTGCGGTTCACGTTCCGGATCGGCATCTCGATCTTCACGCGCTCGCCGTGTTCGAGGGCCGGCGCGGCCAGCACCAGCAGGCGCTGGTCGAGCGCCGCCTCCAGGCCGTGGTCCTGCTGGGTCACGTTGTGCGTCGCGACCTCCGCTGGCATCTGCGGCCGGTAGAGCACCGTCGACAGGTCGAGGCCCTGCGCCTTCCAGTGGTCGACCGCCTCACGCATGTCGAGCAGGTCGCTGCGCCCGACCATCTCGTCGAGGCTGCGGAAGCCCAGCTCGGCCATGTACTCGCGCACCTCCTCCGCGATGAAGCGGAAGAAGTTCACGACGTGTTCAGCCTGACCGGCGAAGCGCTCGCGCAGCTTCGGGTTCTGTGTCGCGATGCCGACCGGGCACGTGTCCAGGTGGCAGACGCGCATCATGACGCAGCCCATGACCACCAGCGGCGCCGTCGCGAAGCCGAACTCCTCAGCGCCGAGCAGGGCACCGATGACGACATCGCGGCCGGTCTTCAACTGGCCGTCCACCTCGACGACGATGCGGTCGCGGAGCTTGTTGAGGACCAGCGTCTGCTGCGTCTCGGCAAGGCCGAGCTCCCACGGAATGCCCGCGTGCTTGAGCGATGTCAGCGGGCTCGCGCCCGTACCGCCGTCGTGGCCGCTGATGAGCACCACGTCCGACTTCGCCTTCGCGACGCCCGCCGCGACGGTCCCCACGCCAACCTCAGCGACCAGCTTCACGCTGATGCGTGCGCGCGTGTTCGCGTTCTTCAGGTCGTGGATCAGCTGCGCCAGGTCTTCGATCGAGTAGATGTCGTGATGCGGCGGCGGGCTGATCAGCGGCACGCCGGGCGTCGAGTTCCGCACCGCGGCGATCCACGGATACACCTTCGCGCCGGGCAGCTGGCCGCCCTCGCCGGGCTTCGCGCCCTGCGCCATCTTGATCTGG
>CAIXBH010000040.1 GCA_903917615.1 uncultured Chloroflexota bacterium | reverse complement strand
CGCCGAGCGGCTCGCCGACGCGCAGCGCACGCTCGCCCAGGACGAGGGCGATCCGCCGCGCACGGCCGTCGTCGACGTCGCCAACGAGGCCTCGATCGCCGCGCTGTTCGATGCGATCCCGCGCGTCGACCACGTGCTGATCTCGGCGGGCACGCTCGGCAACGGCGCCATCGTGAAGAACGACCTCGAGACCCTGCGCAGCATCGTCGATGTGCGGCTGTGGGGCGTCGTGCACGCGGTGCGTCACGCCGCGCCGAAGATGACGGACGGTGGTTCGCTCACGCTCATGTCCGGCGGCATTTCGTCGCGGCCGCGTGTGGGGGCCGCGATGTTCACGAGCATCCTCTCCGGCGTCGAGGCGCTCGCGCCCGCACTGGCTCTCGAACTGGCGCCCGTGCGGGTGAACTGCGTCACGCCGGGCCTCGTCGACACCCCGCTCTCGAACACCGGCCCTGACGCGCGCGCACGCCTCGACGCCCGCGCGGCCGCGCTCCCTGGCAAGCGCATCGGCCAGCCCGAGGACATCGCGCAGGTCATCCTCATGCTCATGCAGAACGCGTATCTCACCGGCGAGGTCATCCACGTCGACGGCGGCGGACGCTTCATTTAGATCACCACGTTCCCTGGGAACGGAAGAGGCGCCCGGCTGGGCGCCTCTTCGAATGCGGTTGGTCGATTCGGGGCTACGGGATCAGGAGCACCTTGCCCGTGGTGCCTCGACCTTCGAGTGCGCGGTGCGCGTCCGCGGCCTCCGCGAGCGGGAATACGTGCTCGATGCGCAGGTTGAGCTCGCCCTCGGCGATCCAGCCGAGGACGTCACCGGCGCGCTGCGTCAGCTCCTCACGCGTGACGGTGTAGTCGCCGAGGCTCGGGCGCGTGAGGTAGAGCGACTTCGCGTTGAGGACGGCGGGGTTCACCGGCGGCACCGGGCCGCTCGCCGCGCCGTAGAGCACCATGTAGCCGCGACGCTTGAGCGAGGCGATGCTGCCGTCGAACGTCGTCTTGCCGACGGCGTCGTATGCGACGTGCACGCCCTCGCCGTTCGTCGCCTTCGCGATCGCGTCGGCGAAGTCCACATGCGAGTACAGGATCACCTCGTCGGCTCCCGCCTCGCGGACAAGCGCGGCCTTCTCCTCCGTGGAGACGGTGGTGTACACATAGCCGCCGAGGCGCTTCACCATCTGGATCAGCAGCAGCCCGACGCCGCCCGCGCCAGCGTGGATAAGCACGCGGTCGCCCTGCTGCACCGGGTACGTCGCGTGGCAGAGGTAGTGCGCCGTCATGCCCTGGAGCATGGCCGCCGCGCCCTGCTTCGCGTCGAGGCCCGCCGGGCGCTTCACGAGGCGTGCCGCCGGCACCACCGCGAGCTCGGCGTAGGCGCTCGGCACGTTGCTGTAGGCCACCGGGTCGCCCGGCGCGAAGCCGGTGACGCCCGGTCCGACCTCGCGCACGGTGCCCGCCGCCTCCTGGCCGAGGATGCGCGGCAGTGCCGGACCCGGGTATTCGCCGCGGCGGCTGTAGATGTCCGCGAAGTTGATGCCGGCCGCCTCGATCTGCACGAGGACCTGTCCCTCCGCGGGCTTCGGGTCCGGCACGTCGACGTACTGCATCTGCTCGGGGCCGCCGAACTCGGTGATCTGGATGGCCTTCATGACACTGCCTCTCTGGCACCGCTCCGTAACGGCGCGGTAGTGCGAACCGGCAACAATGGTGTGAGTCGTTCCGTACGGAGTGTCCGTGCCACGGTCGTGCACTGTCCAGCAGGTTGGAGCGCGCATGGAACCGCCGGTGTCGTCGAGGCGTCTCACGGGCATGAGACGCCGTGCGCTCCTTGCTGCCTCGGTTCTGCTGCTCGCGGCCTGCGACGTCCCGGCGCGCTCGATCACGCCTTCGGCAACGCCTTCGGCGACCCCGTCGGCGGTCGTCTCGACCACGGCGTCGCCGGCTGCCAGTGCCGTCGCGAGTCCGACGGCAGCACCGCCCCTTCCACGGACTGCGACACCCACCCCCGCCGTGGTCACGTCCGTGGCAACGGCGGCGGCCGCGCCCGTGGTCACGCCTGCGATACCCGCCGTCGTCGCGGGGCAGCCGTTCCAGATGCGCCCGGGGGGGCGGGTGCGACTGCCGGGCGGTGAGCTGCTCCAGTTCGTGGCCGTCCTCGACGATTCGCGCTGCCCGCCCGGTGTGACGTGCATCTGGGCAGGGCAGGCCACGGTGCAGTTTCGGGCGAACGACAGCGCGGACCTCTCGATCGTCCTGTCACCCGCAGTGGGCGAGGGGCAGGTGGGCACGACGAGGCTGCGCGTGCTCGGCCTCGAACCGCGGTCGGGAGCGGTCCAGTCGAAGGATGCGGTCGTCTCCCTCGTGGCAGACGTGCCGGACAGCGGGAGTCGCTAGCCCCAGCTCTTGCCCGAGGGCATCGCGAGCATCTCCGCCGGCAGCAGCTCCGCCACCGACTCCGCGATCAGCGTGCGCTGCTCGCCTGCGCGCTCCTCGAGAACACCGGTGACGCGCATGAAGGCCGAGGTGCGCACGACGTCGCGCTCCGACTCGACCAGCTCGCGATTGACGAGCACGTTCACCATGCCGAACTCGTCCTCCAGCAGCAGGAAGATGATGCCGCGCGCGGTGAGCGGCTGCTGCCGGCAGACGACGAGCCCCGCGAGGTCGACGCGCGTGCCGCCGGCCATCGTGCGCAGGTGCCGGCTCGACAGGACGCCCTCGCCGAGAGCCGTGCGCAGGAACTGCATCGGATGGCTGTCCGGGGAGAGGCGCAGTACGGCGTAGTCGCCGGCCATGCGCTGGTAGGCGCTGAAGTCCTCCAGTCGTACCTCGTCCTGTTCGGTCGGCAGCGCGAGGCGCATCTGGCGGTCGCGTGGTCGGCGCAGGTCGCCCTGTTCCCCGCGCCGGTAGGCGCTTCCCATGAAAGCAGGGCCGCTCACGAAGAGCCCCAGCTGCCAGATCAACTCACGGCGGTTGAGCCCGAGGCCATCGAAGGCGCCGATGCGGATGAGGTTCGTCGAGGCCTCGCGCGAGAGCCCGGAGCGCTGCACGAAGTCGAAGAGCGAGCGGTATGGCCCGCCGCGCATGCGCTCCTCCTCCACGCGCGTCGCGCTCGCCTCGCCCACGCCGCGCACGTAGCCGAGGCCGACGCGGATGGCCCCGCGCAGATCCGTCTGCGCGCCGTCGAGGACGTCGTCGAGTGCCTCCTCCACCGTGCAGCGCGCGTCGCTGAGGTTGATGTCCGGCCGCCGGATCGCCACGCCGTGGCGCTGCGCGTCCTTCGTCAGCACGTGGGGCGGGTAGAAGCCCATGGGCTGCTCGTTGAGCAGCGCGCACAGGTACTCCGGCGGGTAGTAGTGCTTCAGCCAGGTCGACTGGAACGCGAGCAGCCCGAAGGCCGCGCCGTGCGACTTCGGGAAGCCGAACTCCGCGAAGCCCAGGAGGTTCTCGAACATCCGCGTGGCGTCCGCCTCGGACACGTCGGGGTAAGTGACGGCATGCTCCATGAACTGCTGGCGGTACTGCTCCATCGTGGCGAGGGAGCGCTTGCGGCTCATCGCCCGGCGGAACGCCTCCGCCTCGCCGGCGCTGAAGCCGCCCATCCGCTTCGCGACCTCGATCACCTGGTCCTGGAACAGCACGACGCCGAGCGTCTCCTCCAGGGCATCGCGCACACACGCCGCGACCGGGATCGGGTAGTGCGGGTCGTGCCGCCGTGCCTCGCGCCGCCGCACGTAGGGATTCACCGCGCCGCCGACGATCGGTCCCGGTCGCACGATGGAGACCTGCACCGTGAGGTCGTCGAGGTTGCGTGGCTGCGTGCGCGGCAGCATCGCGATCTGCGCGCGCGACTCGATCTGGAACACACCGACCGTGTCGCCTCGACAGATCTCGTCGAAGACCGCCGGGTCGGTGAAGTTCGGATGCCGCGACAGGTCGACGACGCGGTGCCGGTGCCGCTCGACGAGGTCCACGCACTCCTCGACAACGGAGAGCATGCCCAGTCCGAGGAAGTCGATCTTCACCATGCGTGCGTCGTCGATGCTGTCCTTGTCCCAGTGCGCGAGGTAGCGGTTCGGCCAGCGCGCCGGCTGACACGGTACGCAGTCGATGAGCGGCTCCGAGGAGATGACCATGCCGCCGACGTGCTGCGAGAGGTGGCGAGGGAACCCCGCGAGCTGCTCCGACATCTCGGCGAGGTAGAGCCAGCCGCGATCCTCGGGATAGGCCGCCGTCGCCTCGGCGATGCCGCGCTGGCGCTCCACCTCCTCGGCCGCCTGTGTCGCGCGGTCGTATGGCTTCGCGCGCTTCGCGAGGCGGTCGACCTCGGTCTCCGGCAGGCCGAGGACCTTGCCGATGTCGCGCACGGCGCTGCGCATGCGGTACGTCGGGAAGATCGCGACGAGGGCGGCGTGGTCCTTGCCCCATTTCACGTACACGCGCTCGATCAGCTTCTCGCGGATATCGCGCGGGAAGTCGAGGTCGATGTCCGGCAGCGATTTCATGCCGTCGTTGAGGAAACGGTCGATCTTCAGCCGGTTGCGGATCGGGTCGATGTGCGACAGGCCGATCAGGTAGCAGATGATCGAGGAGACCGAGGAGCCGCGCCCGCGTCCCGGGGGCAACTCCGTGACGCTGCGCGCCCGGCTCGGCCCGCGTACCTCGGCGGCGACCTCCGTCGCGAGCTTCATCACCTCGTGGTAGACGAGGAAGAACCCCGCGAGGTGATTCAACTCCACCAGCTCCAGCTCGCGCTCCAGCCGCTCCCGCGCCGCAATGCGCTCCTCGAGGACGTACTTCAGTTCGAGGCGCTCCGTGCAGAGCGCGCGCAGTTCCTCGATGGGCGTGCGGCCGCTCGCCATCACCGGCGCCGGGAGCTGATAGCCGAGGTCCTCCGTCAGGTCGAAGGCGCAGCGTCGTGCGATGCGCACGGAGTTCGCGGCCGCATCCGGGTGGTACGCCGCGAAGCGCTGCGCCTGCTCCTCCGGCGAGCGCAGGTAGAACTCCGCGTTCGGCCGCCGTTCGCGGTGCGATTCGTCGAGGGTCTTGCGGTGCCGGATCGCGACGAGCACGTCCTGCAGCCGGTGCCGGTCGGGCTCGTGGTAGTGCACGTCCCTTGTACCTACGACGTCGACGCCCACGCGCGCGGCGAGGCCCACGAGCGCACGATTTCGCGGCCGGTCGCCGAAGACGAGGTTGTCCTGCAACTCGACGAAGACCGCGTCTCGCCCGAACCACGCGACCCAGCGGCGCAGCGCGGTCTCCGCCTCCTCGATGCGGTGCTCCTGCACCAGTCGCGGCACGAGGCCATCCCGGCAGCCGGTGAGTGCGATGAGCCCCCCCGCGTGGGCCTCGAGGGCGGCCACGGGCAGTACCGGGTCGAGGCGGCGCACCTCGCGCCGCTCCTGTGTCTCCTCGAACAGCCCGAAGGCGCGGCTGGAGAGCCGGCACAGGTTGGAGTAGCCCTGCCGGCTCTCCGCGAGCAGCGTGAGGTGCGATCGCGTGCCATCGGCCTCTTCAAGCTCCACCTCGAGCCCGGTGATCGGGCGGATGCCCGCCTCCTTCGCGGAGCGCGCGAACTCCATCGATCCGTACATCGCGTGGTGGTCCGTCAGCGCGAGCGCGCGGTGCCCCTGCCGCTCCGCTGCGATGAGCAACTCGTCGATGCTCGATGCGCCATCGAGGAGCGAGTAGTTCGAGTGCAGGTGCAACTCGACGTACGGGACGTCGTCGAGCACGGACAGCGGCACGGGCGCTGTCGGATCGCGGCGCGCCATGGAGCGCGGCGTGTCGTCCACCAGCGTCGCGTCGATGACGCGACGGCGCTCCTCGAACGCCTGCCAGGAGTAGTCCGTCTTTCCCTTGCTCATGTCCGCCTGCTCACGGGTGTGCGTCTCATGCCCATGTCACTCATGTGCCGTGGTGTGTCCCGGCGTGGAGTACGCCTGCTCGAACCACGCGCCCGTCGCGTCGTCGCGGAAGAGCGTGAGCGGACGCCCGCCCTCGAGGATGACGCGGTAGTACGTGCGTGCCTGCGTGGACTCGCGCCACCACGCCTCCGCGACGCGCCACACCTCCTCGACCTGCTCCACGCGCGACTCCGCATGGCGCTGGCCGCGCGCGTCCGCGCGGGCCACCGCGATCGGGTGCGCCGAGGCGTCCACCCGCACGAGGAGCCCGCGCGGCATGCCGATCGAACGCAGCGATGTTGTGCGCACGCCCGCGCGCTGCGTGATGCGCTGGGTGCGGGCGCGTTCCGGGCTCACGGGTCGTACTCCAGCAGTGCGCGGCGATGCTCCGGCAGGCGATGCCACGGCTCGACATCGACGACCCGCGCGAGGGGCGACTCGCCGAAGCGGACCTTCAGGTGGCGCACCATCTCGTCCAGTTGCTCGCGGCGGCGTGTCTGCTCCACGAAGAGGCTGTGCTGACGCCCGCTCTCGTCCGTCAGCCCCGCGAGTTCGAGGGTGACGAGCGAGAACGGCCCGGGGAACACCGCGTACTCCACGATGGAGCGCAGCAGGGTCCACAGGCGCGTGCGGTCACCCAGCGGCTCGCGCAGCACCTGCTCGCGCTCCCAGAGCGCCCCGCGCTCCGTCTCCGCCCGCAGCCGCACGAGCCGCACGAAGCGATGCCGCGCGCGTGGCTGCCGCAGTGCGCGGCCGAGCATCTGCTCCAGCGCGTGCAGCACCGTCTCGCGGCTCACCAGTGGCGGCTCCGCCTGCACGTGCTCCACGACACGTTCGCGCTCCCACGGTCGCGGTCGCACCGGCCGCGGGTCCTCGCCGCTCGCAGCCAGCCAGGCCACGCCGCCCTCGAGCCCGAACTGGGCCTCGACGGCGTGACGCGGGAGCGCGGCGAACGGCCCGCAGGTCTCGATGCCCAGCAACTGCAGCCGCTCGACCGTGTCGATGTCGAGCGGGAGGTGCGTGACGGACTCCGCGGCAAGGAACGCCGGCGCCTCCGCCAGCGGCACGTGGAGGGCCGCGCCCGGCTCGGCGCGGTAGGCGGCGCGCAGCGCGGTGAAGCGCGCGTCTGCGACGCCGAGCTGTGCTCGCAACTGCGGCGGCACGCCGGCGAACACGGCGCGCTTGAGGTCGCCGAGGCGCGGGTACATCCCCTCCGTGCCCCGTAGGTCAGCGAAGACGACGCCCGCTCCCCCTTCCGCCGCCGGCGCCTCCTCGATGAGCGGGCTGACCGCCGCCATCGCCTCCACCAGATCGCGTGCGAACCGCGCCACCAGTGCTGGCCGCGGTTCGAGGATCGACAGGGTGGGGCAGAGCTCCACGGCGTCGCGGAGGGTCATGCCGGCGCGCACCCCGTGTCGCCGCGCCTCGGGCGTGAGGTCGGCCACGCGGCTGTGCGCCTCGTCGCTCAGCGCGACGGGCGTGCCGAGGAGGCCCGGGTGCTCCACGAGCTCGCACTGGAAGGCGAGCGACGGGATCGCCAGGCAGGCGATGGATCGGCTGGGTGCGTTGATTCGAAGTGTCGGCATCTGGTTCCCCCGCCAGGGGTGCGCGGATAGTACCAGAACGGACGTTCTATTAGAAGGGCGTCGTTCCTTCGAGGCGACGGCGCAGGGAGACCGGGGAGTCTGTCGACTTCATTTCGGGTTCCCCCTGATACGGGTTCTGGCCCTGCTGACCGATACGGAGCCGCTGGAGGGGTGCCGATGATTCCCGCGGGTAGGACGCCCGCATGGAAGGAACACCGTCGTGCGCACTTCGCGCATCGCGGCCATGGACGGCAATCTGAGCGCGCTGACGCGTCGCGTCGTATTCGCGATGCTCCTGTTCGCGATCTTCATCTCTGTCGACCATGTGCATCTCGCAACCGGGGCGGACGAGGAGGTCGTGGCCCCCTACCGGATGGTCGTCCTGCTGGAGGTGAAGTTCCCGGACACCCGCGGTAACTGCACTGGCTTTGTGGTGGGGCCTCACACCGTCGCGACGGCGGGGCACTGTCTGTACAGCCCGCAGGACGGTGGTTGGGCCACCTCCGTCAGCGTGACGCCGGGGGTTGATGGCGTGATCGCTCCGTTCGCGCGCCAGACTGCCACCGTATTTGCCGTTTCATCTCAGTTCCTCGCGACCGGGAATCCCTCGTTCGACTACGGCGCAATCACGATGCCGTCAGATGTGCTGGGCAGCGCCGTCGGGCAGTTCGGGATCGGTGCTGAGTCCGACATGCGGTTGGCCTCCGGCCGATTCGAGACAGCGGGCTATCCCTCCAACGTGACGTGGGGCACGCAGTGGCACATGCGGAACCCTCGTGCGCTGCGCGGGTTCGACAACGCGCTGCTCGTGTACAACTGGGGCACCGTCCCCGGCATGAGCGGGGCGCCGATCTTCGAGCCCGCCGCCGAGGGCTATCGCGCGCTGGGCATCGTGACCGCGGGGGCCAACATCGGAGGCGATCGCATCGAGGTAGGCGTGCGCGCCGATACGCGCATGGTCGACTTCTATCGAGCCGCGATCGCCCGCCCGGCTGCCGCCGCCGCCGATGTTCCCGTGCAGGTGGCGTTCACCACCGCGCCCGGTCGGCCGGTCCTGCTGCAGTCCACATGCACGCCGGTACCCGGGACCCCGATCATCCTGCAGTCTTCGTCCGACCGGGTGCGCTGGACCACCATCGCGTCCGGCACCACCGACCCCAGCGGGGCGGGGGCGTTCACCATCGCGCCGACCCAGACCATGTACTACCGGCTGGTGGCCTACGGTGTCGGCCCTGGCCCCGTCTCACAGGGCGTGGTGCACAACGCCGAGCCCGTTGAGGATGGCGCGGTCGTCGCCGAAGCTGAGCAGGGCATCGCCTCCGCACTCGGCACGCCCTGACCGGTTCGCGCACGCACCAACGGGCTCGTACGATCGCACCGCGCAACGGAGGCGACGTGCCCGGCGACAACTCCCGCCTCGTGTACTCGACAGACGGCGGTCGCGTCCGCGACACGTCGGCGCGCGTGACGAAGGCGCCCGCGAAGCCGGCGGCGCAGCGCGGCGCTCCGCCCCCTGACGATGGCTTCGTGCGCATCAAGCGCGAGAAGTCCGGTCGAGGCGGCAAGACGGTGACGACGATCTCCGGCCTGCCCGGCGCCGACGTCGCCCTCGACGACATGCTGAAGGTGCTGAAGCAGCTCTGCGGCGCCGGGGGCACGCGTGAGGGGCGCATCCTCGAGATCCAGGGCGACCACCGTCCGCGCGTGCAGGCGAAGCTCGAGGCACTCGGCCACAAGGTGAAGCTGGCGGGCGGCTAGCTGCTGGTCCCGCCGTCGAGAACGCGAAGAGCCGGCGGTCACCCGCCGGCTCTTGCATTCGTGCGCAGCCCGAGGGGTTAGCGGGGCTTCACGGCCTCGAAGATCGGGTCCATCGAGGTCAGCGTGTCCGCCTTGCGCGACACCTCGACGACTGCGGCCAGCGCGGCCGCACCACCGGGCATGCCCGGCACCGTGTGCTCGAGGCGCTTCGCGAGCGTCTCGAAGTCCCACTCCAGGCGGGGGTGGTACGGGTACTCGCCCTTGTACTCGGTGCCGTCCTTCATCACGACGCGAATCGCCGGCGAGAACATCGCGCGGTCCTTCTCCTGCACCAGGTGCACGTGCTCCATCGTGAACTTGTTGACGGCCTCGTCCTTGCCCAGGTCCCAGCCGGTCGGGCCGTAGGTCTTGCCGCTGATCTCCGGGTACCCGCCGTTCACGGCGGAGTGCGCCGCGTACCAGTGCGTCGTCGGCGGGCCTGCCGGCGTCAGCAGGCGGGGGTTGTCGAAGTCCGGGTACCGCGGGAACGCGGGGCTCGGGTACAGCGTCTCGATCCAGTTCATGTGGACGTAGACCTGGTCGATGTCCTCGTGGTTGATGTTGTGCTCGACCTTCATCTCCGCCATGAGGTCGATCACCGGCTGGTTGTAGGCCGCGAACGGGTACATCCGGAACATCGCGGTGAGCAGCTTGTACTGCGATCCGAGGCCCTGCATGATCTCGTCGAACGGCGCGTTGGTCTTGCCGTTCACGAACGACGCCTTCAGGTCGCCCTTGTCGTTCCCGATCATGTGGTTGTAGAAGCCAGCCGAGCCCTCGAGGCTGTGCTCGGAACCCTTGCGGCCGGCGTTCTCGCGCGCCATCTGTGCCGCGAATACGCCCGTGCGTGCGGACACCGGCTCGTGCACGGCGCCGTCCGAACCGCCCTCGGTCGAGGACTGGTTCAGCGCGTTCGCCATGTTCGCGACATACGCGATCGTCGTCGCGATGCCGTCCTCGTCGAGGCCCAGCAGCTTCGCCGTTGCGACCGCCGTGCCCATCGCCGTGTAGACCGGGCTCGGGCGGTACCCGGAGGCGGCAGTCGCCGGGATGTACTCGTCGGCGAGGCGGAACGTGAACTCGTAGCCCACCACCAGCGCGGTGAGCAGATCCTTGCCGCTGCGCTTCTCCAGCTCGGCGTTCGCGATCGCGGCCGGCACCACCACCGGGCCCGGGTGCGTCAGCATGCGGTACGAGTCGATCAGCCCCGAGTTGTGCATGATCTCGGCGTTCGCGAACGTCGCGCCGAGCCGGGTGGCCTTGCCGCCCTTGACCATGATCGTGGCGCCGTCAGCCTTGGCCTCTTCGGCCAGGGTGAAGTGGACCGCGTGCTCGGAGCGCGGGTCGGCGCCGCCCAGCACGGCGCTGGTGAGCGCGTGCAGCAGGAACGCCTTGCTCTTGTCGACGACTGCCGGGGGCAGGTCTTCGTACTTCAGGTTGGCAGCCCAGCGCGCGAACTGCCGGCTCAGTGAATCGGCCATCGGTTCCCCTCTTTCACTCGAACGTGCGGGGGGAATGTACAGCCTTCCGGCGCTGTGTGGCGGGCTAGGCGGTTCCCGAGGGCTGCTCGGGCTGCCATGCCCCGGTCAGGGTTGCCAGCACCCGGTCGAGGGTGGCACGGAACCGCGCGTTGTCTCCGTAGGTGCGCGCCAGCAGCATGGCGCCTTCGAGGGCGCTCGTCAGCAGGTGGGCAGCATCCTGCGGGGAGCCGTTGAAGCGCAGGCTCCCGTCGCGGAGCCCGGCGTCAAAGACTGCCGCGAGCCAGCGCTCGTTCTCGTCAAAGAAACGGAGGAGTTCGGCCTGCACGGGCTCGGGCAGGGTGGCGTACTCGGCAGCGAACATGCCGCAGAGGCACATCCGGTCGGCCCCCAGGACCTGCTGGTAGATCTGCACGTACGCCCGGAGCTTCGCGGGAGCATCCGTCGGCGCTGCTGCGATGTCGCGCAGCGACGCCTGGAACGACTCGGTGTACCGCTCGACGAGTGCCCGCCCGAGGTCGGCCTTGCTGGGGAAGTGGTAGTGCAGGCTGGCTGTGGTGATGCCAATTTCCGGCGCGACGTCGGCGCAACTGAACCCGTTGAATCCACGCGTCTGGGCTAGCCGCTCGGCGACATCGAGGATGCGGCTAGCGGTCGTGGCACCCGGGCCTTGTTCGGTTCGCGGCATGTCGGGAGCGTATCAACGCGCATCGTCGCGTTCCACGGCTCGAAATCTCCGTCGAGTTTGACGCGAGCGGCGCAGCCCTCGGTCACCCGAGGGCTGCGCCCGGCCGACCGGCTAGACCAGGTAGGTCTGCGCCATCTTGTACTGCGTCGCGCGACCAGCCGACCACGGCCCAACGATCGCGTCGAACCCGCCGATATTCGGCTGGATGAAGTACTTCGATGGCACCGCGTAGAGGATCAGGTTCGGCATCCAGGCGTCCAGGTACTTCTGCTGGAACGTGTCGAGGATGGCCTTGCGCTTCTCGAAGTCGAGTTCGGCGATTGCCTTCTCAACCGTCGAGTCGAGATCCTTGTCGCTGAACCCGCCGTAGTTGCGACTGCCCTTGCTGTGGAAGTGTGCGTATGCCTCGAGTGCCGCGTCCGGAAACATCGTGCTGTCGTTCGAGATCATCTGGAAATCGTTGCCGTTCTGATGCTTGTCGAACGTCGCTGAATCCGGATCTTGCTTGAGGGCCATCTTCATTGCGGGGAAGACCTTCTGCATCTGACCCTGGAAGCGGACTGAATTTTCGCGGTCGTCCGCTTTGACCTTGTTCAGGAGGTCGATGGAGATGCCTGCGCCCTTGTCGAACCCTGCGGCGGCCATGAGCTTGTTCGCCTCGGCGACGTCTTTGTCCTTCGTCGTGGGGTTGAAGCCGGGGAGCGTCTTCACCTTGTCCTCAGACCACGCCTCCGGGAATCCGGGGTGGAGCGAGGCGAGGTAGCCCCAGCCGCCGCCATCGCCGTAGTAGCCGTTGCCGAGCTCCTTGTAGTCGATCGCGAGCGACAGGGCCTTGCGAACGCGGAAGTCCTGGAAGAAGGCAACCTTCATGCTGGGGCGGAAGTACATGTAGTTCACGTTGAGGAACTGGTAGTAGAGGGCGTCAGGGCGCGACGCCGCGATGGTCTTCTGATCCTGCGCGGTCGGCGAGGCCATGATCGCGACCTGCTTGCTGATGAACGCAGCCAGCTGAGTCGCGTGGTCCGGCATCTGGATCATCACGAACTTGTCGAAGTGCGGCTGATCCTTGCGCCAGTAGTCCGGGTTCTTCTGGAAGACGTTCTGGACGCCGGGCTTGTCCTCCGGGCTGACCTGCCAGGCGGAGATGCCTCCGAATTTCTGGTTGTCCTTGAAGCCGACTTCCACGATGCCCTTCGGCATCCAGATACTCCGGATCTCGGTCATTCCGTTGAAGAACGTGCTGGTCGGCGCCGCCATCGTGACACGTACGGTGTAGTTGTCCGTCGCCTCCGCCTTGGTCATCCCCACTAGCGCCGAGGCGCGCTGGAAGTTTGCAAGCGGCAACTTCTCGGCTGCCGCGGTGAACCCGGCGGTGCGCTCCAGATTGAAGACTGCGTCCTCCGCGTTGAACTCGCGTCCATTCCACGGTGGCTTGTTCTGGATCTTGATTCCCTTGCGCACCTTCAAGACGAGGTGGGTCGGGTCGGACACCTCCCACGACTCGATGATGTTGCCGCGGATCTTGCCCGTCCACTCGTCCATCTCGAGCCCGCGCTCTCCGATGGTCGTCCATTCGGAGTTGGAGACCGCGGTGTGCGCGTCGTGCTCGGTGTAGGTCTCGGTCGTGGCGAGGGTGAGCGTGCCTCCGTTCTTCGGTGCGCCGGAAACCACGGGGACGTTCGGGTGGGTGATCTTCGCGGAGGCACCCTCGGTCGCGCCGGCCGGGAGCGGGGCATTACTTGCCGCCTTGGGTGCTGCCGTGGACGACTTGCTGCTGCTGCAGCCGATCAGCGACGCGGCGGCGAGTCCGAGCCCCATCGCGGAGCTCGCGCCCAGCATGCGCCGGCGCGTGAGCCGCGGATTGAAGCGATTCCAGTACCCCTGTTCAGCCATCGTTCCCTCCCTGTGTTTCGGTGCACGTCCGGCGCGCGTTCCCCGCGCGCGTCATGACGTGATCATGATGACACATGTGGTATCTGTTTTGTGATGGTGAGGGCGCTGCGGCGGAGCGGTACGGGGCGGGCAGTGAGGCGCGCGGTGGTCAGGCGATGCGCGCGCGGCGCGTTCGCGACGGGCTAAATGAGCTGGACCAGCTTCAGGCCGCTCGCGAGGAGCACTACGAACAGGGCTGGACGGACATAACGCTCACCGCCGCGCGACGAGAAGTGCGCACCGAGGAGGACGCCCGGGAGGGCGCCGATCAGGAGCCACCCCGTCAGTTCGAGGCGGACATCGCCAAAGAGCACGTGGCCGAAGGCCGCGGAGGCGACGAGCGGGATGGCCTGGATGAGGTCCGTACCCACGAGTTCCGCAGAGGAGAGGGCCGGATAGAGCAGCAGCAACAGCACGATGATGACAGAGCCGGAGCCGACCGAGGTCATGCCGACCAGCAACCCGCCGAGCGCGCCGATGGCGAGCGTCGCAGGGACATTGAGCCTGGCAGGGCCCGAGTCGGAGGCCTTCGCGCGCAGGCGCTGGATGCGCGAGCGAACGACCATCGAGCCGGCTGACGCGAGCAGGGCGATCCCGATGGCCTCCTTCAGGAACCCGTCGACGTGCTCCGAACCGACCAGCTTTAGCAGCAGCACGCCCGCGAACGCCGAGGGCACTGATGCAACGGTGAGGCAGAGCGCGATGTCGCGTCGGACGGTTCCCCGGTTCAAATGAATCGCCCCGCCGAACGGCTTCATCACGAGGGAGGTCACAAGGTCGCTGCTCACGGCTGCCAGCGGCTGAACGTGAAACAGCAGCACGAGGATGGGTGTCATGAGGGCACCGCCGCCCATGCCCGTCAGCCCGACGATGAAGCCCACGAGCAGTCCGGCGAGCGAGATGCTGAGATCGGGGTGGAGCATCTGGCCAGTGGAGCATTCTCGACTTTGTGGGTCAAGATTCACAGCATCGGGGGTGCCCCGCGCTCAGCTGAAGTCTCGGAGCGCCGTCACCGCGCTGGCATCGAGCCGTCGCACCACCTCGGTCACGAGGCGGATGGTCGCGTCGACGTCTGCGCGGGCGATGAGGCCGTTGTGGCTGTGCAGGTACCGCGTCGGGACGGCGATGTTGATCGCGGGCGTGCCACGGTGCGTCCGCTGCATCGCTGAGGCGTCCTGGCCGTATCCCGTGAGTACGTTGAACTGCACGGGCATGTCGAGGTCGTGGGCAGTGTCGAGGATGAAGTCCCGCAACCGCAGGTTCGGCAGCATCGAACTGTCGTGCAGGAAGAGCGTCGGCCCGCCACCGAGCTGCTCCTGCGCCTCGTCCGCCGAGATCCCCGGGTAGTCACCGGCGACACCGGACTCCAGGTTGATGCCGATGTCGGGCTCCACCGCGAACGCGCTGGTCTCAGCGCCGCGCAGTCCGACTTCCTCCTGCACCGTCGCGACCGCGATGGTGGTCGCGGGGCGCGATCCGCCGGCGTGGAGCGCACGCATCACCTCGATCATCACCGCGACACCGACCCGGTCGTCCCACGCCTTGCCGAGGTACAGGTCTCCGCCGGCGAGTTTCGTGAACGCGCTGTCGGGAGCGACCGGATCGCCCGGCCGGATGCCGAGTCGTTCCTCGGCGTCCTCGCGGTCCCGGGCACCGACGTCGATGAACATGTCCCCGCGCTCGAACAGCTTCTTCCGCGCGTCGGCCTCCATGACGTGCACCGTCTTGATGCCTGTGATGCCGGGCACGGGCCCGTTGCGCGTCATGATCACCCAGCGCTGGTTGATGAGCGCCTGGTCCAGCCACCCGCCGAGCGTCTGGAACCGCACGTAGCCTTCGCTGGTGATGCGCCGGACGATCAGCCCGAGCTCGTCCATGTGCGCCGTGAGCATGATCCGCGGACGCGCCTCCGCGGGCCCGAGCCGTGCCATGAGCGATCCGAGCCCGTCGGTTTCGATGCCGTCGGCGAGCGGTTCAAGTTCGCGCCGGACGATGGTGCGGACGGGCCCCTCGAACCCGGAAGGCCCAGGCGCGTTTGAGAGTTCCTCGAGCAGGTGCTCCACGTCGGTCATCAGCGATTCGCTTTCGGCTGGTTGTTCGGTCCAGTGACCGCGCGCGGCGGCCGACCGTCGGCTGCAGGCTCTGCGCCTCCGGGCGCCGATACTATGGCATACCGCTCGATTCGCCTCAGAGTCAGCCCCGCCCGCGGACGACCTGAGACCGTGCGTTGGAGGGGCGAGGGAATGCTCGTCCCGGCTGAGGAGAGGTAGGGCGTCATGCCATCAACCGACGGTCGCGAGGCCGTGCTGCAGAACATTGCCGAGGTTCTCTGGGAAAACCCACCTGGCCACTCGCCTGGCGCCATCTCGAAGATGCTCGTGCGCCCGGAGACGGCCGGGTCGCGGCTCGTCGACTTCCGGATCTCCACGTACCAGCCGATGGCGTTCGTCGCCCCGCATCATCACCGGGTGCAGGAGCAGATCTACCACGTGATCGAGGGGCAGAGGCTCATCGAGCTCGACGGGGAACGTTCGGTGATGGGGCCCGGCGATGTGGTCTTCATCCCGCCCGGAGTCGAGCACGCGATGTACAACACCGGGATGACGGATCTGACCTTCTTCGTCGTCACGACGCCGCCCGACGACGAATAGGCACGTTCGCGGGCGACGCCGTGCTCGCTGGTCAGCTCTGCGCGGCAGCGGCCTGCGGAGGGAACTGGTGCGCCTTCGATGGCGGCAGCGTCCCCGCGCGGTACGCCTCCAGCGTCTCGGCGAGCGCCTCGTCGATGGCCGCCTCGAACTCCGCGGCGGTGCCGTTGTTGTCGAACACCCGGTCGCAGGCGTGGATCCGCAACTCCCACGAACGTGCGGCGGCCAGTCGTGCCCGCGCCTCGTCTTCAGTCAGCACGTTGCGCGCAAGGATCCGCGGCAGCGCGATCTCGTCGTCGGCGCGCACGATCCAGCTGACGTCGCACCAGGCGCCGAATCCGCCCTCGACGAGGTTGAACGCCTCGAACACCGCGAACTGCGACTCGGGCAGATCGCGCCGCCAGCCGTCGATGACGGCTTTTACCTCGAGCTCGTATCCCTCGACCGCGTTGCGCAGCGCGATCGTTCGCTCACGCGAGCCGAAGATGAGCC
This sequence comes from uncultured Chloroflexota bacterium, assembly GCA_903917615.1. Classification (GTDB taxonomy): domain Bacteria; phylum Chloroflexota; class Dehalococcoidia; order UBA2979; family UBA2979; genus SHYQ01. Next base: position 29,350 of record CAIXBH010000040.1, on the reverse strand, counting down.
GCCCGACGGCGCGACGGTTGATGTATCCATCCTCGCCGACGACCTCCGGGCCGAAGGCCTCCACCACGCGGTCGAACCCGGGCGTCCCCGGGTCGTACATGCGATGCGTGATGCGGTCGACGTCCGCGTGCGCCGCGCCGTACCGCTCGACGAGGTAGTGCGCGAGGTAGCTCTTCCCCGTCGCGATCGACCCCGTCACCGCGATCACCAGCGGCACGGTCGCCCTCGGCTACTTCAGGCCGAAGAACTGCTTCGCGTTGCCGGAGAGGAGCTGCTCCTTCTCTGCATCCGTGAAGTCCATGCGCATGATCTGCTCAGCGGCGCTCATCGGGTCCAGCGGCGGCCCGTCGGATCCGTGCATCACGCGCTCGATGCCGATCTTGCGCAGGACGCGGACGGCCTGGGACGCGAGCATCCCGGCGTGGCCGCTCGGCGGGTGGTGGTCGTCCACCCAGCCGCCCGCGATGTCGAACCAGAGGTTGTCAGGGAACTCGCGTGCGAGGTCGATCTGGTCGTCCCACATGTCGCCGGCCAGGTGCGCCTGGATCAGCTTCAGGTGCGGGAACGCCTGCAGGACCGGGCGCCATCCGAGCGGTACCCCGTACGCGTTGCCGTCGGGGCTCTGGCGGGACGATGTGTCCGTGAGCGCGCCCAGTCCGGCGCTCTGCAGGCGCTCGTAGACCTGCATCATCGTGGGGTAGTCCGGGTAATGGCGGTAATTGCTCGGGTGGATCTTGATGCCCTGCGCGCCCATCGCGATGCAGCGCTCGAGCTCGTCCATCGTCTCGTCGCCGAACAGCACGGGATCGATCGCTGCGTAGACGATGATCCGCGGCTCTTTCTTCTGCGCCTCGAGCGTCCAGTCGTTCATCTGACGGACGCGCTGCTTCATGTCCTCCTTGAGGTCGATGCGCGCCTGCGCGATGGCCTCCTCGGTCGCGCCCTGCTCGCGTGCGCGGCGGACGCGTGCCTCGATCATCGCGTTCGTGACCATCACGTTCATCGTCGCGATGTACGAGATGCCGTGCGCGTCCATGAAGGGGATGACGGTGTCCGGGCTGCCGTAGAACCAGTCGTCCGGCCACCCCTTCTTAGGGAACACCACCTTCTCCTGCTGCGTGTCGCGGCAGAGGTGGAAGTGCATGTCGATGATCTCGGTCCCGGGCATGGTGACTCCTTCAGGGGAGGCGCACAGGCGCAGGTCGCCTGCCGCGTGTTCTTCGCCGCGCGAGCGGCTGTTGCTACTTCAGGCCGAGGAAGCGCTTGGCGTTCCCGGCGAGGATCTGCTCCTTCTCGGCGTCAGTGAGCGCAAGGCGCATCACCTCGCCGGCCGCCTCCAGGACGTCCTCCCCGCGACCCGTCCCCGGGCCGTCCGAGCCGAACAGGATGCGCTCGACGCCGATCTTCCGGAACACGCGCGGGGCCTGGTCGCCGGTCAGCATCGAGTGGCCGCCGGCCGGGTGGTGTGCGTCCACGATGCCGCCGGACATGTCGAACCAGAGGTTGTCCTTGAACTCGCGGGAGAGCTCCAGGCGGTCGTCCCAGATGTCGTCGCAGAGGTGCGCCATGATGAACTTGAGGTGCGGGAACGCCTGCAGGACCGGGCGCCATCCCAGCGGTGTGCCGAACGCCTCGGCGCCGCCGCGAGCGCGCGAGGTGCTGTCCGTCAGCACGCCGAGACCCGCCTCTTCGCAGCGCTTGTACACGGCCATCATGTTGGGGTGGTCCGGGAAGTGCCCGCAGATGCTCGGGTGGACCTTGATCCCCTTCGCACCGAGCGCGATGCAGCGCTCGAGCTCCTCGATCGCGGCTTCGCCAAACAGGATCGGGTCGATCATCATGTAGGGGATGATGCGCGGCTCTTTCGCGTGGGCCTCGCACATCAGCGTGTTGAACGCGCGGACGCGCTCCTGCATGTCCTCACGCAGCGTCACGCGGGCGTCCGCGATCTCCGCTTCGCTCGCGCCCTGCTCGCGGGCGCGACGAATGCGGCCCGCGACCATGGCACCGGTGTCGATGATGTTCATGGTGGCGACGTGGCTGATGCCGCGTGCGTCCATGTACGGGATCACCTTGTCCGGGCTCGCCCAGTACCACTCGTCCGGCCATCCGGCCTTCGGGAAGACCGTCTTCTCCTGCTGCGTGTCGCGGCAGAGGTGCAGGTGAATGTCGATGATCTCAGGATTGGTCATCTGGGCGTCTCCTCGGCGGGCGTTACTTGCCGACCGGCTTGAACCGGGGGATCGAGACGTCCGGCGCGACGTCTTCGAACGTCACCTGGACCGGCATGTCCACCTCGATGTCGTCGTTGTCGATCCCGACGACGTTACTGATGAACCGCGGGCCCTCGTCCAGCTGGATGATCGCCACGTTGTACGGGGTCGACTTGAGGTATCCGGGCAGCCAGCCCTGGTGGTAGATGATGAAGGAGTGCACCTTGCCGGTGCCCTTCGGCTCCTTCCATCCGAGGTTCGTGCCCAGGCAGTTCGGGCAGTTCTCCGCCGGCGGGAACCACATGTGCCCGCAGTCGTTGCAGCTCTGGATCAGGAGCTGGTGCTTCGCCGCCGCCTCCCAGTGCGGGCGGTCGAGATCGGTCACGCGTGGCATCGGCTTCTCGTATTCGCTCGTCATCGTGGCCTCCTTCGGCGACGTCGCCTACAGCTCGTTCCGGTAGATGTACGACCAGGTGGACTGCCAGTGGCCGCTGCTCACGGTCACCATGATGGTGTTCGCGTTCGGGATCTGGCGCTCACGCGTCTGCGCCTCGTCGCGCAGTTGGGTGACGGCGTCGTACGTGTTGTGCCAGCCCACCATGTAGCTCATGCGGTTCTGTCCGCCGTGGATGTTCACGGGCAGCTCGCCCCCGAGCTCGATGCGTCCGCCCTGCGCCCACTCGTGCGCGGTCCCGTACTCGCAGAACCCGTAGTTCTCGAGGGCCGAGAAGACGTTCGGCGTGTACGCGTCCTGCACGTACAGCGCCTGGATGTCCTTCCGCGTGACGTCCGTATTCTCCCAGAGCATCTTCGCGTTCGGAAGCTGCGAGGGGTGATACATCGCGTCCGGGTGGTCCAGCTCGAGGAACGAGGCCTGTGAGCCCATCCCGACGATGGTCGGCCCCGGGTGCTTCGCATCCTTCGCGCGCTCCTTGGACGTGAGGATCATCGCGAAGCCGCCGTCGCTCACCATCGAGAAGTCGACGAGGCGCAGCGGCGCGATGACGTAGCGAAAGTCCATGTACTCCTCTTGCGAGAAGGCCTCCCGGTAAACCGCGAGCGGGTTGAGCGCGGCGCCCTTCGACTGTGCCGAGGCGATGGCGCCCAGCTGGTACTCGGTCGCGCCGAAGTCCTTCATCCGCCGGCGATAGTTGAAGGCAGCCGTGGCGCCGGGGTTCGACAGGCCGTACACGTCGTCGAAGTTGCCGCCGCCGTGGTACACGCTCGCGCCGAAGGTGTTGCGGTTGGTGCGCTGGTTGGTCGCGTAGACGATCGCCACGTTCTGGCACATGCCGCTCGCGATGAGCATCACCGCGCGCTGGACGGCCTCACCGTGCGCGCCGACCTGGTCGCCGACCACCGGCTGCAGGCCCAGGCGATGGCCGATCTCCTTCACCTGGCCGGCGCCGCCGTACGAGTTCTGCACGAGAAGGCCGTCGATGTCCGACTTCTGCAGGCCGCTGTCCTTCAGCGCCTCACGGAACGCCCACACCGCGATGTCGTCACCGCTGTGCTCGGGGAGCTTCCCCTGCGGCGTCGCGCCGATGCCGATGATGTTCACCTTGCCCAGCACGTTCGCCAGCGGCATGGTCTGACTTCCTTCTCTGGCGCGTCTGAGTGCGCCCGTCTCCGGTTCGCAGACCCTACTTCTTCAGGACCGGTGATGCACTCCGGATCGAGCCCGGCGTCTTCTCGAGGTTCCACGGGAGCCCGAGGGTCTTCACGCGGCCCAGCGTCGGGTGATCGATCTCGCGCAGCATGTCGAACGCGGCGACCTGTGGATCGGCGAAGAGCGTCTCGTACGAGTTGCAGATGACGCCGACGCCGCCGCACTCCTCGATGATCGCTTTCAGGTCGCTCGCGCTGTACCTGGTCGAATAGGGCTCGAACGCCGCGCGGAACGCGGGCCAGTTCAACGTGCGACCGAGCGCGCTGTTGAACCGCTCGTCGTTGGTGATCTCGTCCGGCACGCCGATGCGTTTGCAGAACTCTTCCCAGCCGCCGACCCGACGCGCCATGAAGCCAAACTCGATGCCGAGGTCCTGCGTCCGCAGGTCGTACTCGGGCGGATCGGTCGGTGCCGAGAGGTGCCAGCCGCCCTTCAGGTCCGGGTTGCTCTGCGCCGCGTGCAGCTGCGTCTCGATCGCCATGAGCGCGCCGAGGTGCGAGACCTCGACCTTCTGTCCGAGGCCGCTGCGCTCGCGCTCAATCACTGCGGCCACCACGCCCTGCGTCCCGAAGATGCCCCCGGCCATCGCGGCCGCGTCTGCTGCGAGGCGAAGCGGCGGCTGATCGAGGGCGCCGAGGTAGCGCCAGATGTCGCCCATCGCCTGCAGCACGATCTCGCCGCCGGCGCGATCGCGCCACGGCCCCCGCTCCCCGAACGGCGACACGGAGCACATGATCAGCCCGGGGTGGTCGCGCGAGAGCACGTCGTACGTCAGGCCGAGGCGCTCTGCCTCGGCGGGCAGCAGGTCGGTCACCAGCACATCGGCTTGCGCGATGCGGCCAAGCAGCTCCTCCCGGCGCGTCTCGTCGCGGATGTCGAGCACCGCGCCGGACTTGTTCCGGTTGAGCGCGACGAAGACCGGTCCTTCCGACCCCTGGGCGGGAGGCGCGAGCGTGCGCGACCAGTCACCGTCAGGCGGCTCGACCTTCGTGACGTCGGCTCCGAGGTCGCCGAGTTGCATCGCGGTGAACGGCCCCGCGATCCCCTGCGAGATGTCGAGGACCTTCACACCCTCGAGCGGTCCGGCAGTCGGCAGCGCAGGCGCCGGCGTGAGGCGCCGCTCGCGGCGGGGCGGCTCCTCCGCGATGATCCGCAGGATCTCCTCGCGGTTCTCATCCTTGCCTGGCGCGCGCGAGATCTGCACTTCGGTGCGGGTGAACTTCCACGGCGTGCCGCCGACCTTGGTGTCGCCCCACGGGTGCGCGACATCCACGATCATGTGGTTCGCCTGCACCTGCTCCGACTGCCACAGGTCCGCGAAGGTGAGGAACGGCCCGCAGGGGACGCCGAGCGGGGCGAACGCGTCGACCCACTCCTGCGTGGACTTCGTGGCGATGACTCGCGACAGACGCTCAACGAGCTCGTCACGATGGGCCACGCGCGCGGCGTTGTCGTGGAACCGCGGGTCATCGACGATCTCGTCGAGTTGGAGCCCCGCGCAGAGGTTGCGCCACTGGGCCTGCGTGTTCACGCCGATGGCGACGTGCCCATCGCGGCTGGCGAACGCCTGGTGCGGCACGAGGTTACTCGTCGCGCTGCCCAGCGAAGGCGGCTGCTCGCCGTTGGCGAAGTACTCCGCGATGCGGCTGGTCTGGTAGACCATCGTGGCCTGCATCATCGAGGTTTCGACCTTCTGCCCGATGCCGTAACGCGCACGGGCCGCGAGGCCCGCGAGGGCCGTCTGCGTGACGAAGGTCGAACAGGTGTGGTCGATGTGCCCCTTGCTGCGGAAGCGCTGGTGCGGGTTGCCCACGGGCCCGTTGCTGGCGTCGAACGCCGTGAAGCTCCGTGCGTAGCCGTCCGCGCTGCCCTCGAGCCGTCGTGGCCCACCGTTGCCGTAGCCAGACGAGGAGCAGTAGACGATGTCGGGGTTGATCGCCTTGATGGCGTCGTATCCCATGCCGGCGCGGTCCATCGCGCCCGGGCGGAAGTTCTCGATGATCACGTCCGCACGCTCCGCGAGCGCGATGGCGATCGCGAGGTCGTCCGGGTTCTTCAGGTTGAGCGCGATGTTCAACTTGTTCTGGTTGACGGACGTGTAGTACGTCCCGACGCCCTGTTGCTCCGGCAGCAGATTCCGGATCGGATCGCCGTTGGGCTCCTCGATCTTGATGACCTGTGCGCCCAACTGACCCAGGAGGGAGGCCCCGTAGGGGCCGACGGCGAGCTGGCAGAGATCGAGCACACGGATCCCACTCAGTGGACCGGGCATATGTGGCTCCGTCGATAGTCCGAGGCGTGTCTCGGCTGTCCGGGTAATAACGGGAATGATGGGAGGGTGTCAAACTTCTGAGCACCCCCGCGGCGCCTGCTCACCGGCGCCCCGAAGGCGCCACCGGACGCGCGTGCGTCGACGAGGGTCGCTGCCACCCGGGTGACAATGAGCGTAATATGCGCGCGACCAGAGGGGATGCGGATCAACACATCCGCAGATGGGGAGGACTCGTGCGAAGCGGAGATTACTGGACCCAGCGGGTCGGGAGGCGGCGCGTACTCGGGAGCATGGCGGTTGGCGGACTCGGTCTCGCCGGCGCGGCGCTCGTCGGGTGCAGCAGCGGAGCCAAGGCTCCGGCCGCAGCCAGCCCAGCTGCCGGTGCAGCCGCCGGCGCCAGCGGAGCGCCACAGCCGACCGTCAGTGAAGCGATGGTGTTCGTCCAGACCCGCGACGCTGCCAGCCTCGACCCGCTCGACTCGCAGGTCTACACGGTCTTCGAGCGCGCCGGACTGGTGTACCCCAAGCTGCTCACGGCGACCCGAGATCCGAAGGGCGATCTGGCCGACACCAAGTGGATCCCCACGTACGCCGTCCAGGGCTACGAATTCGGCGCCGACGGCACGAAGTTGACCTTCAAGCTGCGTCAGGGCGTGAAGTTCCAGAACATCGCGCCCGTGAGCGGCCGCGAGCAGACGTCGGCTGATGTGAAGTACTCCATCAACCTCTACATGACGGACAAGAACAGCACGTTCAAGGCGCGCTACTCGGACATCGCGTCCATCGACACCCCGGACAACTACACCGTGGTGTTCAACCTGAAGAAGCCCTCGCGCTATCTGCTGTACGCGTTGGCGGCGGAGCCGTCGCTGATCACGCCGCAGGAGATCGAGAAGCAGGACGGGAACTTCAAGAACAAGGCGATCGGCTCCGGTCCGTTCATTCTCCAGAACGTGAACCAGGGTGAAGGCGCGACGTTCAAGAAGAACCCGGACTTCATTGACGCGTCGAAGATCTACTACAACAACTTCCTGATTAAGGTCATCACGGACGGCCAGACCCGCGACGCGGCGATGAAGACCGGCCAGTCCGACTTCCAGACCATCTCGTCGTTCAGCAAGACCGACATCGCAGCGGTCACGTCCCCGAACGTGCGGACGTACGCGTTCCCGTCGACCGGGAACTCCGGGTACTGGTTCAACATGCGCAACCCGAAGTGGGCGGACATCCGCGCGCGCATGGCCATCTCGAAGTCGATCGACCGACAGGCGATCATCGACCAGGTGTTCCAGAGCGACGGCGCCCTGACCGGCCCGGTGCCGACGGGCTTCGGGAAGTGGTCGCTGACCGAGGACGAACTCCGCGCGATGAACGCGATGAAGTACGACCCTGCCGAGGCGACCAAGCTCTGGCAGGCGGCCGGCAAGCCGAGCACGCTGAACAAGACGTACACGGCCCCCAAGGCGATCGCGCCTGCGTACGTCACGATGGCCGAACTGATTGCCCAGCAGCTCGAGAAGAACCTCGGTGTGAAGTCCGAGATCTCCACGGACGAGTACGCAACGTTCGTCGCGAATGTCTACAACAACAAGTTCGAGGACATTGGCCTCTTCGGCATGTCGCTCTTCGACCCGCTGGACTACGAGCTCCAGCAGTACTACCCGGGCGGCACACGGAACGGGCCGGGCCTGAATGACCCGAAGGTCAACGCGATGCTCGACGACGTCCGCGCGACGCTCGACGACACGCAGGCGCAACAAAAGGTCCGGAACACGGCGAAGTACCTGCTCGACAACGTGCTCTCGATGGCCCACATGCCCATCGTCCGCGGCTACAACGCGGAGAACGCGAAGCTGCAGAACTTCTACTCCGGCGTCTACCCGCCGGGCATCGAGTGGTCTCTGACTTCCTGGAAGACCAAGTAGTCGACTCGACGGAGTCGATCCAGACACACGAAGAGGGGGGCATTCGCCCCCCTCTTCTGATCTCGCGCGCTGTGTCCTGTGCGCAGCTGGGGCCGGAGGATGCGGACGAGCCCTCGTCCCATCGCCGTCCCGCATCTGCCTACATCGCGTTCTGGTAGATCATCGAGTAGGTGTGCTCCCAGTGGCCGCCGCTCACGGTCACCATCACCGTGTTGGCGTTCGGGATCTGGCGCTCACGGGTCTGGGCTTCGTTGCGCAGCTGGGTGACCGCGTCGTAGGTGTTGTGCCAGCCCACCATGTAGCTCAGCCGGTTCTGCCCGCCGTGGCAGTTCACCGGCATCGAGCTCCCCAGCTCGAGGCGGCCGCCCTGCGCCCACTCGTGCGCCGTGCCGCGCTCGCAGAACCCGTAGTTCTCGAGGGCGGCGAAGACGTTCGGCGTGTATGCATCCTGGATGTACAGCGCGTTGATGTCATCGTGCTTGATGTCCGTGTGGCCCCACAGCATCTTCGCGTTCGAGGGCTGCGAGGGGTGGTACATCGCGTCCGGGTGCGACATTTCGAGGAAGCTCGCCTGCGCGCCCATCGCCATGATCGTGGGGCCGGGCTTCGGCAGGTCGCGCGCGCGCTCCCTGGTCGTGAGGATCATCGCGAACCCGCCGTCGCTGACCATCGAGAAGTCGACGAGGCGCAGCGGCGCGATGACGTAGCGGAAGTCCATGTACTCGTCCTGCGTGAACGTGTCCCGATACACCGCGAGCGGGTTCAGGGACGCGCCCTTCGCCTGGGCGACCGCGATCGCGCCGAGCTGGTATTCGGTGGCCCCATAGTCCTTCATGCGCCTGCGGTAGTTGAGGGCGGCCACCGCACCGGGGTTGGAGAGCCCGTAGACCTCGTCGAAGTTCCCGCCGCCGTGGTAGCTCGACGTGGTGAACTTGTTGCGGTTCGTCCGCTGGTTCGTGCCGTACATGATCGCGACGGTGTTGCAGAGCCCGGTCGCCAGCAGCATGGTGGCGTGATGGACGGCGTTGCCGTGGCTGTCCACGTTGTGCGCGTAGCGCGGCTCCATGCCGAGCCGGTGCCCGATCTCGCGGATCTCGCCGCCGCCACCGAACGAACGCTGCACGAGCAGGCCGTCGATGTCTTCCTTCTTGAGGCCGCTGTCCTTGATCGCTTCGCGGAGTGCCCAGATGGCGATGTCGTCGCCGTCGTACTCCGGCAACTTGCCCTGCGGCGTCGCGCCGATGCCGACAACGTTGACCTTGTCCAGCAGACTTTCAACCGTCATCGTCATCTCCTTCGACTCGCGGGATCGCTCGGCGGGTGTCGGCCTGAATGTCCCTGCAGGGTGATAACGCCCGTACTTTGGGCGTGTCAAGCAACGCGACCTGCGCCGCGATGGTCGGCTGTCGTCGCGGTGTCTATGCCTTTGTGGGCTCGGCCCCGGGGAACTGATGGAGTTGCGGCGCGGCCGCACGCTTCCACACCATGATGTTGCGCGCGAGCTCCATCACCAGCGTGCCGTCCTGATTGAAGCCCCGGTGCTTCACGCGCACGATGCCCTGCCCGGGGCGCGAGTTCGATTCGCGCAGCTCGAGCACCTCCGTGTCCGCGTAGAGCGTGTCCCCCGCGAACAGCGGGCTCGGCATGCGCACCTCGTCGTATCCGAGGGCGAAGCCGTTCTCGCTCACGTCGGTGACGGTCATGCCAACGACCAGTGCGAGCGTGAGCGTGCTGTTGATGAGGCAGCGACCGAAGTCAGTGCGCTCGCCGTAGTCGTTGTTGAAGTGGATCTGGTTCGAGTTGTGCGTCAGCAGCGTGAACCAGGTGTTGTCCGTCTCAGTGAGGGTGCGGCCGTAGCGGCAGCGATAGACATCACCCACGGTGAAGTCCTCGAAGTACCGACCTTCCCAGCCGTCCTTGATTGCCATGGGGTCCACCTCTCTGGCGCCGTGGCTCCGGAGAGCCGGTCGCGGCGCCCTGCGGCCAGACGCGCGGTTAGTACGAGCGCGGCATGCCGAGCACGCGCTGCCCCACGTAGGCCAGCACGAGGTTGTTGTTGATCGGCGCGATCGACCACAGTCGGGTCTCGCGGAACTTGCGTTCGACGTCCGCCTCGACATCGAACCCCGCCCCGCCGTAGGTGTTCAGGCAGGCGTTTGCGGCCTCCCACGACGCGTCGGCGGCGAGCAGCTTCGACATGTTCGCCTCGGCCCCGCAGTTCTCCTCACGGTCGAACTTCGCGGCCGCCTGGTCGCGCATCATGCGCGCCGCCTCGAGGTGCGCGTGTGCGAGCGCGATCGGGAACTGCACGCCCTGGTTCGAGCCGATCGGCTTGCCGAACACCACGCGCTCGCTCGCGTACTTCGACGCCTTCTCGATGAACCACGCGCCGTCGCCGAGCGCCTCGCCGGCGATCAGGATGCGCTCGGCGTTCCACGAGTCGATGACGTAGCGGAACCCTTTGCCCTCCTCGCCGATGAGGTTCTCCGCGGGGATCTCCATGTCGTCGAAGAACAGCGCCGTGGAGTGGTGGTTCAGCATCAGCTTCAGGGGGCGAACGGTGAGGCCCTTCACGGTGCGCAGGTCGACGACGAACGCCGAGAGCCCCTGCGTCTTGTCCTCAAGCTCGTCGTACGGCGTCGTCCGCGCGAGCAGCACCATGAGGTCCGAGTGCTCGACGCGCGAGATGAACATCTTCTGGCCGTTGACGACGTACTTGTCGCCCTTGCGGACGGCCATCGTGCGGATCTTCGTGGTCTCGGAGCCCGCGTCCGGCTCGGTCACGCCGAAGGCCTGCAGCCGCAGCTTGCCGCTCGCCACATCCGGCAGGTAACGCTGCTTCAGCTCATCGCTGCCATGCCGCAGCACGATGCCCATCGTGTACATCTGCGCGTGGCAGGCCGCTGAGTTGCCGCCCGTGCGGTTGATCTCCTCGAGGATCGCGCCGGCCTCCGTGATGCCGAGCCCCGAGCCGCCGTACATCTCCGGGATGAGCACGGACAGCCAGCCCAACTCGGTCAGCTTGTTGACGAACTCGGTCGGGTACTCTCGGTGCTCGTCCAGGGCGCGCCAGTACGACGACGGGAAGTCCTTGCACACGTCGCGCACCGCGGCGCGAATGGTCGCGAGTTGATCCGCCGTCTCCGTGGTCATGGAAGCGAAGCCCTTCGTGTTCGGTGACCGTCCGCCGGTCCGCCGGCGTCGCGAGCGTGCTCACGGACGCAGGGCGAGTGTAGGACGGGCGGCCTCAATGGTGATGGTCCTCACGCCGGACGGCGGAAGCCCCCGCTCGCGCGAGGGCTTCCTGCTTCAAGTCCGTCGAGGCCCGCGATGCGGGCGTCGTGCTGCCTAGTACGGCTCGGGCACGAAGATGAACGTCGTCGCATTGATGTTCGCGCCGCTGGCGCCCACGAAGGACACCTCGGCGTTTGGCACCTGACGCTCGCCCGCCCGGCCCGAGGCCTGCAGGGCGCCCTCGATGATGTGCCAGCCACCGTGCAGGCGGCCTGCACTGAGGCTGCCGCCGAAGGTGTTCACCGGCATCTCACCGCCGAGCTCGATGCGACCGCCCTGGATGTAGTCCAGTGCCTCGCCCTCCCCGCAGAAGCCGTAGGCCTCGAAGCCGTAGATCGCGGATCCCACGAATCCGTCGTAGATCTGCGCCACGTCGACGTCCTTCGGGCCGAGGCCCGCGCGCTCCCACGTGAGGTTGGACGAGCTGCCGCCTGCGCCCATGTAGTCGGCGCGGCTGCTGATCCGTCCGTTGAGCTCCACCTGGATGCGCTGGCCGAACCCCGCGAGCAGGGCCGGCTTCGGCTTCAGGTCGCGCGCTCGCTCGGTGCGCGTGAGGACGTACGCGGTTGCCCCCTGCACGGGGATGTCGCAGTCGTACAGGCGGTACGGCCACGCCACCATCCGCGAGTTGTGGTAGTCCTCGGGCGTGAGCGGCGTGTCGTAGAAGTAGGCCTCCGGCGTGAGGTTCGCGTGCTTGCGCTGCGCGAGCGGGAGCGCCGCGGTCTTCTCGCGGTCCTGACCGAAGCGGTCGAGGTAGCGCGCGTACTCCACCGCGAGCCCCTGCGCAGGGCCGCCGAAGCCGTATGGCGCGGTGAACTGCGAGTTGCCCTGGGCGAACTTGCCCGGGAGGTTCTGGTACTGACCGGGCGGGTTGTGCAGCGCGCGGAACACGATCGCGTAGTCGCAGGCGCCCGCGATCAGCGCGTTCACGGCGAGCTGGGTCGAGCCGCCGATGTTCACGGTCTCGTTCTGCATGTGCCAGCGGAGGTTCGGCAGCTTGAGCGCGGTCATCATCGCGTTGGTGCTGACCATCGTCAGACCGTCGACGGCGGCGTGTCCGGAGGCGGGCAGCTCCGCGTAGGTCACCAGGCCGTCGATGTCCGACATCTTCAGGCCGGAGTCAGCGACTGCCTTCTGCACGGCGTCCACGGCGAGTGCTGCGAGCGGTGTCTCAGAGGAGCGGGTGATCTTCGAAATGCCGACGCCGCTGACCGCGACCTCGAACCGGTGATCCCAGACCATGTATGGGTCCTTCCTTCTCGTGGACGGCTAGTCGGCGAGCTTGAACTGCGGGAGGGTGATGTCGTCGGTGAGCGGCTCGAACACGACCTTCACGCGGCGACCGACGTGGGCCTCCGTGTAGGGCACGTCGAGGAGGTTCCCGGCCATCAGCACCTTCGAGCCGTCCATCTCCACCACGATGCTCGCGTACGGGATCGCCGCAGCGAAGCGGCGGTCGCCGCCGTGGAAGCCGACGGTGAAGGAGTAGATGGTGCCCGTCTGCGCGGCCTCTTCGAACTTGAGGTCCACGCCGATGCAGTTCGTGCATACCGGGCTGGGCGGGTGCTGCCAGTTATCGCAGGCCTGGCAGTGCTGGAAGATGATCTTCCCTGCCTTCGCACCGTCCCAGAAGTGCTGGGTGAGCGGGGTCGGCATCGGAATCGGCCGCTCGACCTTGCTCCAATCACTCATGGTCATCTCGTACCTACTTTCTGCTGCCGGTCGCCCCCCCGTGTCGCACGAGGTGAACGCCGCTTGCTCGCGAATGTGCTGCCGTTTGATGGGCGCATCGTCCGCGCTCCCGGCGACCATCGGCGAGGTGACTCGCAGCGGTCGCTCGTGGAGCGCCTCGGTCGGCGCCGACGATACCACACGTGATGTCGATGCCGTCCCCGCTCAGGAGGGGCCCGGCCTCCGTCGAACATCCGACCAGGTGTCCTTCTCTCATTACGCGTGTTGATGCCCGCCAGTCGTCGACTTATCGTGCGGGGGTGCCGGTGCGGAGGCCGCATCGAGCCGTCCTGGAGGGAACAGTCCAATGCCGAATGAGACACGTTGGTTCACGCGGTCCGTCGACCGCCGATCCGTGCTTCGTGGAGGAATCGTCGCCGGTGCCGGGCTCGCGAGTGCGGCCCTGATCGGCTGTAGCGCATCCGGTACGCCGAAGGCTCCGGCCGGGGCAGGTGGCGCCGCGCTGGCCACCCCGGCTGCCGCGTCCGGCAAGCCGAAGTCGGGGGGCGCCCTCCGATATGCCGAGACGAAGAACCCCGACATCCTCGACCCGGTCCGCTCGGGCGGGGGGCTCCCCACTCAGTCCCAGCTCATCTACAGCCGGTTGTTCGAGTTCGAGTACGGCGAGGGAAAGCCCGCGTCGGGCAAGATCCGCGGAGACCTCGTCGAGAAGTGGGAGCAGCCCGACCCGCTCACGATGATCCTGCGCCTGAACCAGGCCGCGAAGTTCGACGACCAGGCGCCGCTCAATGGCCGCTCCGTGAACTCGCAGGACGTGGTCGAGAGCTGGAAGCGCTGGGCCAAGAGCGACACCTACCGCACCCGCCTCGCCAACTCGGCGAATCCTGACGCCCCCATCGAGTCGATGGAAGCGGTGGACGCGTCCACCGTCCGCGTGAAGATGAAGTTCGTGGACGCGACGGCGCTCTCGAACCTCGCCGGCGGCTTCTGGATTCAGCCAGCCGAGGGCGTGCTGGAGAAGTTCGACCTTGCGAAGGAGCCGCGCGGGACGGGTCCGTTCATCCTGGAGAGCTACAAGCCCTCCGTCGGGTTCGAATTCAAGCGCAACCCCAAGTGGTTCCGCGGTGGTGGCGAGCGTCCGTACGTCGAGAAGCTCAGCGTTCCGATCATCCCGGAGCAGGCGCAGCTGGATGTCCAGTTCCGCAGCAAGTCCCTGCAGTTCGGTGCGGTGTCGCAGACGAACATCGTGCAGTTCGCCAAGGAGTTGAAGGGCACCGAGGTTTCCGTCGGTGCGCACGACGGGCGCAGCCCGATCCTCGTGTTCTCGTACTCGCCCGGGCAGCCGTGGCACGACGTGCGGCTGCGCCGCGCGGTGTCGATGGCCATCGACCGCGACAAGATCGCGGACCTGCTGTTCGACCCGAAGCAGTACGAACCGCTGGGCGCGAAGTTGACGACGCGCTGGAACGCGCCGATCTCCGGTGGGTACGGCCCGTACTGGCTGGACCCGAAGGACCCGAAGTTTGGCCCTGCCGGTGCCTACCTGAAGAACGACATCGCGGAAGCGAAGAAGCTCCTGGCCGCAGCCGGCTACGGCTCCGGCAAGACGTTCGAGTTCGACAACGTCTACCCGGGCATCCAGTGGGACACCAACTGGCCGCAGCGCGTCGAGATTCTGCAGGCCATGGTGCAGGAAGCCGGCATGAAGATGAACGCGGTCTCCGTGGACTACGTGACTGAGTACACGCCGAAGTACATGCGCGCGAAGGCGCAGTTCCAGGGCAAGGTGGCGCAGCCCGCGGTCCACTTCATGCCCGGTGGCGCTGGAAGCGACGCGCTGGGCTTCTACCTCCAGTTCCTGAGCAGTAACGGCTCCTCGTCCATGGTCGGGAAGCAGTACCCGGAGCTCGACGCCATGATGCGCAAGCAGCAGGCGGTGACGAACTTCGACGAGCGCGTTGCGGGCATCCACGAGATGAACAAGTGGACCATGGACAACATGGTGGTGTGGCCGGTCGGTCCCTTCGTCGAGGTCACCGACCTGGTCTGGAAGAACGTGCGCGGGCCGCAGCTGCTCCGTCCGTGGGTCAGCGCGAAGGTCACGCAGGACCTGTTCCCGTACTACTACATCGACGACCAGGCATAGCCGTCGACGTAGCGAGATCGCGCGGGGGGAGCCGAACGGCTCCCCCCGCTTCGTTTCCGGGGCTGGTCGCCGAGCCGGTGACCGGGGGCGCTGCTACGACGCGCGGCGTGCCAGAACCTCGTGTCAATTCTGACTGGACGCCCGGTTCAGCCGTTGTTCTCGTCTCGGTCCGATGGACCTCGGATACCGAGATGGCGCCCGCGTCGCGGTAGGCTCAATACCATGCGACGCCTCGGAACCCCCACGCTTAGCAGTTTGATCGGCATTGCCAATTCCCCGCCCGCCTTCGTGGAGTTTGCGATCTCACGAGTCCTCGGCTCTCAGACGACACCGGACGATCGGAACTTCGCGATCTCCTCTGGTCCGTATCCGGCTGCCGCGAGGATCGCGTCCGTATGCTGACCAACCTCAGGCGCCGGGCCTCTAGGCGTCAGCGGCGTCCTGCTGTACTGGAACGGCGGGTTGAGCAGCCGCTTCGGTCCGGCGGGCGTGTCGTAGTGGGTGAAGAAGCCGTTGGCCTCGGCCTGCGGGTCGTTCACTACATCCTCGACCGTGTAGACCATGCCACTTGCGCCGCCCTTGTCTGTAATGATCCGCTCCCATTCGAGCGCCGGCTTCTTCTTCATTTCGACCTGAAGGATCTCGATGAGCGCCCTCGCGTTCTGCCGGACAGCGGTTTGGTTCGCAAACCGCTCGTCATTGACCAGGTCCGGCCGGTCCATCGCCTCGCATAGCGCCTTCCAGTGGGAAGGGCGTCCCGCGTGCACGAACAGCCATCGGCCGTCCTGGCACTCGTAGATGGCACGCGTGGGGCTGTCCCAGTGCCCGACGCGGTACGGGACCTTCTCGCCTTGCAGCGCCTGGCCGATCGGGGTGTTGATCCACGTGCCGAGCTGATAGTGGCTCGTGCTGACGTGCTGTCCGAGGCCACTGGAAGTCCGCTCCATCAGCGCGCCGAGGACGAGCGTGAGGAAGCCGATCGTCGCAATGGTGTCGTCCATCGCGCCGCGCGTCGGTTCGGGCATCGAGTCGTTGTCACCGTAGTGGGCACCCAGACCGGCGCGTGACCACAACGCGACGGGACCCCAGCCGTCCTTGTCCTTGTCGAGCCCTTTTTCGCCATAGCCCGAGAAGGACGCGTAAATGAGCTTCGGGTAGAGCGCGCTCAGGGTCTCGTAATCGAGGCCATAGCGCTTGACCGCCGTCGCGCGGAGGTTGTGGCAGAAGACGTCTGCCTCGGCGAGCAACTTCACGAGGATGTCGCGACCTTCAGGAGCCGCGACGTTCAGTGTGACCGACTGCTTTCCGCGGTTGCGGATGTCGAAGAAGCTTCCGCCTGGGAACGTGTCGCCTAGGTCGGCTGACTTCTTCCAGTTGCCGCGGCCGGACTCGCCTCCGGGGGGCTCGATCTTGATGACTTCGGCTCCCATGTCTCGCATCAGGCCGGTGGCGCCGGGGACTACTCCGACGGCCTCGATCGTGACGATCCGCACTCCGCCCAGCATGTCTGACATTCAGGTCCCCCGCAGGTAACTCGCTGAATTCCGGAGAGGCGTCGGCGGTGTCCATGCATGCGATCCGAAGCACGAATCACGTGCAGTGGCAGTCCGACGTCATTGCTTGTCTACGGGTTCTGGCCCTTGGAACGCAGTTTCGCCTCGGGCGCCGGTCGGAACTCCGGGAGTGTGATCCCCGGCTTGATCTCCTTGTACATGACCTCGACAGGCATGCCGATGTATACGTCGGCCGGGTCGCATTCGAGGATGTTGCAGGTGATCCGCGTCGTGGGCTTGCTCGATTCAGCCGGGTTCACGAACGCGAACACGTAGTTCCCATCGAAGCCGGGGACTTCATTCCGGTGGTCGACAATGAACGTGTACACCGTGCCCTTGCCGCTGACCCTGGTCCAGTCGAGCTGACTGCCGCCGCAGTGCATGCAGGCCGCGCGCGGCGGGTGCTGGTACTCGCTGCACGCGCTGCATTTCTGGATGACTAGCTCGTGCCGGTTTGCTGCGTCCCAGAACGGTCGTGTGAGATCGTCCGGTACAGGGAAGGGGACGAGCCCCATCCGCTTCATCTCTTCCTGTCCCGCTCGCGTCTCAGGGTTGGGGAGGGGGGCGGCCTGCTGTGTTGTCATGGTCGTTCCTTCGACTTGTTCGCTGTGGTGGGGTGGTGGTCTAGCCGCGGCCGATGATGCCGCAGCCCCCGCCCGACGGGTACGGGAACGCCGAGGAGAGGATGACGTAGTCGCCCTTCGCCTGGCGCGGTCCAGCCGGTACTGGCCTGCGTTCGCCGCGCACGGCAAGGACATGGTGCTCGTGCGTCACGCGCTGACGCACACGGCTGGCCTCCCCGCACCGAGCATGCGCGTGCCGGACGAGGCGATCTACGACTGGGAGCGCATGCTCGGGTACGTCGCCGACTCCGAACTGTTCTGGGAGCCTGGCACGCAGATGGGGTACCACGCGGCGACGTTCGGCTGGCTCAACGGCGGCGTCCTGTACCACGTGACCGGCAAGACACCGGGTGAGCTTTTGCGCGATGAAATCCGCGGACCGCTCGGCAACGATCTGTTCTGGGGCACGACGTCCGCCGATGACGCTCGCACGGCCACGCTCATCGAACCAGTGTCGATGGCGGCGGCCGGGCGGCCGAGCAGCCAGAACGAGATGCAGAAGAAGGCATTCAACAACCCGCCCCGGCGCTTCCGCGCGACGAGCACACCCGAATGGCGCCGAGCCGTCATCCCCGCATCGAACGGGCACGCCAGCGCGCGCGGGCTTGGACGGATGTACGCAACGCTCGGCAATGGCGGCTCGCTGGACGGGGTCACCCTGATGCGCCCGGAGACCGTCCGTGCCGCGAGCGTGGAGCAAGTCTTCGGCCCGGACGTCATCACCGGGGGAACGTCGAGACGCAGTCTGGGCTACGCGCTGCCGATCCCCGGCGTTGACGACGGGCGTGGCCCGGGCGCGTTCGGACACGGCGGGCTCGGCGGTTCGCTGGGCTATGCGGATCTCGATCACGGCCTTGGTTTCGGCTACGTGATGAACCAGGTGGGTTCCGGCGAGGATGTGCGTGCGTTGTTGCTAAGTCGCGCCGTGTACGCGAGTCTCGGCGCGGTGGCCACATCGGCCTGATCGGCACGCGCCAATCGGGCGCTGCGAACAATGGAAGACTGGGGAACCCATGGCAACGCCTGAACAGCACTTCTTCGAGTCGCAGCGGTTGCGCCTGTCCTACTGGGACTGGGGCAATCCGACCGCTCCACCCATGGTGCTGATCCACGGCGGGCGCGATCACTCGCGCGCTTGGGATCGGATCGCTGCCGCGTTCTGCGACAGTTACCACGTGGTGACGCCCGACCTGCGTGGGCACGGCGATTCGGACTGGGCCGTTGGGAGTCAGTACGGCGTCACCGATCTCGTCCCTGACCTGCTCCGCCTGCTCGAGATCGTAGGCACCCCCGTGGTCGTCATGGCGCACTCGTACGGGGGCCAGGTTGCGACCATGACCGCCGCTACGTATCCCGACATGGTCTCCGCGCTCATCAGCATCGAGGGCACGGCCTCGAACCAGCCGCCGGCGTTCCCTCGGATGAGCCCCGAATGGGTGCGCACATGGGTGGGACGCGTCCGAGAGTTCGAAGTGCCATCCGCCCGGGTATACAAAACCGTGGAGGAAGCTGCAGCGCGCATTGCCGAGGCCAATCCGCGCCTACCTGCGGATTTCGTGCCGGACATCGCTCGCTATGCAGTGAAGCCCGTCGAGGGCGGCTACGTTTGGAAGTTCGACAACTGGGTGCACGGTCGAACGTCGATGGACATCCGGACGGATGAGCGAGAGGCATTCTGGGGTGCGATCCCGTGTCCGGTGCTCTTGTTCTACGGGGAACTCTCCCACATGGCGCACCGGCAGAGCGTTGCTGACGCGGAGCACTTCAAGAACGCACGCGCGATTCTCGTACCGGAGGCGGCGCACTGGGTCCATCACGATCGGCCGGACCTCGTTATCAGCGAGACGCGTGCGTTCCTGGTCTCCGCGAAGGCCTGAGCTGGCGGAGTTGGCTACGGCTGCGCTGCGCGCCGCAGCGCGCCGAAGGTAGCGGCCAGGCCGGCAGCATCCCCCGGCTCGATCAGCGGCTGCGCCATGACCTCGACCCCGGCGTCGTGCCAGCGCCGGAGGCCTGCGGAGACCTCCTCCACGCTGCCGCAGAGGACGAGGTCGTCCAGCAGGTCATCGCCGTAACCGTCAGAAACGTCGTAGCCGGCGTCCCTGAACATGCGCTGGTAGTTCGGGACGCGTGCGTACATCGCCAGCAGGGACCGCGCGCGGTCATGTGCCTCCCCGCGCGAGACGTCCAGTGCGATCGGCACGTGCGCCACCAGCGGCGGCGTTTGGACGCCGGCGTCGCGCGCGCCGTGTTCGAGCGCCGGAAGCGCGCGCTTCTCGATGTATCGCAGCGGGCACATCCACGAGATCGCACCGTCGCTCAGTGCACCGCAGACCTCGAACGATGCCTCGCGGAGGGCGGCGGCCATCACCGGCACGCCTGGGGCGGACACGCCGAGCCGGGCGCGGGTGTGAACGTGCTCGCCCTCGAACTCGGCGCTCCCGGTTGCAAGGAGTTGCCGCACCGTCTGCAGATCTCGCCTAGGTTCGAGAGTGGCTTCCGGTATTCCATCCCGTAGAGGCGCTCGACGTAGAAGCGGGTGGAGGAACCGGTCCCCAGCCGGAACCGCCCGGGCGCGATCTGATCTATGGCCATCGCTTCCTGCGCCAGGACGACCGGATGCCGCGACCACGTGTGGACGATCGCCGTGCCGACTTTGATGCGAGCGGTTCGGGCGGCAGCAGCAGCGAACACGGGGATCATGTCCACCCCGCCGGCGCCGAACATCGTCGCCCAGACCGCCTCGATGCCGGCCGCCTCCGCGGCCTCGATCTGCTCAACGGCCTCTAACGCATTTCTGCCCCGAATGACGACGCCGAACATGCCTGGCTCCCTGCCTGCGCTCCCGATGCCCAGCGTCGCAGTATTCCCCGCGATGGGCCTTGCGCGGGCGCCCGAGGCCTGCTGGGTCGGGTACGCTCCCCGCGTACGGAAGGGGCACATCATGGACCTGCAACTGGCCGGGAAGCGCGCGATCATCGCCGGGGGCAGCCGCGGCATCGGCAAAGCCGTTGCGCGTGAGCTGGCGCTCGAGGGCGCCGATGTCGTCATTGCGGCACGCGGTGAGGAGGCGCTCAGGGCTACCGCGACAGAATTGTCCGAGGAGACCGGACGCCGAGTGCGGGCAGTCGTGGCGGACACGACCAGCGACGGCTCTGTGCAAGAGCTCGTCGCCGAGGCTGTGCGTCAGCTCGGTGGGGTCGACATCCTGGTGAACTGCGCGGCGACGCCCGGCGGGACGGGCGGCATTCCGCGCCTGAAGGACATGAGCAAAGATCTGTTCTTCCCGGACATGGACGTGAAGGTGCTGGGCTACATCCGGACCGCTCGCGAGGTCGCGCCGCACATGGTCGCCCAGGGCTGGGGACGCATCATCAACATCGGCGGTCTCGCGGTGCGGAGCTCTGGCGGGAACATGGTTACGACCATGCGGAACGCCGCCGTGAGCGCGCTCACGAAGAACATCGCCGATGAACTCGGGCCGCAGGGCGTGAACGTCACGGTGGTGCACCCGGGCGGCGTCCGGACGGAGGCGACCGCAGCGAATGTCGCGCGTCGAGCGGCTGCCGCGGGAGTGACCGAGGCCGAGATCGAGCAGCAGATGGCGAATGCCAACACCATCCGCCACCTTGTCGATGCGAGCGAGGTAGCGGCGGTCGTGACGTTCCTCGCTTCGCCTCGGTCCGTCGCCATCAACGGCGACACGATCGCGGTCGGCGGCGGCACCCCGGGGGTCATGTACTACTAGCCCTTGGGGGCGGGCTGAAGGCTCGGTTCTCGCGTGACGAGAGCAGAGGTGACGCTGTTGATCAACGCTCCGATGAGCCGTTGGTCAAGGTTCTGACGAGCTTCGGGGGGCCGTTGGTCAAGGTTCAAGCGTCCTTTGATCACGACCAATTATGGGCATGAACGGGAGGGGCGGCGGCGGTTCGGCGTCGTCGGGCCGAGGTCCCGAAAGCCAAAACGGGCGCCCCCAGGGCGCCCGTCCCGTTGTCGTCGTGGTAGCAGGGGAGAGATTTGAACTCTCGACCAACGGCTTATGAGTCCGCTGCTCTACCACTGAGCTACCCTGCCACGTCCTCCCGATGTTACCGAGGATCGAGCGCAGCCGGAACCCATCGCGAGCGGCTCGGATCAGAGACATAAGCAGATCGCGGCGTAGCGAGACGTCGCTGCGCCGCGGTGCGCGCCCATCTCGCTGCTAAACTCGCGGACGCCGCGTGATTGCGCGGAGCGAGGGAGCCCGCGTGCCGCACCACACTGCCGAGCCCGCCTGGACGCCTGCGCGTGGCGCGTGCGACGCCCACTTCCACATCTTCGGCCCGGCTGACCGCTTCCCGCCGGGCACTGCGAGCCCCCGCTATGCGCACCCCTTCGCACGGCTCGAGGAGTACCTCGAGTTCGCGACGTTGCTCGGCATCGAGCGCCACGTGTTCGTGCAGCCGAGCGGGTACGGGCGCGATAACTCCTGCCTGCTCGACGCCCTCGAGCGCGTCGGAACCGAGCGGGCGCGAGGCATCGTCGACATCGACGAGGAGATCGCCGAGGCGGACCTCGACCGCATGCACGCGGTGGGTGTCCGGGGCGTACGGATCAACGTGTCGCCGGTCCAGGCGTTCGAGGCGGGCCTCGTCGACGCGCTCTGGCCACGTGTCGAGCGCATCGCCGAGCGGTGCGCCGCGCGCGGGTGGCACCTCGACTTCCTCGGGCCGGGCTGGTTCACCCGGGCGGTGCTGCCGAGGATGCGTGCGCTGCCCGTCGACTTCTCGGTCGCGCACATGGGCATGTTCCTGGCGAAGGACGGCGTGGACCAGCCGGGGTTCCATGAGCTGCTGGACCTGCTGCGCCAGGGCGACGGGCGCTGCTGGGTGAAGTTGACCGGCGTCTACCGCATGTCGACCGCACCGGGCTATGCCGACGCCGCTGCGCACGCGCGCGCGGTCATCGAGGCCGCGCCCGATCGCGTGATCTGGGGCAGCGACTTCCCGCACCTCTCGTTCGACGAGGTCGACTCCGTCGAGCTCTTCAATCTGCTCGGCACGTGGGCCCCGGACGAGGCGGCGCGTCGACGCATCATGGTGGACAACCCCGCGCGGCTCTACGGCTTCGCGGAGGCAGCGCAGGCATAGCAGGCTCGAGGAGGAACGCGATGATCTACGAGATGCGGAACTACACCGTGAACCCCGGCAAGATGGCCGCGCTGCAGGCGCGGTTCCGTGACACGACGATGAAGTTCTTCGAGAAGCACGGCATCAAGAGCGTCGCCTACTGGACGAACGCCATCGGCGGACGGAACGACGAGTTCATCTACATCCTCGCGTACGACGACATGGGCCACCGCGAGCGTGCCTGGGGCGCGTTCCAGGCCGACACCGACTGGCACGCCGCGCGCGCGGCGACCGAGGTCGATGGGCCGCTGGTGCACCACACGGAGAACCGCTTCTTGACGCCGACGGAGTTCTCGCCGCTGCGGTAGCGCGCCCTAGACCTCGACGGACGCCAGCAGTCCGCGCGCGATGACGCGCAACTCGAGGATGGGCTTCGCGCCCTCGAAGATCGGCAGCACGAGCGCATCGAGCACGTAGCGGGACACGGGCTCCTCTTCGGAGTAGCCCCACCCGCCGTGCAGCAACTGCGCCTCGCGCGACACCTCGCCGGCGATGTCGCACGCGAGGAGCTTGGCCATCGAAGGCGCGACGGCCCGCGTCGTGAAGGCGCGCGCGGCTGCGTACGTGAGCTGTCGAGCGGCCGCGATGTGTGTCGCCATGACCCCGACCTTGTGCTGCGTCAGCTGGAAGTCCGCGAGCGGCTGCCCGAACTGCTGCCGTTGCGCCACGTAGGCGCAGGCGTTCTCCAGCGACGCCTGCGCGAGGCCGCACGCGCGGCCGCCGGTCTGCAATCGGCCGGCAGCGAAGCCCTCCATCTGCAGGTAGAAGCCGCGGTCGATGCCGGCGTCGCCCCCCACGAGATGGGTGTGCGGCACGAACACGTTGTCCAGGGCGATCGTGAAGGAGTGCATGCCGCGGTAGCCCGGCGTCGGGTTCGCGGTGCCCTCCATGATGCCGCCCTCGGGCTGCTCGAAGCGCCAGTGATGCCCCGGGTACGCGGGCTTCTCGATCATGAACAGCGACAGCCCGCGGCCGCCGAGGCTGGCGTCCGGATTCGTGCGCGCGAGCAGGGCGAGAAGGTTCGCGCGGCCGGCGAACGTGCTCCACGCCTTCGCGCCGGAGATGCGCCAGCCGCGCACGCCCGCGTGCTCCGCCGGCACCGCGCGCGTGATGATCGAGGCGACGTCCGAACCGAAGTCGGGCTCCGTCACCGCGACCGCGACCAGCGCCTCGCCGCTGGCGATCTTCGGAAGCCACTCGTGCCGTTGCCCCTCGGTGCCGCCGGCGACGAGCGCCTTGGCGAGGATCTCCGGGCGCGTCGCGAGCGAACCCGCCGCGGCGAGCGAGGCGACCGATAGCTCCTCGGTGATGATCACCATCGAGAGGTCGCCCATGCCGCTGCCGCCGTACTCCTCCGGGGTCGAGGAGCCGAAGAATCCCTGCTCGCAGAATCGTTCGAGCATGCGGTCCGGGATGATCAGGTCCTGCCGGTGGATCTCCTGCGCGTACGGCGCGACCTCCTCGCGCGCGAAGCGCCGTGCGACGTCGCGCGTGAGCGAGGCGACATCGTCCTCGAGGTCGATGTTGTTCAGGCCGCCGATCGCGATGACGTCGCGTCCGATCGCCCGGAGGAACGCCTCGTCGAGGCCGGTGCGTACCGCGTCGCGCACGTCCTGTGCGAGGAGCGGTGCGACATCGCTGTCGCTGAGTCCGAAGTCGCTCCATGCGGCCTCGATCAATGAGCGCAGGGTGTGCACGACCTCCGCTGCGTAGGCCAGCGCCATGCGCTCCTGCAGCGCGTCTGCGTGACCCGCGGCCGCGAGGCGCTCCGCGTACGCGACCAGATCGCCGGCCGCCCCAATCTGCGTTGCGAGGTACGCGACGCGCTCTGCGTGCACCTGGTGCTCGTCGATCGTCTCGCCTCGGTGCATCACGACCGCGGCCGCGTGCAGCGCGGCGGCCATGACCGCATCCGCACGCCCGACGAGCAGGCGCGCAGGTGCGAGGACGTCGGGGGGCATCGTGCTCATCGGGCTCCTCGGTCGCGGTGCCGCGGTCTGCTAGTGGCGCTCGTAGACGCCGACGAGGCGGTTCATGCCGAGCGTCTGTGGCTCGATGCGCTCGAGCAACTCGGTCATGGCGAGGCCCGCGGGGAGATCGGGCTCGCCGTTCAGGGCGAACAGCCAGAAGAAGTAGTGGTGCGGCCCGTGATCCGGAGGGGGCATCGGCCCGCCATACCCCGGCCGGCCGAATCCGGAGCCGCCGCTGGTGAAGGCGTCGCTTCCCTCGTCGAGGCCCGTCGCAGTGGCGGGGATGTTGTAGGCGACCCAGTGCACGAAGCCGTACGCGCCTCCCGCGACGAGCGGCGCATCCGGGTCATGGCAAATGATCGCGAGTGAGCGCGTGCCTTCCGGCAGATCTGTCCAGCGCAGGGCAGGCGAGACGTCTTCGCCCTCCCCGGTGTGCTTCGTCGGGATGTTGCCCCCCGATGCGAATGCCGGGCTCGTCAGTTGCATGCTGGAAAGTGCGAAGGGCATATCGCCTCCGGTGCAGTGGTCGCGCTTCGTTGTGCGGCTAGTCGCCGAGGTTCACCACGATGTTGTCGGGCGAGCGCGCGAGGACGGCCTCGTAGAGCTCGTCGTATGGATTCTCCTCGATGTGATGCACGTGGGGCGGCACGAAGATGAAGTCGCCCGGCCCCGCCTCGATGAACTCCTTGAAGTCCTCGCCGAAGTAGACGCGGAGCCGGCCGCGCAGGACGTACACGCCCGTCTCGGCTTCGCCGTGGTGATGGGGCGGGCCCTTCTCGTTCGGCGCAGCCGTGACCGTTCCCAGCCAGAGGCGCGAGGCGCCCACGGTGTCCGATGTGACTCCGGGCACTCGCTCCATGCCACGCGTCTGGATGGTCGTTGAGGGCGGCTGTGCCTTCACGACGAACGGTTTGCTCATGTCGTGGTGCTCGGCAGTCATCGGAACCCTCGCTCGCTCGGCGAACCCGCGGTGCTGCCGCATCCTATCGCGCGACCGGTCGCGGTGGGTGTGCGACACGCCCGCTGGCCCCACCGGCTACCGTAGAGGAGGTACCGCGCGCGGCCCTCTGCCGCTGCCCCCCGGATCGCCGCATGCTGACGCGCCGGAGCGCGGACCAAGGAGCCCCCCGAGATGACCAACGACAGCAGTCACGTGCTCGGACACGTCCCGGTCTTCACCGGCCTGGACGGTGCGGCGCTGGACGCGCTTGCGGCGTTCACTTTCCAGAAGACGTTCCAGCCCGGCGAGGCGATCGCCGAGGCGGGCGAGATCGGCAGCGGCCTCTACGTCGTGCTCAACGGACGCGCCGAGGTGATTGAGGCCGAAGGCACCGACCACGCGAAGGTGCTGGCCACGCTCGGCGTCGGGCAGCCGTTCGGCGAGCTCGCGCTCCTCGGCGAGTGGAAGCGCACCGCGACGGTGCGAGCGGCGGAGCGGACCACCTGCCTTGGACTGGATCGCTGGCAGTTCCTCGCGCATCTACAGAAGGAGCCCGCGGTCGCGGTGAAGATGCTGCAGTACGTCGCGCAGCGGCTCATCAACAATGAACTGCGGGTCGCCGCGGGCGCGTAGCGTCCCGTCATCTGGCGCGCCCCAGCGCGCTAGAAGACTTCGCCCTCCTCGACACGCTGGACCTCACGCGTGCCCTCGAGAGGCCCACCGTCCGGGCCGAGGAACGGGCAGCCCTCGACCTCGCTCCGCAGCGCCAGCGCACCATCGCCGGGCGCGATCCACGCGAGACGGCCCGATCGGATCCACGGCGCCAGGTCGAAGTCACGCTCCTCCGTCGACTCGGCGACGGTGTCCCAGCCCCCGTCGATCGCGTAGTGGTCGGCACCCCAGTCGTTGACGAGACGGACCCCCGATACGGGCGCGGGTGCGAAGTATGAGATCGCCCACCCCAGGTGCGCGCCGACCGTCACCGCACGCACCACCGCGCGCACACCATCGATCGCCATGAGTCGAGGCAGGACATAGGGGACGCCGGGGCCCACCTTCGCGAGGTGAGTAAAGCGCTCGATCGGAGCGGTCAGCCGCATCGCCCCCGTGAACGCGAGCATCGTCGCGGGTCGCGCGTCCAACGCACGGACGACGCCCTCGTATTTCCACCACGGCCCGTCGAGGCCGTACGTGTCGATTGCCAGCGCCACGATGTCACCCGTGAACGGTGACCGCGCGATCTCGACCCGCGGCAGCGCGGCGAGGTAGGCCTCCGTCGCGTCCTCGATCGCGTTCAGGAGCTCCATCTGCCGCTCGTCGTCGTCGTTCGACTCGATGAGTTCGTCGAGCATCTGTCGCAGGCCGCCCCGTACTCGCACGGCGCGGTCGCGCGCCTCGCGCGGCGTGTCGACGTGCTCCTCCGGTGCCCGCAGCGGTGACGCGGCCGCACGTGCGTCGTTCGAGGTGGTCGAGGGCAGCGTGATCGCGTCAGGATGCGCGAGCATGTGATCGATGGAGGCAAGCAGGTCGCGATCGGAGGTCATCGTGCCCCCGTCTCGTAGGAGACGACGGGCTGCTGGCCGGGCGAGAACTCGACGAGGGCCTCGCCTCGGATTGTCTCCGGGTCCCCCCATTCGCCCACGATCGGGGTGTCTGCCGGTCGTACGACTCCGTCTGCGCCTTCGACGCCGCGGTGACTGTCGCGGATGCGCTGGTCGATGCCACGATCGACGTCCGTTTGCGGTCGCCAGTCCTTGTGCGGGCCGTGCTGCGTGCGCGCCGATCCATCCATCAGGCTCGCTTCGACCTTCGCCTTCGTCGCGGCATCGAGGGGTGAGCCGTCCGCCCTAGTGATATCCCACATGTCGTGGTCACCCGTGAAGGGATTGCCCGTGCCGCCCTCGGCCGTCCCAGGGATGGCCTCGAGGTGTCCGTCCTTCAGGCGAGTGTTGGAAAGGCCAGTATCGATGACGCGGCCGTCCTTGACGGTCACCAGTCCCTTTTCCTCGAGTTCCTTCATCGCCTTCGCCTGATCGCGGAACTCCTCCATGCGCTGGTCGAATCGGCGCAGCACCTTGTCCCATGTGGCATCTGTCATCCCGGCCGGGCGCGGAGGGAGCTTCGGCTCGAAATAGCCGACGAGACCCTGCGAATCCTTGGGCGCACCGATGACCTCGTCGATGGCGTTGATCGTCTTCGACTTGATCTTCACGTGCTTCGGCGGGTAGCCGCGGGACATCGTCTCCAGCGATTCGACGTTCGCCGGGCGCACGCGGATGCGCACGCCGTACTGCTCCGAGACTGCCTGGAAGTTGCGCGCACGGTTGCGCAGGAGGCCGAAGTCTTCCGTGAAGTTGACCGGCGTGCCGCCGTCCGCCCCCAGCAGCGCCTTCCCGCTCGGCCCCGTCGTGTTCGGGTTGTCCGGGATGAGATTGCGGATGTTGCGATTCGCGGTCTGGCGCTCGTTGTACGCGGCCGAGGCGGCGGCGTCCTTCGCAGCCTGCATCGCATTCGGGTCGTTCTTGATCGCGTTGAACGCGTCACGCGCCTCGGTGCCCACATGCTCGGCCGTGCCCGCAGCGGCCGCCGGTGGCGGCACGAGGCCCTGCGCAGCGCGGTTCGCCGCCTGGCGATCTGCGTACGCGGCCGAGGCGACGGCCTCCTCGGCGCGTCGCGCGTTCAGCGCTTCCTGCTCGGCGGCCGTCAGCGCCTTCGCCTCGGTCGCCGCGACGCGCACCTCGCTCATCGCCATGCGGTCCAGCGTGCCGCCGATGGCGCCCTCGACCTGCCCGAAGATCGTGAGCCGTCCCGCCAGGTCGAGGGCGGCGAAGAGCCGCTCGTCCCAGCCCGCGTGCTCGTTCATGATCGTGCGGCCGGCGAAGAGCGTCCAGGCGGCGCCAGCGCCGCTGACGTCTGCGACCGTCTTGTAGAGCCCGATCGTGGCCTGTGCGATCCCGTGCCAGAAGATGTCCTGCGTCATCGTGTGCGCGGCCTCTTCGGCGTTGCGCCAGTACTGGTACTCGTCGCGCGGGTCGTGTGTGAGCCCGCCCTGCATCAGGGACAGCACCGCCTGCAGATGCGTCAGCTTGCGCGTGTCGAGCCAGTCCGAGTTCGCCACGCGCGTCGCCTCGCCCGCCAGCCGGATCGCCATCTCCGCGCGGCGGAGGAGGTCGCGTTTGCCCTCGGAGTCGGGGAGGCCACGGATCTGCTGCGCGACGTTGATCCAGAACTGGTGGTACTGGCGAATCGCCGCCTGCGTCAGTCCCACGCCCTGCTGGACCCACGTGGTGAACGCGGTGACGTGGGCGTCCGTGCCGCCCGGCGTCGACATGACGATGTCGGTTCCGTTCGGGGTGCCGCTGAGCCCGCGGTGCATGTCCCCGGTGGAGAACTCCAGTCCGAGGACGTTCGCCTTGCCGCCGCCGACGCCGCCACGGTCGAGCGTCAGCGGGTTGCTCTCGTAGCGGACGTTGCCGCGCACGCTGCCATTCCACCGCAGCCTCACGGTCTCCGTCTTGCCGGTCTCCGTAGAGCGGAGCGTCACGTCGATGGTCTCGGGCGGATCGCCGCTCGCCGGTCGAGGCGTCTCGACCACGACCTTGAACGCTCCCTCCTGCGTCAGCGACGTGGTGCTCTGACCGCCGATCTCGACTGTGACCTTCGGCTGCGTGAGCGGAGGCGGCTCCGTCGGCGGTGTGCCGGTGCCGTCATCCGGCGCCGAGGTCGTCCCACCGTTGCGGCGCCGGCTCGTCGCGTAGCCGGCGGCAGCCCCGCCCGCCGCGACGAGGCCCGCCCCTGCGGCCGTCGCCCCGGGGTTCGATGTCGGCGCGTTCGGTGGCGTCGTGACCGTCGGCGTTGCGGTCGGCGTCGGTGTCCGTGCCTGCGTGG
>CAIXBH010000039.1 GCA_903917615.1 uncultured Chloroflexota bacterium | reverse complement strand
CGCCCGCCGCCGCCACCCGGCCCACCGCGATTCGGTCCACCCGGACCGCCACCTCGAGGTGCGACCATTAGAACACCAGCCCTTCTTCGCGCGCTGCGTCCGCCAGGGCCTGCACGCGCCCGGCGTAGCGGAAGCCACCGCGGTCGAACACGACCGCCGTCACCCCCGCCTGCTTCACGCGCTGCGCCACCAGGGCGCCAACCTGTCGCGCGAGATCACTCTTCGATGCCGTGTCGCCGCGCAGCGTCGCCTCGACGTCGGACGCGGACGCAAGCGTGCGCCCCGCCTCGTCGTCGATGATCTGCGCGTAGATGTGCTGGTTGGAACGGAACACCGCCAGGCGCGGCGTCGCGGCCGTGCCGCGCACGCTGCGGCGCACGCGCGTGTGACGGCGGATGCGGGCGGCGCGTGAAGTCTGGTTCGACGCCATTTACTTGCCCTTTGCCTTGCCGGCCTTCAGCTTGATCTGCTCGCCGCGGTAGCGGATGCCCTTGCCGTGGTACGGCTCCGGCGGGCGCACGCGGCGGATCAGTGCCGCCTGCTGGCCGACGATCTGCTTGTCGATGCCATCGACGTGCAGCAGCGTGTTGGTCTCCACCGTGAACGCGGCACCCTCCAGCGGCGGCATCTCCACGAGGTGCGAGAAGCCAACCGTCAGGACCAGGGTCTGGCCCTGCAGCGCCGCGCGGTAACCGGTGCCCTGAAGCTCCAGCGACTTGCGGAAGCCGTTCGTCACGCCCTCCACCATGTTGGAGATCAGCGAGCGGGTGAGGCCGTGCAGCGCACGGGTCTCCGGCTTGTCGTTCGGGCGGGTAACCACCACCGCGCCGTCTTCGACGACGACGGTGATGTCGGGGTGGATGTCCTGGGTCAGGGTGCCCTTGGGGCCCTTCACCGTGCAGACACCGTTGTTCACGGACACCTCAACGGAGGTGGGGATCGTGACGGGCAGTTTGCCTACGCGTGACATCTCGACCTACCAGACGTAGCAGAGCACTTCGCCGCCGATTTTGCGTCGCCAGGCCTCGCGGCCAGACATGACGCCCTGCGACGTGCTCATGATCGCGACCCCGAGGCCACCGAAGACCCGCGGAATCTCTCGCTTGTCGACGTACACGCGCAGACCCGGGCGCGACACGCGGCGGATGCCGGTGAGCAGCGCGCGGCGGTCTTCGCCGTACGTGAGGTCGAGCTTGAGGATGGTGCGCGGGCCCTCTTCGGTGACCGCGACCTTCTTCACAAAGCCCTCTTGCCGCAAGACATCGGCCACCGCGCGCTTCACGTTGGACGCCGGAATCCGGAGGTCGTCGTGGCGCGCCGCAGCCGCATTGCGGATGCGCGTGAACATGTCTGCCAGCGGGTCGGACGTCGCCATCCGTTCGCCTGCCTTTCTTCGAGCGGTTCAGCTACCTGAAGCGCAGCTGCCTACCACGAAGCCTTTTTCACCCCGGGGAGCATCCCCTGATTGGCCAATTCCCGGAACACGATCCGCGAGATGCCGAAGCCTCGCATGTACCCGCGCGGCCGGCCCGTGAGCTGGCAGCGGTTCCGGAACCGGGTCTTCGAGGCGTCGCGCGGCAGCTTGTAGAGCCGTGCGTACGCCGCGTCCTTCGCCTCCGCGGAGGCGTTGCCGTCCTTGATCACGGACACGAGTTCCGCGCGGCGCTTCTCGTGCACGCCAATGAGGCGCGCGCGTTCGGCGTTCTTGACCAGCTTGGATTCTTTCGCCATCGCGCGACCTTACTTAGGACTTGCGGACAAACGGCATGCCGAGAAGCTCGAGCAGCCGCTTGCCTTCGGCGTCGGTCTTGGCCGACGTCACGATGTTCACCTGCAGCCCGCGCACCCGGTCGACCTGGTCGAACGTGAGCTCGGGGAAGATCACCTGCTCCGTCAGGCCGAGGGAGTAGTTCCCGCGGCCGTCGAACGCCTCATCCGGCACGCCGTGGAAGTCACGGACGCGCGGCAGCGCGGCGCTGATCAGCCGGTCCAGGAACTCCCACATCCGGTCGCCGCGCAGCGTGAGCGACAGGCCGATCGGGTTGTTCTCGCGCAGCTTGAAGTTCGAAATGGCCTTACGCGCGCGGCGCACGTACGGCCGCTGCCCGGTGATCGCCATCAGGTCCTTCGTCGCCGCCTCGACCGCGTTCGCGTTCTCGAGCGCCTCGCCGAGGCCGATGTTCACCGCGATCTTCTGGACCTGCGGAATCTGCATCACGTTCGCGTAGCCGAACTCGCTCATCAACTGCGCCGCGATCGTCTCGCGGTAGCGCAGCTGCATGCGGGGGCGGACGCTGGGGGTCATCGTCGTCATTAGTCGATCGCCTCGTCGCAGCGCTTGCAGAAGCGCACCTTGCGGTCGTCCTCCAGCAGCCGGAAGCCGACGCGCGCGGCCTTGCCGCACGACTTGCAGACCACCGCCAGGTTGGAGAGCGCGATTGGCGCTTCCATGTCGATGATCCCACTCGGCTGCTGCGGGTTGGTGCTGCGGCGGTGGCGCTTCACCATATTGATGCCGGTGACGAGCGCGCGCTCCTTCTTCACCAGCACGGAGCGCACCGAACCGCGGCGACCGCGGTCCTTGCCGGTGAGCACCTGCACCTCGTCGTTCTTTCGAATCTTCGCCGCCACTAGAGCACCTCCGGGGCCAGCGAGATGATCCGCATGTAGCGACGGTCGCGCAGCTCGCGCGCCACCGGGCCGAAGATGCGCGTGCCGCGCGGGTTGCCGTCTTTGTCGGCGACCAGCACGGCCGCGTTCTCGTCGAACCGGATCGAGGAACCGTCGGCACGCTGGACCGGCTGCGTGGTCCGCACGACAACCGCGCGTACCACGTCACCCTTCTTGATCGACCCGTTCGGCTGCGCCTGCTTCACGCTCGCGACGATGATGTCGCCCACGAACGCGTAGCGGCGGCGCGTGCCGCCCAGGACACGGATGCACAGCAGCTCGCGTGCGCCCGAGTTGTCCGCGACCTTCAGCCGCGTCTCCTGCTGGATCATTGCGAGGCCTGCTCCCCGTCCGTGGAGGCGGCGCCAGTGGCACCCTCGCCCGCGGACTCTTCCTCAGCGCGGCGGGCACCGCTGCGCTGCATCTCCTCGACGAGCGACCGGTCGAGCGCCGTCGGCGCTACGTCCGCGACCGCACGCTCCGTGAGCACCTCGACGAGCTGCCAGCGCTTCAGCTTGCTGATCGGCCGGCACTCTTCGATGCGCACCAGGTCGCCGACCGTCGCGCGGTTGTCCTCGTCGTGGACGTGGTACTTCTTCGTCAGCCGGATGACCTTGCGGTAGATCCGGTGACGGGCCGCCCGCTCGATCTCGACGACGATGGTCTTGTCCTGCTTGTCAGACACAACCGTGCCGACGCGCGCCTTGCGGTTCACCCGCGGCTCAGTAGTCGACTCTGTGGTCATGCCTGCTCCCCGTTCTCAGCCGCGCTCGCAGCCGTGA
Organism: uncultured Chloroflexota bacterium; assembly: GCA_903917615.1. Taxonomy (GTDB): domain Bacteria; phylum Chloroflexota; class Dehalococcoidia; order UBA2979; family UBA2979; genus SHYQ01. The sequence goes on along the minus strand of CAIXBH010000039.1, from coordinate 6,184 downwards.
TGGCGGCGTCGAGCTGCGCGAGAATCTCGCGCTCACGCAACAGCGTGCGGATCCGTGCAATGCGCCGGCGCGCCTTCTCGATCTGAGAGGTGTTCGCCAGCTGGCGGGTGGCGGACTGGAAGCGCAGGTTGAACAGCGCCTGATGCGCGTCGTCCAGCTCCTTGCGGAGATCCGCGTCCGGGGTCGCCCGCAGCGCCGTGGTCTCGTTACTCACGCGAACACCTCCTCGCGGAGGATGACCTTCGTGTCCACCGGCAACTTGTGGTGCGCCTTGCGGAACGCCTCGCGCGCCGCCTCTTCCGGCACACCGGCCACCTCGAACATGACGCGTCCGCGCTTCACGACGGCCACCCAGCGGTCCGTCGCGCCCTTGCCCTTGCCCATGCGGACCTCAACCGGCTTCTTGGTGACCGGCTTGTCCGGGAAGATGCGGATCCACACCTTGCCGCCGCGGCGGAGCGAACCAGTGATCGCGCGTCGCGCGGACTCAATCTGGCGGGCGTCCACCCAGGCTGTGGTCTGCGCCTGCAGGCCGAACTCGCCGAAGGCAACGAAGTTGCCCGACTGAGCCATGCCACGGCGCTTGCCACGGAACTGCTTGCGGAACTTCGTCCGCTTCGGCATCAACATGGCGCTACTCGCTCTCCACGCTGGTCACGACCAGCGGGTTGGTGTCGGGCGTGATGTCGCCCTTGTAGATCCAGCAGCGCACGCCGATGAGCCCGAAGGTCGTGTGCGCCTCGGCCTGACCGAAGTCGATGTCTGCGCGCAGCGTGTGCAGCGGCACACGGCCCTGCATCTCGTGCTCCGTGCGGGACATCTCCGAACCGCCGAGCCGGCCGCCGATCTTCACGCGGCACCCCAGGGCGCCACGCTGCATCGTGCGGAGCACGGACTGCTTCATCGCGCGGCGGAACGCCACGCGACGCTCCAGCTGCTCGGCGACGGACTTCGCCACGAGGTACGCGTCCAGTTCCGGGACGCGGATCTCCTCGATGTTCAGGCGGATGCGGCGGTCGGTCGCGGCCTGCAGGCGGTTGCGCAGCGCTTCCGCGTTCGCGCCACCGCGGCCGATGACGATGCCCGGCTTCGCCGTGTGCACGGTCAGCGTGACCTGGTTCGCGTTGCGGTCGATCGAGATGTTGGACACGCCGGCTTCCGGCAGGGTCGTCATGATCAGCTTGCGCAGCTTCACGTCCTCGAGCGCGAGCTCGGGGTACTGCCGCACACCGGCGAACCACTTGGACTGCCAGTCCTTCGTGACGCCGACGCGGAACCCGTACGGGTGCACTTTTCGGCCCATTAGAACTGCTCTCCCTCGACGACCACTTCGATGTGGCTGTACCGCTTCACCATCGGCGCCACCCGGCCGCGCGAACGCGCGCCGAAGCGCTTGAGCGTCCGAGCATCGCCCGCGACCGCCTTTTTCACCCGCAACGCGTCCGGGTTCAGGTCGAAGTTGTTCTCCGCGTTCGCCGCGGCGGACTTGACGACCTTCCAGACGATGCGCGCCGACGCCTGGGGCATGAACTCCAGAAGCGTCAGGGCCTCCTCCACGGGACGGCCGAGGATCATTTGCAGCACGAGGCGCACCTTGCGGGGTGCCACCGGCTGGTTGGACGCGAGCGCTCGAACTTCCATTTAGCGCTTCCTCGACGTCGTCTCGCTGCGGCCCTTGTGCCCGCGGAAGGTCCGCGTGAACGCGAACTCGCCGAGCTTGTGGCCAACCATGTTCTCTGTGCACAGGACCGGGATGTGCCGGCGGCCGTCGTGGACGCCGATGGTCAACCCGACCATCTCCGGCATGACCGTGCTTGCGCGCGACCACGTCCGGATGATTTCACGCCGCTCGGCGCCCTGCATCGTCAGCACCTTCGCCAGCAGGCTGGGGTGTACGTACGGGCCCTTCTTCGTAGAACGAGACATGAGCCCTCCTTACCTGCGGCCCTTGCCGCGCCGACGCTGAATGAACTGGTCGGTGGACTTGTTGTTGCGCGTGCGGTAGCCGAGTGCCGGCTTCCCCCACTTGGTCTTCGGGCCTGGCATACCGACCGACGCCTTGCCCTCACCACCGCCGTGGGGGTGGTCGACCGGGTTCATCACCGAGCCGCGCACCTGCGGACGACGTCCGCGGTGGCGGTTACGGCCCGCCTTGCCCAGCGAGATCTGCTGGTGCTCGGCGTTGCCCACGACGCCGACCGTCGCCCGACAACCCTCCGGCACCCGCCGCATCTCGCCCGACGGGAGGCGCAGCAGCGCGTACCCATCGTCCTTGGCCATCAGCTGGATGCCGTTCCCGGCGGACCGGCCCAGCTGGCCGCCCTTGCCGGGGATCATCTCCACGCAGTGCACGGAGGTGCCCGTCGGCAGCGCGGACAGCGGCAGCGAGTTCCCGCGCATCACCGGCGCGTCATCCGCGCTCAGCACCGCGTCGCCCACCTTCATGCCGTCCGGCGCCAGGATGTAGCGCTTCTCGCCGTCCGCGTAGAACACGAGGGCCAGACGCGCCGAGCGGCCCGGGTCGTACTCGATCGCACGGATCGTGCCCGGCACGCCGAACTTGTCGCGCTTCCAGTCCACGATGCGGATGCGCCGCTTGGCGCCGCCACCGCGGTGTCGCGTCGAGATCTTGCCGAGGCCGCGACCGGAGTTGCGGGTCTTCGTCGCCAGCAGCGACTTCTCGGGCTCTTTCTTGGTGAGCTCCTCGAACGTGTACCCGGACGCATTGCGGCGACCTGGCGACGTGGGGCGGAACTGTCGAATTGGCATCGCGGTCCCCCTACACGCCTTCGAAGAATTCGATGGTCTGGCCGGCCGCGATGGTCACGACGGCCTTCTTGAACTCCGGCGGCGGCGAGGCGGACATGCGCCCCTGGCGCGTCCGCTTCCGCTTGCCGTGGGCCATGAGCGTGTTCACGTCCTCGACCTTGACCGAGAACGCCTTCTCAACGGCCTCTTTGATCTGCGGCTTGTTCGCGCCCAGCGCGACCTCGAACACGTACTTGCGGGAGGCCGCGAGCAGCGTGCTCTTCTCGGTCACGATCGGGCGCCGCAGCACCTCGTACGGATGAATCGCCTTCGGCATCGGTTACGCCTCCACCGCGCCGCGCGAGCGGCCGGCGGCGCGCTCGCCGCCCCACAGGGCTTCGATGCGACGCACCGCGTCCACCGTGAGCACCAGCGTCTTGTGCGCCAGCATGTCCGCGACGTTCAGCGTGTCCGCCGGCACCGTGCTCACGCCGTCGACGTTCGCCGCCGACTTCAGCACGATGCGGTCAGCGGTCCCGGTGACGATGAGCGCCGATGAACCGGCACCCGTCGCCTCCAGCAGCGCCACCATTGCCTTCGTCGAGGGCACCGAGAACCCGAGGTCGCTGACGACCTTCAGGCGCTGCTCGGTGGCGCGGGACGAGAGCACGGAGCGGATCGCCAGGCGGCGCATGCGCTTCGGCAGACGCTGCGCGTAGTCGCGCGTCGTCGGGCCGAAGACGACACCACCACCGCGGTGAAGAGGAGAGCGGATGCTGCCCTGACGGGCGGCGCCCAGCCCCTTCTGCTTGCGGATCTTCTTGGTCGAACCCTGCACCTCGCCGCGCGAGCGCGTGTTCGCCAGTCCGGCACGCCGGGCGGCGAGCTGCGCGAGCAGCGTCTGGTGCACAACGGCCTCGTTCGGCTCGAGGCCGAACACGGCGTCGTCGACGTCGATCATGCTTGCGGCCTGACCGGCCGCATCGAGGACCTGGAGCTGCATTACTGTGCCTCGCTCTCGGTCGTGGTTTCGGTCTCAGCCTCAGCCGCCTCAACCTCGGCGGCTTCCGCCTCGGCCATCGCGGGCTCGGCCTCGTCCGCAGCGGCCATCTCGGCGGCAGCGGCCGCAGCCTCTGCCTCCTCGACCGCCGCGTCCGTCGGCAGGACCGGCGGCGCGAAGGTCTTCAGCGCCGGCCGGCGGCCGTTGCGCACGGACACGAGGCCGGTGCGCGGGCCGGGGACGGAGCCCTGGACGAAGAGCAGGTTGCGCGTGGGGTCGGACGCGACGACGAGGCAGTTCAGCTCCGTCACCGTGACATCACCCATGTGACCGGCCATGTGCTGGCCCTTGTAAACGCGGCCCGGCGTGGTGCCCGCGCCCAGGGAGCCCGGCGCGCGGTGGCGGTCGGACTGGCCGTGGGTCTTGGGGCCGCCGCGGAAGTTCCACCGCTTCACGCCACCGGCCCAGCCGCGCCCCTTGGAGGTCGCAGTGAGGTCGACGAACGTACCCGGCTCGAACTGGCCGCAATCGATCTTCTGGCCGAGCGCGTATCCGCTCGTGTCGTCCACGCGGTATTCCTTCAGCGCGGAGAGCACGGTGCGCTCCATGCCGGAGGCGCGAAGGTGCCCGCGCTGGCCGCCGGTGAGGTGCTTGCGGCGTCCGGAGAAGCCGAGCTGCACCGCGGAGTAGCCGTCGCGGTCGGGGGTGCGCAGTTGCGTGACGAAGTTCGGTCCGAGCTCGATCACGGTCACACCGTGCACGCGCCCTGCGCCGTCGTAGAGGCGCATCATCCCGAGCTTGCGTCCGATCATCCCGGTTGGCATGCCGGTGTCCTTACAGCTTGATTTCGATGTCGACGCCGGACGGCAACTGGAGACGCATGAGCGTGTCCACCGTCCGCGACGTCGGCTCGACGATGTCGATGAGGCGCTTGTGAGTTCGGGTCTCGAACTGGTCGCGCGAGTCCTTGTCGATGAACGGCGAGCGCATCACCGTGTATCGCCGAATGCGCGTCGGCAGCGGCACCGGACCCGCGACAACCGCACCCGTCCGCTCCGCCGACTCGACGATCTGCCTCGCCGAGGCGTCGAGGACGCGATGGTCGAACGCCTTCAATTTGATCCGGATTCGTTGCTGCGGCATCTCAGTCCTCGTTCGTTCTCTATCTCGTTCCCTCCCCCTTCAGGGGGAGGGTTGGGGCGGGGGTGTTCTGCTCCCCCGCGCTCCGCAGCTACTCGATGATCTGGGTGACGACGCCAGCGCCGACGGTGCGCCCGCCCTCGCGGATGGCGAAGCGGAGACCCTCTTCGATGGCGATCGGGTAGATGAGCTCGATGTCCATCTGGATGTTGTCGCCGGGCATCACCATCTCGGTGCCCTCCGGCAGGTTCGCCGTGCCGGTCACGTCCGTGGTGCGGACGTAGAACTGCGGGCGGTACCCGTTGAAGAACGGCGTGTGACGGCCACCCTCCTCCTTGGAGAGGACGTAGACCTCACCCTTGAAGCGCTTGTGCGGCGTGATCGAACCGATCGCCGCCAGCACCTGGCCGCGCTCCACGTCCGTCCGCTCGATGCCGCGCACCAGGCAGCCGACGTTGTCGCCCGCCTCGCCCTGCTGCAGCGTCTTGTTGAACATCTCCACACCGGTGACCGTCGTGGTCTTCGTGGCCTTCACGCCCACGATCTCCACCTGGTCGCCCACGTGTACGATGCCGCGCTCGATGCGGCCCGTGAGCACTGTGCCGCGGCCCTTGATGCCGAAGACGTCCTCAATGGCCATCAGGAACGGCTGGTCCACCGGGCGCGCCGGCTGCGGGATGTAAGAGTCCACCGCCGCCATCAGGTCCCAGATGCACTTGTACTCCGGGGCGTCCGGGTCCGTGCTCGTGCACTCCAGTGCCTTCAGCGCCGAACCCCGGATGATCGGGGTGTCGTCGCCCGGGAAGCCGTAGGAGGAGATGAGCTCGCGCATCTCCAGCTCGACGAGCTCCAGGAGCTCCTCGTCCTCCATCATGTCCACCTTGTTCAGGAAGACGACGATGGACGGCACTTCCACCTGGCGGGCGAGCAGCAGGTGCTCGCGCGTCTGCGGCATCGGCCCGTCGGGGGCGGCGACCACCAGGATCGCGCCGTCCATCTGGGCGGCGCCGGTGATCATGTTCTTGATGTAGTCGGCGTGGCCCGGGCAGTCCACGTGCGCGTAGTGACGGTTGTCCGTCTGGTACTCGATGTGCGAGATCGCGATCGTGATGCCGCGCGCCCGCTCCTCAGGAGCGTTGTCGATCTGGTCGAACCGCGAGAAGTCCGCCAGGCCCTTCAGCGACAGCACCTTCGTGATCGCCGCCGTCAGCGTCGTCTTGCCGTGGTCGACGTGACCGATCGTCCCGATGTTCGCGTGCGGCTTGTTCCGCTGGAATACGCCCTTGGCCATCGCTG
>CAIXBH010000038.1 GCA_903917615.1 uncultured Chloroflexota bacterium | reverse complement strand
GGAAAAGGGGGTGCTGGCAGGCGGCGGCTATCAGAGGTCCAGACAAAGAGCGTTGTGTCGTCAGCCCCCGCCCCCCTTGAGGGGGGAGGGTAGGGGTGGGGGTGGGGAGAGCGCGCCTCGAACTCGTGATCCGTTCCAGAACCCCCTCCCCCTCGACGGGGAAGTTTGTGGGACTGGTCTCTTACCCCCTCCCCCGTGACGGGGGAGGGTTGGGGTGGGGGTGGGGAGAGCGCGCCTCGAACTCGCGATTCCCCCGCCGCGGTTTACGATGCGCGTCAGATTGAGGACACAGCGCGCGGCCCAATCCGCGCCGCCGAGGAGGGCATCGAAATGGCGAAGGTCAGCTTCGGCGTGAAGATCGGCGTCTCCGACGGAGACTTCGCCGCGTTCTCGACGAGCGCTCGGGTCGCCGAGCAGTATGGCTTCGAGGCGTTCTGGGTCGGTGAGAGCGCGCGCGGAAACGACCCCTACGGACTGCTCGCACACGTGGCCTCGATCACCTCGCTGCGGGTGGGCATCGCCGTCGCGCTCATGCCGCTGCACGACCCGGCGGACATCGCTCGTTCCGCGGCCACGCTCGACCAGCTCAGCGGTGGTCGCTTCACGCTGGCGACCGGCGTCGGTGGCGAGCGCGCCGCTGACTTCAGCATCCACGGCCTCGACCGCGCGACGCGCGGCCGCCGCCTCGACGAGCAGATGGAGATCATCCGCGCGCTCTGGTCCGGCGAGGAAGTCCACCACGAGGGCAAGTACTACCAGGTCGACGGCAAGCTCGATGTCCTGCCGAAGCAGGACCCGCTGCCGGTCTACGTCGGCGGTCGAGGCGGCGTGTCGCCGATCCAGCGCCGCGTCTACGAGCGCGTCGTGAAGACGGCGCAGGGCTGGATGCCGTACGTCATGTCGCCGGAGACGTACGCGCGCGGCCAGAAGTCGATCGCAGACGTCGGGGGTGGGCCCGACACGATCTGGTCGTTCGTCGCGCACGCGAACGTCGCCGCCAGCGGCGACGGCAAGATCGAGTGGGACTACGCCGCGCGCCAGCAGGCCGGTCGAGGTCGCAACGGAGAGGGCCCGTCGCCCGAGCAGATCGCGCGGGCCGAATCGTTCATCATCGCGGGCACCCCTGACCAGGCGATCGCGCGGCTCAACCAGTACGTCGACCTCGGCGTATCGGACATCTGCTTCAACTGGGCCTGCCCCCCGGGCGAGGGCGACAACCAGATGAAGATCCTCGCCGAGCAGGTGCTCCCCGCCGTCCGCGCGCACGCTGCCTCGAGGGGATAGTCCGATGATCATCGACGTCCACACGCACATCGTGCCGGAGCACTTCCCGCCCGTCGGCGGGCGCGCCGCCGGCGCCGGTTGGCCGTCGATGGACCACACGGCGCCCGGCACCGCGAACGTGATGATCGAGGGCGCGAACTACCGCACGGTGTTCGCGAACTGCTGGGATGTGCCGACGCGCCTCGCCGCGCTGCCGAGCGAGGGCGTCGACCGTCACGTCCTTTCGCCGATGCCGCGCCTGCTCGACTACGAGCTTTCCGCATCCGACGGCCTCGACCTGGCGCGCTATCTCAACGAGGTCATCGGCGGCATGGTCCGCGAGGCGCCGGATCAGTTCTACGGCCTCGGCTCCGTGCCGCTGCAAGACCCTGCGCTCGCGACGCAGGAACTGTCGAGGCTGCGCGACCAGGGGCTGCTCGGCATCGAGGTCACCACGAACATCGCGGGGAAGAACATCGGGGACCCGGTCTTCCGTCCGTTCCTGAAAGAGGTCGAACGCCTCGGCCTCGCGATCTTCTCGCACGCGCAGTTCCCGTCGTTCCGTGACCGCCTCCCAGGCTCGATGACCGAGAACAGCGTCGCGTTCCCGATCGAGAACGCCCTCGCGCTGTCGTCCGCGATCATCCAGGGCGTGTTCGAGGACTGCCCGGACTTGCGCATCTGTTTCAGCCACGGCGGTGGCGCATTCCCCTTCATGCTGCCGCGCATCGAGAACCAGTGGCAGGGCGGCGGCCCGTTCAAGCAGGCGCTCCCGAAGTCGCCGACCGAGTACGCGCGCATGGCGTATTACGACGACGTGACCTTCGACCACCGCGCGACGCGTTACCTCATCGACGTGATGGGCGCGTCGCAGGTGCTCATCGGCTCGGACTTCCCGTTCGGCGGCACCTGGCGCTCACGCGTGCACGCAGACGACGAGTTCGAGGCCCTCGGCCTCACCGCCGCAGAGCGCGAAGCGATCGGGTCCGCCAACTGCCTGCGCTTCCTGGGGCTCGACCACGCGTAGAACGTTCGTAGAGAATCGAGTCACGAGCATTCCGGACGTGACGTGCCGGCAGGATGGGTGACACACTTCCCGCATGATTGAAGCGCTGGCGAACCTCTGGGGCTCCGTTGGGACGCTCCTCGAGACCCACGGCATTCTCGCGATCGCGATCGTGCTCCTCATCGAGGAGATGGGTGTCCCCAGCCCGATCCCCGGCGACCTGCTGATGCTCCTCGCCGGCATTCGCGTCGCGCAGGGCGCGATCTCTCTGCCGGCCGTGCTCCTGATCGAGAGCCTCTCGACGTTCACCGGATCCAGCCTGCTGTACTTCGCCGCGCGTCGAGGCGGGCGTCCGCTCGTGCTGCGCTACGGCCGCTTCGTCGGCGCGACGCCGGAGCGTCTAGCGGCCGCCGAGCGGAAGATCGCCGGCCGGGAGATGGCGACGGTCTTCCTGGGCAGACTGATTCCCGGGCTGCGAAGCGTCACCGTGATGACGGCCGGCGTGATGGGCGTGCCACCGCGGCAGTTCTTTCCCGCCGTGTTCGTGGGCGGGTTCGGCTACCTCGCGTTCTACACGGTGCTGGGTGCGCTCGTCGGCCCGCCGATCCTGCGGTTCTTCGCCCAGATCGCCTTCCCCGCGAGCGCCCTGTGGTCGCTCGGCGGCGTCGCCGTCGTCGCACTGGCGATCCGCGAGCTGCGTCGCTTCCATGCGGGCAGGCTCACGTTGCCGCTGTGGGCCACGTTCCTCCTCGGTGGGCTGCTCGCAGGCATGGCGGGGCTGCTGGCTGCCAACTTCGTCACCGGCGTCGTGGAGACGGTTGTCCGCGCGGTCGGCCGTCCCTCGGGGCTCGGGATCAGCCGGAGCCTCGATGAATTGCACGTGCTCCTCGGCTGGCCGTCGTTCCTGCTGCTCGCGATGGGGATCGGCGCTGCCTACCGCCGGTTCGGCCTGCGGAACCTTCCGCTCACGCTGCGGGTGTCGATTACGGCGTGCGCTCCGCTGGTCGTGACCCTGCTCGCCACGATGGTGCCGCTGCTGGCCGCCGAACCGGGGCCCGCCCGCACGATCGCGATGTGGCTGCTCGTGCCGGCTGCCGTCGTGCGCTGGCTCGGCTTCGGCATCGCGCTCGAATGTCTCCCCCTCGACCGACCGCGGGCCGCCGCGGTAGCGGCTCGCGATGTGCCGACGGGACTCGACGCCCAGGTCTAGCGCGCCTCTCCCCGCGGCCGCGCTGCGCTCAGTGGGCCACGCGGACGCCCGCGATCAGCCGCGCGTATCCCAGGACGCGCCGATGCTGGAGCGGAAACGGCAGCGCTAGCAACTCCGCGAGCCGCACGTCCTCGATGATCTCCCCGCCGCATTCGGTGATCGATGCGGCGACGCGATCTGGATGCGGGTAGAACTGCGGGGCGTCGAAGAGGTCGATGAAGGCGAAACGTCCGCCGGGAGCGACGCGCTGCACAGCCTCTCGAAGCGACGTCGTCTTGTCTTCCACGTCGCGGACTTCGTGGAACGTGAGGCAACTGACCACCGTGTCGAACATCCCGAGGTCAGGCGGGAGGTTCGAGGCGGTCCCGCGCACGAACGTCCCGCGCCCTGCGAACCCCTCGGCGCGGAAGTTCCGCTCGCACAGCTCCTGTGAGTACTCCCAGTTGCTCCCCCAGAAGTCGAGGCCGACGAGCTGCGCTGCGGGATGCGCGCGCGCGATCTCGGCCATCAGGTGACCGCTGCCGCAGCCGATGTCGAGGACGCTGCTACCCGACACGCGGTCGACGAGCAGCCGATGGATGCGACGCTGGTAGTCCCCGCCGGCGGCGGAGAAGCGCCACCGGCTCAGCCCGACGATCACCAGGATGTATCCGAAGATCGCCGCTGGGATGACGAACGCGAGGAAGAGCGCGTTTCGGAACGCGAGCGCCGCGAGGATCAGCGACGCGACCGCGAGGGTCGCGAAGACCACGATGGGCCGCGTGCGGATCCAGGTTTTGTAGTGCGGGCGTGTGGCGGGCGTCACGTGGGCATCATGCCGCTGGGCCGGGGCAGAAGCGGTGTCCGCAAGAGCGGGGGACTGGCCCCGTCGCTGGTGGCGAAGTGAACTGGCTCCCCGACGAGGACTCGAACCTCGAACCTACCGGTTAACAGCCGGGCGCTCTACCATTGAGCTATCGGGGACCGCACCTGCACAGTGTGCCGGGAGCGCGTCGCAGCGGCAACCGTGCGACCCCGGGCAGTCCGCCCGCACTCTCCGAACACCCCCTCCGGACACCATCGACACGCTGGCGACACGCTGGCTGCGGGACCAGGATTCGAACCTGGGCATACGGATTCAAAGTCCGCTGTGCTACCGCTACACCATCCCGCAAACGCCGCGCGTCGCGCTGGTCAGGTTCGCAGATGCCGTCCGCGCCCGCCACCCCGATGGGAGGCTGGCTACTCGAACGGGACGCGATAGAACCGCCGCACGGCGTCTTCCCAGGCGGTCTCGAGAAACCACTCCTCATCGAGGAGCTGGAGCGTGCGCGCCACGAGCTTTGGCATCGAGTCGAGCCGGGGCCCGGGGATGACGTAGGTCAGCTCCATCGCGCCCATGCACTCGACGTGCCCCCAGTCCCAGGCGACGAGGCCGAGCGGCCGGCTGTCCGCCGAGGCCTCTCGGGCTGCCGCGCGACGCTCCGCCAGCGGCGCGGCGCGAAGGCCGAGCGCGGCATCCTCGATGTGCGCGATGGCCTCGCCGCAGACGTCGCATGAGCGCCAGCCGCCGAACGAGGTGTCTTCGCCGGAGGGAGGGCCCGAGGGAGGGAGTGTCACCTGCTGGCCTCCGCCGGGAACGGGTTGGTACCGAAGGTGGGACTCGAACCCACACGCCTTGCGGCGGCGCATTTTGAGTGCGCTGCGTCTGCCGATTCCGCCACTTCGGCCCGGTCGAAGTCGATTCTAGCCGAGCAGCGCCGCCTAGCGCTCGCCCCGGGTCTCCGCGCGCCACGCGTGCCACCGCGACGGCGGCAGCGTGCCCGCCCGGGCGAGCCCGAGCAGTTCCTCCATCGCTTCATCGATCTCGGCCTCGAAGGCCGTGGTCGTGCCGTCGTTGAAGAAGAGTCGGTCGCACGCCGGCGCGCGATCCTGCCACGGCGTCGCCGCATCCAGCCGGACGCGCGCCTCCACCTCGGTCAGGCCATTGCGCTCCATCAGCCGGGGTAGCGCCAGCGTCTCGTCCGCGGCGACGAGCCACGTCGCGTCGCACCACTCCGCATACCCCTCTTCGATGAGGTAGATCGCCTCCAGGACCGCGATGCCGTCGGCCGGGAGGCTCGCACGCCAGCCGTCCACGATGCCTCGAAGCTCCGCGCGCATGTCGCCCATCGCGGTCGCCAGCGCGCGCATCCGCTCCGGCTGGCCGAACACGATGCGTCCAAGGGCCGCGCGGTCGATCGTCCCGTCCTGGCCGACGACCCCCGAGCCGAACTCCGCGACCACGCGCTCGAAGCCGATCGTGCCCGGGGCATACATCGCGTGCGCGACCTGATCCGCGTCGATGTGCACCGCCCCGTACCGCTCGACGAGGTAGCGGCAGAGGTGGCTCTTCCCCGCCGCGATCGCGCCCGTCACGCCGAGGATCAACGGCATGAGGTACCCGCATGTGGATCGCGCGGTCGAGCGGCGGCGGGAAGCAGGAAGGTCTTCACGTCCCGAGGATAGCCGCCGCGATCACGACGCGGGGCGCAGCGCCTCGCCGTCCACCAGCCGCGCCTCGATCCCGGCGATCGAAAGCGCCGGTGAGTAGAAGAATCCCTGCACGAGGTCGCACCCCGTCGCCCGAATCGCAGCCAGCTCGGCGCTGGTCTCCACGCCCTCCGCCACGACCAGCAGCCCGAGCGCGTGTCCCAGTGCAACGATGGCCTGCACGATCGCGATGCCGCCGGGGGAGTCATGTACGCCCGCCACGAAGTAGCGGTCGACCTTCAGCGTGCGGATCGGGAACTCCTTCAGCCGCACCAGCCATGACTGGCCGACGCCGAAGTCGTCGATCGCGATCGTCACGCCGGTTGCGTGCAGTCCCTCGAGCACCTCGAGCGTCGCCTCGAGGTTCAGCATCGCGGCCGTCTCGGTCAGC
>CAIXBH010000037.1 GCA_903917615.1 uncultured Chloroflexota bacterium | reverse complement strand
GCCTCTGCGGGCCGTTGCTGGCGAAGGGCCACCGTGGCTTCGACCCATCCGCCGTCATCTACGGCAGCGCGGAGACCGTCGCTGCCAAGTTCCGGGCGCTGGCGGACCTCGGGTTCACCGAGATGGTCACGCGCAGCCTGCTGCCGGACCAGGCGCACGCGCTGTCCAGCCTCGAGCGCCTCGCCGAGGTGCGCGAGCGCGTGCTCGACGCGTAGCGCGGGCCTCGAGGACGCCATGACCGCCGACGCCGAACTCGCGATGTTGCATCCCGCCGACGCGGAGGCCGCGCAGGGTCTCGGCACCGTGCGCGCCGCGTACGCGAACGACAACCGGTGGTGGCAGAACGCGTCGTTCGCGTTGCCAGTGCTGGTGACGCTTACGGCGCTCGGCGGCGGCGTGATCTTCCGCAGCACCGAGGCGCTTGGCTTCGCGCTCTTCGCCGCGATCGTGTCGCTGCTGATGGTCCCCGTCGTGCTCTTCACCTGGCGCAGTACCGCGACCGCGATCGTGCTCACCTCGACTGGCGCCACCGCGCTGCACCGCGGCCGCGTACTGCACGCGCTCGACTGGCCTGACCTGCGCCGCATCGAGGTCGTCGAGTACCTCGGCAACAAGCGCTACAAGCTCGTGCACGGCGAGGACGAGTACCTCACCGTCGAGAGCGATTTCGAGGGCGCCGCGGACCTCGTCGACCGCGCCTTCGCGCTGTCGGGCCTCGAGCGGCAGCAGCCCGTTCAGTAGCGGCGGAAGACCGGAACCCGCACCCGGCCTCTCCCACAAGTGGGAGAGGAGTCGGAAACCTCAGCTCGCAACTCTGGACTCCGACTTCTGTCCCTCTCCCATTCATGCGAAAGGTGAGGTGCGGGCTTCCGTGTCGAAGCCTCGAAGGATTCGGAGAGTCGGGGCGAGGCCTGCTGCTACCCACCGGCGAGGCGGTGCGCCTCTTTCAGCGCGCGAACGATGTTGTCGTGCGCCTCGGGGTAGTCGTCGGTCGGCTGCGGGCAGTTGAAGAGGGTCACGCCGGGTAGGTCGAGGTCGGCCTCCCACCAGGTGCGCCGCGCTGAACCGCCGAGGAGCAGTACCGACTTCAACTGTTCGAGGAGCCCCGCTAGCGCACCTGCGTAGCGCCCCGGGATCTCGCGACACACCACCAGCGTCGTACGCGGGATGCCTGCCTCGCTCACGGCCGCGTGAAGCCGTGCGGAGCTATCGTCGTCGCCGTTGAGGGAAGCGAACTCGGTCGGCGTGCTCGCGTCGAACAACAGCAGCGTCTTTGCCTGCACGCCACCGTCCTGCGGGTCGAACATCGGCATTCGCCGGCCAGTCTCCTTGCGCACGTCCTCCGCGAGGTAGGTCAGGCGACGCACGTGCAGGTCGAGCGCGTGCGCGCGCAACTCATCGAGCAGCGCTGGGTCGGCGAGCGCGCGCGGACCGGGGGAGAGCGGCATGTCGCTAGTCCTTCGGGGCTTCGAGGTGGAACGCCTCGGCCACGAGGTCGTACGAGCGCAGCCGGGCCGCGAAGTCGTAGGTGATCGTGAGGAGGATGAGCTCGTCGGCGGCGAACTCCTCGGCGACCGCCT
>CAIXBH010000036.1 GCA_903917615.1 uncultured Chloroflexota bacterium | reverse complement strand
TGCCGTCGATCGGGTCGAGGATCCAGCTCGCGGAGACATCGGCGCCCGGCTTGTAGCCCTGCTCCTCGCCGAGGATGGCGTGCGATGGGAAGCGCGCGAGGATGCTCTCGCGCAGCATCGCCTCGACCGCGCGGTCCGCACGCGTGACGAGCGTGCCGTCCGCCTTCGCCTCGACGCCGAGCACGCCGCTCGCGTCGCGGTAGTAGGACATGGAGATGCGGTCAGCCTCGTCCGCAAGGTCGAGGGCGAATTGGAGCAGTTCCTGAGTTGAAGGCGAGAGGGTCATGGCATTCCAAATCTGATCCGGAAGCCCTCACCTAACCTCTCCCATAAATGGGAGAGGGATCAGACTTTCGGGCTGGCCCATTGTCCCCACTGGGTCGAATCTCTGGCCGTCCTCTCCCATTCATGGGAGAGGACGGGAGGTGAGGGTTCTGCACTCGCTTCACCTCGACCAGCGATCACGCCGAGAGCGTCTCCTTGGTCGAGGGGACGACGCCGGCGATGCGCGGGTCGAGCGTGGTGGCGGCGTCCATCGCGCGGCCGAGCGCCTTCATGGTCGCCTCGGCGATATGGTGGTCGTTGGCGCCGGCCTGCTGGCGGACATGCAGCGTCACGCGCGCGCCCTGCGAGAAGGACTGCAGCACGTGCGGCACCATCTCCGTCGGCGCCTCGCCGATCATCGTGCCGACAAAGTCGAGTGTGATCGCGGCGTACGGACGCCCCGAGATATCCACGACGGCCTGCACGAGCGCCTCGTCGAGGGGCACGAGAGCGTCTGCCATGCGGACGATCCCCGCGCGGTCGCCCAGCGCCTTGTCGAAGGCCTGGCCGACGGCCAGCGCGACGTCCTCCATCGTGTGGTGGGCATCGATGTGCAGGTCGCCCTTCGCATCGATGGTCAGGTCGAAGCGGCCGTGGCGCGCGAAGGCGGTCCACATGTGGTCGTAGAAGCCGATCCCCGTGGACACCTCGGCGCGGCCGGTGCCGTCGACGTTCAGCGTCACGCGGATCTGCGTCTCGGCGGTGTCCCGCGAGACTTCGGAGCGTCGATCAACCATGTGCTAGCTCCTCGCCGACTTCGGCGAACGCCGCGATCACGCGGTCGTTCTGCTCCGGGGTGCCCATCGAGATGCGGAGATACTCGTGCAGCCTCGGTGACTTGTATGCGCGCGTGAAGATGCCGCGTGCGCGCAGCGCGTCGCGGACGGACATCCCGTCACCGTGGGCAAGGTGCAGCAGCACGAAGTTCGCCTGCGACGGCACCGGCGCGATCCACTCGAGGCGCGCAAGGGCGGCCGAGACGCGCTCGCGCTCACGCACGATCGTCTGCGCGCGCTCATCGAGGACCGCGGCATCCTCGAGCGATGCGAGCGCGGCGACCTCGGCCGCGGCGTTGATGTTGTACGGCTGCTTCGCGCGCATGAAGAGGTCGGCGGTGCGTGCCTCCATGACCCCGTAGCCGATGCGGAGGCCCGCCAGACCGCCCCACTTCGAAAGCGTGCGCAACACGATCAGTCCGGTCTCCGTCGCCGCACGCCTCGCGTACGAGGGCGCGTCCGAGAACTCGATGTACGCCTCGTCCACCACGAGCAGCGTCCCCGTGTCGAGGATGCGCTGCAGCAGCTCGGGCTCGAGCAGGCCACCGGTCGGGTTGTTCGGCGATGGGATGAACACGGCCTTCGCGCCCGCCGCCGCGCGCACCAGCGCGTCGTCGTCGAACGAGAAGTCATCGAGGAGCGGCACTGCCTCGACCTCGACGCCGTGCAGGCTCGCGTCAAAGGCGTACATGCCGAACGTCGGGGAGACGAGCACGATGCGGTCGCCCTGCCCGAGGTACATGCGGAAGACCTGGTCGATCAGCTCGTCCGAGCCGGATCCCGCGACGACGCACTCGGGCGACACCTCGACATACTTCGCGAGGGCTGTGCGCAGCGCCTGCTGCCGCTCGTCGGGGTACCACTCGGCGCGGTAGCCCTGCCGCAGCGCCTCGAGCGTGCGCGGCGAAGGCCCGAACGGATTCTCGTTGCCGTCGATCTTGATGACCTGCGCCGGGTCGAGGCCGTAGCGCGCGATCAGCGCGTCCGAGTCGTCGAGCGCCTCGTACTCCGGCAGCGCGCGCAGGCGCAGGCTCGCCTCGGGGTCGAAGCGCGCCACCTAGCGGCCCTCCAGCCGGCGCTCGATGCTGCTCGCGTGCCCGGTCAGCCCCTCGGCACGCGCGAGGCGCGCTGCGTACGGCCCGATGCGGCCGAGGTCATCCTCGGACAGCCCGATCACCGAGGTGACGCGCAGGAAGTCGAGGACGGAGAGCGGTGAGGCGAAGCGCGCCGATCCGCCCGTCGGCATGACGTGGCTCGGCCCAGCGGTGTAGTCGCCGAGCACCTCGGGCGAGGCCTCACCGAGGAACACCCCGCCGGCGTTACGCACGAGCGGCAGGAGCACCTCGGGATCGCGCACGAGGAGGCACAGGTGCTCCGGCGCGAACTCGTTCGCCAGCTCGACGGCCTGCTCAAGGTCGCGCGCGACCACGGCCCCGCCGTGCGCAACGGCCGCGCGCGCGATCGCCTCCCGCTCGAGCAGCGGCAGCTGTGCCTCGATCTGCGCGGCCACCGCCTCCGCGAACGCGAAACTCGTCGTGATCAGGACCGGCGTCGCCATGACGTCGTGCTCCGCCTGCGCGAGCAGGTCGGCCGCGGCCAGTTCGGCCGAGGCGAACTCGTCGGCGAGCACCAGCGTCTCCGTCGGCCCATAGATCGCGTCGATGCCGACGCGCCCGAACAGCTGCTGCTTCGCAAGCGTCACGAAGATGCCACCCGGCCCCGCGATCTTGTCGACGCGTGGAATCGAGGCGGTGCCGAGCGCCAGCGCGGCGATCCCCTGCGCCCCGGAGGCGCGGAAGATCCGCTTGATGCCCGCCATCTGCGCGGCCACGAGCTTGAGCGGGTTCACGGTGCCGTCTGGGCGCGCTGCTGTGACGCCGATGACGTCCTCGACGCCCGCAACGACGGCGGGGATCGCCGTGTGGATCACCGAGGACGGCAGCGCGGCCTCGTTGCCGGTCATGTAGACGCCCACGCGCCGGAGCGGGCGGACGATCATGCCCGTCCCGCGCGCGCTGAACGAAGTCGGCGCGTGCTTCATCTGCGTCTCGTGGTAGCGGCGGACGCGCTGCACCGCGAATGCGATCGCGTCGCGGTCCTCGTCGGAGACCGTCGCGAAGGCCTCGCCGATCTCGTCCGGCGTGACCTCGATGCTGGTGTACGTCGATCCGTCGAAGCGCTGCGAGAAGCGCGCGACAGCAGCGTCGCCCTCGCGTCCGACGGCGTCGATGATGCGCGCGACGTGCTGCGCGGCCGTCAGCGGCTCGCCCCAGAGTTCGGCGATGCTGGCCGCAAGCGGCTCCGGCAACACCGGCTCGGTCAGTGGCGCGCGCTTCAGCACGGTGTCCCGCGCCACGCCGAGGTCGGCGAAGATGCGCAGCGTCGGCCTGGTCGGAGGCGCCGTGCGCGGCGCGGGGGCGTCAATGGTCATGAGAGGAATCCTCGCACGCGCTCGGTGGCGCGGTCGTCTGCGTGTTCGATGAACCCTGCGAGGCGCTCGCGTCCGACGACCTCGAAGGCCTCGGCGATGATCACCTGCGGGTTGGCGCACGCGGCACGAATGGCCTCGTCGCCGCCCATGTTCGAGCGCCCGGCGTGACGCGTCAGCGTCTGCGCGAAGCGCGCATAGTCCGCCGGCCGCGCCGCGATGTCGTCGATGCGCGCGGCCCACTCCTCGATCCGCGCATCATCGATGAACGGCACGCCGCGCACGCGACCGGCCGAGGCCAGCGCGGCACGCACGCCGTCCATCCGCGCGCGGTCGGAGCGGTCACGCACGTCGACCTCGTACTGCAGCGCGCGGTCGAGGATGTCCGACCGCGGGTCGTCGTCGATCGTCGAGTACACGCCAAAGCACGGCCGATAGACCTCGGCGATGTACGTCTCGTCCAGCACGAGGTGCGTGAGATAGCCCGCCATGAAAGCACGCGTCGCCCCCTCGAGCGCGGTCCCGGCGAGCGACGGGTACGCCTCGAGCATGCGCGCGATCGAATCCTGATCCGCGAACTCGTCGAGGTCGTAGAAGTGCGTCTCGCGGCGGTCCACCTGGAGCATCACACGGATATCGGGCGCAGTCGCGCCGAGGTAGTACGCACCGCGATCGGTCTCGATGGCCGGCAGGTCCAGCCGGTCGGCGACCACGATGGCGCGCGCGAGGTGCGATCCCAGCGACGGCATCGCGACGCTCCCTACCCTGCCGCGACCACGGCGGACAGCCGCTCGACGTACCAGTCGCGCAACTCGCCTCGACGTCCCGGGGGGCGCACGGCGCTGCCGATCGCGCAGTTCGTGGACTCCATGATCACATCGATCATGCGCAGCCGGTTGGCGCGCAGCGTCGTGCCGGTCTCGGTGCCCTCGATCAGGATCTCGGCGTCCTCGGGCACGAAGCCCTCCGACGCGCCGGAGATCGGGATCACGGAGTACCGACCGAGGTGCCTCGACCGCGCGTACTCATCGGCAAGCGCGGCGTATTCGGAGGCGACGCGGATCGTGCGCTCCGGGTCGTCGCGGCGCCAGAGCGCGATCGCCTCTTCGATGGTCTCGACGGGCAGGTCCTCGCTCACCACGGCGCCCATGCGGTAGTTCGAGCGGTGCAGATCCGCCAGCTCGACGATCGGTGCAGCCGGGAACGAGGCGGCGAACGCGCGCAACCAGTCGCGTCCTGTGAACGCGAGGTCGAAGTGGCCGAGCGCGACCGCGCGCGGCATGTCCTGCGGGCGCATCACCTTCACCACGACGTCGGGATCCTCGGCCACCGGGTGACGCGTCGCGCCGCCCTCCTCATAGCCCTTGAACGCGATGCCCGCATCGGCGAGCGCTGCGACGGTGTGCCGCTGCGCGTGCCCGTCCGGCACCGCGATGCGGAATGCTGTGCGCTCGGCGACTGGCCGTGGCATCGCGCGCAGCGCGCCCGTCAGGGGCGACGGCACCACGACACCCTCGAGCTCGGTGCCCTGCGGCAGCGCGAGCAGCGGCTCGAGGGCCGCCGACAGGTCGCGGTTCTGCAGCGCAGCGCGGTTCGCGATCAGCCAGACGCCGCCGCGGTGCACGTCACCGAGGACATCGAGGCCTTCCTTCGTCACCGCGGCGCGCGGGGCGATCGCCAGCTCGGCGTCTTCGGGCGGCCATGCCTCGGCCTGGGCCCACACCTCGTACAGCCGGTAGTCGGGGATGCGCAGGCGCGTGAGGTAGTGCTGCGCGAGGTTCGGGTACTCGGTCGCCACGCGCACGACCCCCATCGAGGCGAGCCGCGCGATGTTCGCACCGGGCGCGCCCGCGATCACGAGGGAGTCGCCTTCGATATCGAAGCGGCGCAGCGGCACGATCGAGTCCTGCGGGAAGCGCACGAGCAACTCATCGATCCACATGCGGCTCGCGATGCCGAGGTCGTACTGGCCCATCGCGACCTGGATCGGGATGTCGTTGTCAGAGAAGACGCGCGTGATGATGCCTTCACGCCCGACCACGCCGTGCTGATAGGTGCGCGAGCCTTCGGCGTAGCCCTCGGCCTCGAAGCCGACCGCGACCAACCGCTCTGCGACGGGCGTGCGCAGGTCACCTCGAGGCAATGCGACGCGGATCGGGCGGGTCTCCGCCGGGGTCACGAGCGCACCCCGATGATCTCGGCGAGGCGCACGAGGTCGGCGCCCCAGCCCGAGCCCGGGGCGGCGACGCCGCCGACGGTCTCCGCGAGGCCATCGTATCGGCCGCCGCTGATGCATTCGCGGCCACCGGCCGACATGCGGAACGCGACGCCGCTGTAGTACTCGAAGGATCGCGAGGTGCCGACGAGCAGTCGGTACGGCACGCCCGCGGTGTCGAGGACGCGCGCCGCCGCCTCGAGTTCGTCGAGCGCGGTGGCAGCGGTGGGCACGCTCGGCAGGAGCGCGGCGCGGAGGTTGCCGACGTAGCCGGCGGAACCCCCATCGACGCTGGAGAGGAGCCGAAGCGCGGCGGCTGCCTGCGGCAGCGCCGCGGTCAGATCGGCGACGACGCCTGCGTCGCCATCGAGCATGCGGTCGTGCGCCTCGACCTGCTGCACCGGCGAGAGCCCGGCGGCGGCGAGGACAGCGCGGACGATGCCGGCGTGCGCGAGCTCGCAGGTCACGGAACCGAGGCCAAGCGCGCCGAGGAAGTCGCGCGCGAGAAGCAGCAACTCGCCGTCCGCGGTGGCCGCGGGCGCGCCGAAGAGCTCGACGCCGCACTGCCACACCTCGCGCTCGCCCTCGGCGGCGAAGCGGTACACAGGCTGGACGTAGGCGACGCGGCGCACGTCCGCGCTGCCCTGCTCCGCGTACCAGCGCGCGACGGCGACCGTCGCGTCCGGGCGAAGCACCACGCGCTCGCCACTCCACCCATCCCAGTCGAGGAAGGAGTAGACGCGGTCGAGCGCCTGCGGCGAGAGCGTACCGGCGGAGGTGTACAGGTGCAGGGGCTCGATCGTGGGGGTGCGGATCTCGAGGTAGTCGCGCGCCGCCGTGGTCTCGAGGAAGGCGCGCTCGACGCGGCGGAAGCGCGCCATGGCCTCCGGCCCGAGGTCGCGCATGCCTGCGCTGCGCAGACCTGAGTCGGATGTCGCGGTCATGGGTGAGGCCTGTTCGCTGGTGGTGTTCGTGGTCGTCATTCTACGTCCCTCGTGTGCTCGGGCCGGCGGGGCAGCGAAGCCTCACTGGCGTCCGAGGGTCATCGACCTACAGAAACGCCGCGAGGCTGGGCCGTCGCGGCGTACATGGTGGGTTCGACGATCAGGGTGTCGGTTACCGGACCAGGCGCGCGCACGACGGCCGCAGATGGACATGCAGATGTGCATGACCGGCCTGGAGGTGCTGCGCGTTGACGTCCGAACGCTTCATGAACCGAGCCTAAATGTCGCGCACGGCAGGATCAATCTGCCGCGCGTTAAGAGGCGTATGAGCCGGGGAGCGCGGCCGCCGCCAACGCGTCCCCGGCTGCGAAAGCTCGCCGTTCCCCGCCCGGCAGGGCAAGGATCAGTTCGCCGGTCTCCGTGACGTCGACGGCTTCGCCCTCGACGTCCCCACTGGGTGTGTGCAGCCGCACGCGGCGGCCGAGCGTCACGAGGCGCTCACGCCAGTCCGCAATCAGGGCCGCCGGGTCTACTTCGGCCTGGGTCGTGCGCCGCTCGAGGTGGCGCGACAGCGCCGCGAGCAGCACCTCGCGCGCGGGGGGCTTCGCCCCGGCCTGCTCCACGCTCGTCGCGATCTCCGCGACCTCGGGTGGCAGCATCGCGCTGGTGGTGAGGTTCACGCCGATGCCAAGGAATACGTCCACGCGGCGCCCGGAGTGGCGAGCCTCGGCGAGGACGCCGCTGAGCTTCCGGCCCTCGAAGAGGAGGTCATTCGGCCACTTCAGGTCCACCTTGAGGCCGCAGGTCGTCTCGAGCGCGTCCGCGACGGCAAGCGCGCCGGCGATCGTCAGGAGCGGCGCGTTCGCGGTCCGCTGCGGCGTGAGGTGGTACGTAACGTAGAGCCCCGCCTCGGCGGCGGAGACCCAGGAGCGCCCCTCGCGGCCACGGCCGGCGGTCTGCTCCCCGGCGACGTAGGCGCTCCCCGGGGGGCGCCCGGCGGCTGCGCCCGCGCGCGCGGCGTCCATCGTCGAGTCGACGACGTCCGCATACGTCACCTCGACGCCGACGCCGGTGGACCGAAGGAGCGAGCGATAGCGGTTGAAGTCGAAGGTCATCGTTATGACAGGATAACGAGGCCGGTCGGTAGATGGTTAATGCCCCGTTTGGCGATATTCGGCCCGCCGGGTCGGGAGGAGGAGCCCGCGGAGACCAGACGCGGACACGGACGGACAAAGAAAGACGCCCCGGCATACGCCGGGGCGTCAGTTTTCGTCACTCAGGATCGGAGGCTAGCGGACGAACACCCCCATCGAGATGCCCGTGATTCCGAAACGCTGGTGACTACTGTCGTCTGACACTAGCATCACCTCCTTTCCTGCCACCGAAGATACTGCGGCCGAAAAATCTGTCAAGAGGTACTGATCACATTCCTGATCGGTACGTTTCGTCCACGTTACGTGCCCTACGCCCCGGTCACGTCGCGCACCGCGCGGCCAACCGACTCGGCGATGTGGTCCACCTCGGCCGGCTTGATGATCAGCGGCGGGGCGAACACGAGGTTGTCGCCCACGAAGCGTGTGATGACCTCGCCCTGCTCGCGCAGATGCTTCGCGACCTTGCCACCCATGCCGTCGGACGCAGCGTACGGCGTCCCCTTCGCGTCCTGTGACAGCGTGAAGCCGGCGATGAGCCCGAGGTGGCGCAGGTTCGTCACATGCGCGCTCGATCCGATCGCGTCGCGCAGCGCGTCGCCGAATCGCTCGCCCATGGCTGCCGCGTTCTCGACGAGGTGCTCGTCCTCGAAGATCTGCAGGTTGCGCAGACCGACGGCGCTCGCCGTCGGGTGGGCGCTGTTGGTGTACGCGTGCATGAAGCGCGCGTCCGGTGGGACGTTGTGCAGTGCCTCCTGGATCGGCTTCGACACGATGAACGCGCCCAGCGGGACGTACCCCGAGGTGATCGCCTTCGCGATCGAGAGGATGTCCGGCTGCACGCCCCAGCGTTCGAGGGCGAACATGTGGCCGGTGCGGCCGAAGCCGGTGATCACCTCGTCGGCGATGAAGAGCACCTCGTACTTCGAGCAGATCTCGCGGATCTGCTCGAAGTAACCCGGCGCGGGCGTCCACACGCCACCAGCGCCCTTCACCGGCTCTGCGATGAACGCGGCGACGGTGTCCGGCCCCTCGCGCAGGATCGCCGCCTCCAGCCAGTGCGCGCACTCGCCATCGGTGTTCGGCTCGCAGTCGCACTCGAGGTTGTCAGGCTGCTTGGTGTGCACGATCTCGGGGACGAGCGGGCCGAAGTACTTCCAGAAGACCGGCAGGCCCGTCATCGACATCGTCGCGAGGGTGCCGCCGTGATAGGCGCGCTCACGCGCGATGAGCTTGGTCTTCGTCGGGCGGCCCTGCAGGTTCCAGTAGAACCGTGCTGCCTTGAACGCACCCTCATTCGACTCGGAGCCGGAGTTCGTGAAGAACACGCCCTCCATGTTGTCGTACGCGAGGTCGATGACCTTGCCCGCGAGGCGGATCGCCGGGACGTTCGAGAAGCCGGTGTAGTTGTTGGTGAACGCGACCTTGCGCATCTGCTCGGCCGCAGCGTCAGCGAGCTCCGCACGCCCGTGCCCGACGGCGACGTTCCACAGCGATGACAGCGCGTCGATGTAGCGGCGCCCCTGCAGGTCGGTCAGCCACACGCCCTCGCCGTGATCGAAGATCACCGGCTGCTGGTGGTCCGGCGCGTAGTACTGCGGGTGAATGAGGTGCGCGAGGTCCTCGTGGATGAGGTCGGCGTACGTCTCGTCGCTGATGGAGGTCATGGTCATGCCTTCCGACGCCACCTCTCCAGGCTGAGATGGCTCGATGCGGGTTCTTGCCGGAGTCTACGCCGAAGGCGCGCCGAACCGCTTCGCGATCTCCTCGCGCGCGACCGCTCGATCGTCCCACGGCCGCGGGCCATCCGCGTACTCGATGGTCGATTCGTGCCCCTTGCCGGCGATCACCACGATGTCACCCGCCTGCGCGACATCGAGGGCGCGCGCGATCGCGGCGCGGCGATCGACGATGCGCTCGAAGGTCTGGCCCTCCACCGCACCGCCCAGGAGCATCGCCTGGGCGATCTCGTCGAGGATCGCCTCGGACGGTTCGCTCCGGGGATCCTCGTCCGTGAGGACCGAGTAGTCGATGTCGGTCGCGGCGATGCTGCCAAGTCCGGTGCGGCGCTCGCGCGCGCGCTCGCCCGCGCAGCCGAACACGGCGATGAGCCGTCCCTCGGTGTCCTCGAGGATCGGCCGCAGCGTCGCGGCGACGTTGCGAAGCGCCTCCCCCGTGTGCGCGTAGTCAACGATCACCGTGAACGGCGCGCCCATGATCCGCTCCATGCGCCCTGGCACGCCCTCGCACGCCGCGACGCCCGCCGCGGCCGCCTCAATGGGGAGGCCGAGCGCACCAACGGCAGTGATCGCAGCCGCGGCGTTTGCGACGTTGTAGCGGCCCGGCAACCGGATGCTGGCGTCGATGCTCTCGTCGTCTTCGTCAGCGACCAGGGCAAACGTCGCGCCATCAGGCCAGAGCATCGGGTCCTCGACCCGCACGTCCGCGTCCGGGTCGTCGAGCGCGTACGTGATCACGCGTGCCTTCGAGCGGTTCGCGAGGTAGCGCCAGTTCGGGTCGTCGGCGTTGAGCACCGCGGACGGCCGGCGCTTCTTCCCGTGCCTCGGTTCATCGAGCAGCGTGAAGAGGCGCGCCTTCGCGGCGCGATACGCCTCGAACGTGCCGTGGAAGTCGAGGTGATCGTTCGACAGGTTCGTGAAGACGCCGACGTCGAAGGAGCACTCGTCGAGGCGGTGCAGGTCGAGGCCGATCGACGTCGCCTCGACGACCGCATGGGTGCAGCCGGCGGCGAGCATCTCGGCGAGCATGTGCTGGACGTAGGGCGCCTCCTGCGAGGTCAGGCGCGTGGGGTTCGGGATGACATCGCTGCCGATGCGCGTCTCGATCGTCGTGAGCAGGCCGACCTTGAGCCCGCAGCCCTGCAGGGCTGAGGCGATCAGGAAGCAGGTCGTGGACTTGCCATCCGTCCCCGTGACGCCGATGACGGCCAGCGAACGCGCCGGGTAGCCCTCGTGCGCGGCGCTGATCGACGCGAGGGTGGCGCGGGGATTCGGCACCTCGACGACCGGCACGCCGAGCGGGCGCAGCGCGTCGCCCTGCCCGGCCATCGCCACCAGGGCGACCGCCCCGGCGGCGACCGCCTGCGGCGC